>JAKFUT010000341.1 GCA_021732565.1 Candidatus Obscuribacterales bacterium
TACATCGTCAGCATCCGAAGTTCAAAAGAGGGCAGATGACGGGATTCGAACCCGCGCATACCGGAACCACAATCCAGGGCCTTAACCGCTTGGCGACACCTGCCGTAAATTTAGGCTTTTGATCATAACATAGCGGTATAGACAACATTCTGTTTCGTAAACGGATGCGTATTTATTCCATGGTATTCACGGTCCTGCAAGCCCGCCCCGAATAGGATTAGGGATAACTGCAAGTACAGAAGAGTGTTCACGTTTTGAAGATGAGTCGAAATTCTTCGTATGTTCGCAACCATGCATTCTACCGAATAGGCGTGCAGTCTTGCAGTGAGGGAGCCAGTCGGCATTGGAATCGCAGTTTGACATATCGGTTGATAGCTCTTTTGGTCTACGCAGTATGCACAACTGGTCTTCGCATAGATTCTGTGGCTGCCATATGGGCGATCGCCCCCCAAATTGAATGCAGATACGCGGAACTCTTTGCTTAATCTTGGAGAAGTGGGCTGAAGGCAACCAGGCCGAACGGGCAGTTGTCCTGTCAAGAGGTATTCGCACATACACGTTTTGGTTCGCTGCTAATATCCTTGATTCAGTTATTACTGCTGACATTTTATAGCTGGTCTCATGCTTACCAAAGTTGTTCTACCTTTCTCACTGCTTTTGCTGGCGATGGTCTTAACCTGGTGCTCCGTTCACTTTTACGACATTGCTGACGCGGTGTATTTGCTGAAGACATCCCTCGAGTTGAAGAAGTGCGACGATCCGACGGGCTACATGGCGCATAACCTCAGGGATTCGGCCGTGGGTTGCATTTCTGGACAACGGTCTATTCTTACCCTTGGGTGTTTATTATGGGCGAAGCAAACGACAGGACAACTGAAGGAAGCCGAGGCTCTGGCAAACAAGCATTTGTTAGACGTCGAATTGGGACCGTCCGAACTGTCAAGCTTGCACCTTTTGTTGGCTGAGATCTGTCGAAAACAAGACAAACTCTCAGAGGCCGAGTTTCATGCAAACGAAGGAATTCGATTGCTGCAGTTGTGGTGTAGAGGGGAAAATCCAGAGCTTGTGGGTCTCTGGCAGGAACTCGTTTCGATCAATAGATGTCAAAAGAACTACATCAAGGCCGACAAGCTGTGCAATAAAAGCGTAGAAATGCTCGACGCTTCAATTCCCTCTGCGATTTACCTTAAACCAATTCTGATCAGTGCGCTTGAACAGCAGGCCGAAATCAAAGATTTGTTATTAGACCACAGAATCGCCCGTCTGCTTCGAGTTCGGGCCTCGGTACTCAGGTCTTCCCCTTTATCTGATGGCTTCGCTGAACTTCCTCAGGTGCTGGCGGCTTTTCCACTTGAAGCCCATTATATTAGAGCCGCTCAGGCGAAGCTCTCCAACCCTGTGACACAGTGCGAAAGCGAAAGATCGCGCCCAACTGCCGCGCCGCAGCCCATTTCTGATGCACAGCCGGAACTAAAGAACTTGCGTTTCAAAGCAATTACGCTAGATGTTCATGATGGCGATTTCAAGCCGTCTGTGGCCGAATTCGCGCCTGATCGGCTCGTAAGAAAAGTGGTGGAATTTGATCGCGATTTGTTTGGTCCACTGGGAGGTACCCTGACGTACGATGGTGGAAACGACTTCTGCATCACTGAATTTACAGGGGCTGAAATTGTATCGAGGGGCACTTGGGCTAACCTTGACCCGGGGGCAACGCCGGGACATTGTGTCGGGCTTTGCCTTGATGAGAAGAGTAAGCAGTTATATGCCCTGAGTGACATGGCGGGGCACGTGGTTCTATACTCAAGGAAGCTGGGGAATGGTGATTGGCAGCCGGTCGGGAACTTCCTTCAACAGGGTTTGACGTCAGCGTGTGGACTCACCCTCGATGCTGATGGGATGCTCTATAGCTTTGAACTAGATGTGGAGCTGCGACCGTGCGCGATCATCAAAATTGATCCGAGCGGGACTTTGGTAAGGCGAGTGCTGCTATCAAATCCGTTGGACCAACAAGAGACGAAATCTTTGCAGATTATTCCGGTGGGCAAACATGTAGTGGCACTTTCGTTCGAGTATAAGGGATATGATCTTGAACGAGTATGTTGGGTTATTGATGCCGTTACTGGTAAGGTGTTGAGCCGAAACGTTTTTCACTCGATTGCCACTTAATACGGGGCGCGCTTTCTTTTGCGCACCGCGGTGGCGACCAAGTCACCAAAATGAATCTCGCCCGATAAATTCGGCCTTGCGTAGAGCACACTGACGGATATAATACTGCATGTGGTACCGAATGATCTCCTCCATGAAAACATCCCCTCATGAAAGACGCAGACGTCAGAGCTATTCTTCATCAGTTTGAAATACCAAAGCTGTGTGCCAATGAGCCGGACAGTTTGGTCATAGACGAGCTTGGTATTATGGAAGGTGCCTTTCGCATGGATGTCGCTGTAGTTAATGGCAAACTACACGGATACGAAATCAAAAGCGCAAAAGACAATCTCGATCGATTGCCCGCTCAGCAGTTCGCTTACAACAAGGTGTTTGATAAGTTGACACTGGTGGTGGATGAAAAGCATGTGGAAAACGCGGTCAAACTCGTGCCACCCTGTTGGGGATTGATGGTCGCCGGGTTACGTAATGGGCACCCTTATCTAGATGAAATCTGGCCGGCGCGGCTGAACTTTGAAGTTGATCCGTATATTTTGTGTCAGCTACTCTGGCGGGAGGAAGCGCTTGCTTTGCTGCGCAGGAAGAAGTTGTCACTCGGACTGTGGCACAAACCACGCAAGGTATTGTGGCGCAAGCTGGCGAACTCCATCGATATTGAAGAACTGAAGACACTGGTAAGAACAACTCTAAAATCGCGTACAAAATGGGGCGGCGAAACCGTACCCCGCTAATCCGGTTGGAGTCGCAAGCCGAGTTGAAAAGGCCAATTACCGGCGCAGCTGAGGATAATTCTGATAGAGTCTCGAGATCGTTCGCTGATCACGTTCGCTGAGAACAGGTTGCGCGTTGGCCAATTCACTGTAGAACATAATATCCGCTGGATTCATGGAATGCCCTGCCAGACCCAGTGCGTGACCTATTTCATGTAGACAGGCCCTTGCCATTTGTGTGTTATTCAGCGCACCGCCGCCATTGCGATCATTTATCAGTAAAGTGACACTGGCGCGAACAATTTCCACAGATCCATCAGGGAGTTCTTGCTCCTGACGAAACGCAGTTCCTTGCTCTATCTGCCCCATGGCCGCATAAAAATTGGGATTGTCTGTCCAAAAGAAAGCGATATCCGCTTGCGAGGGGTCCGTCACGTACTGAACTGCGAGTCTATTTCCAGATGCATTGAGCCAAGTATTCATCGCATCAGCAAGAATGTAGTTGTAGTCAGGCTTGAAACCCGCCACGGCAACTTGTAATTCGTTGATACCATTGGCGATATAAACCTTCAATGGAAGTTTTCGAGGCAACCATCTGCGCGACTTCCCGCCGATGAGAATAGAAGAGAAGTAATCAGGCTCCGTCTGATTACCTGTCAGAGCCGCACCCGGTGGACCACCTCCTGTGGCACCAAGTTTTTTCGCCTGAGTGCGCAAAGCAGGAATGAGGCTTTTAATTTGTCCAGCTCTGGGAGATCCGGGTTTTTGCTGCAGGTAGCGTTCATACCAATTCGCTGCTTCGCCTGGTTGCCCCGTCGATTGGTAGCAAGTAGCAATATTGATCATGCAGTCTACTCGCTGCGGGTCTGACTGTATCGCTTGCTGAAATTCAGGTATGGCCAGGGCATACTCGCCCAGGTCGTTGTGGCAAAAGCCCAGATAATAGTGCACATGGGGCATCGCCGGCCACATCCGCACCGCCTGTTCCAGTAAGGGTTTGGCACCGCGAGCATCTTTGGATTGAAGTTTGCCCATGGCTTGCTGCATCAGCTGATAAGCTTGCATTTGGTTTGGATCGCCCGGGCCAGACATCATAACCGTGTTTTGAGGAATCGATGGAAGAACACTGAGCGTCAGCAAAACGGCCAGTGCCATCCCCTGGCCAGCACAACCTTTCCTCAAGTCCTGATCCCCCGGCTGTCTTCTCAGACTCCATTATACAAGTGCAGTGTCTTTTTCCTTACGCACGCACTCCAGAGCTTCTCGGCAGCTGCGCCGGGCATTCTCCAGCTCTATCTTTTGCTGGTGACCCAACTGGTTTTTCTCTATGACATGAGAAAGGGTTTCATCGCTTTTCTCAAGTTTTGCAATTACACCGGCTACGATCGCAGTTAGCCGCTTTTCCCGCTCTTCAATCCTGCGACGCCTCTCTTCCAGCCTTGCCTCTCCGTGTTTTTCTCTGGCTTTGAGAAATTCATCGAACGTTGACACCAACCAATCGAGAATTCGGCGGCGATCCATATTCATCATGAACTTGTTGTCAATCAGGCAGACGCCGGTGGTCGGGTCGCAAATGGGCGCCCCCGGTTTCTCCTGATTGGCCACTACTCTGGCAATCTGACCGAGGAGTTCCTCCGGTTCGTAGGGCTTTGTTATAAAGTTGTCAGCACCACAAAGTAATCCGCCAATCAAATCTTTCAGTTCGCTCAACGCTGTGACCAGAATAACGGGCACGTGCTTGTAGTCCGTCTTGATCCTTTTGCAGAGATCGTATCCCGAAATTCCCGGCATCATTACATCAGAAAGAACCGCTCCAAACTGATTGTCAACTTCGAGCTTTTGCAACGCCGCCTGGCCGTCTGGCACTACTGTTACTTCGTGACCTGCATCTTCCAGAATATATCTGAGCCCCTCAGCTTGAACAAAATCATCTTCGACAATTAGTAACTTGCTCATGTTCATCTCCAGTAAGCGAAGAAACCCACCAAAGGCTTCTTGCTTTGAACGGCATGATGGGCTTCCTGTTTCTGTAGCGCCCTTTGCGCTGCTTATGCGTGGGATGCTATAAGCTATTCTAAGAACATTTGAGCAGACCGTCAAAACAATTGTCCACACTACGGGGCTAAATCTCGCGCCGTGACATAATTTGATACTGTTGGTAGACCCTTGCAGGGCACATCATGTTCCCGGAAAGTATGGCGTTTGTTCTGGTTCGTCCCTCGGAAGCGGGCAATGTCGGCGCGGCAGCGCGGATAATGAAGAACTTTGGATTTACCGACCTGCGGTTGGTTTTGCCTGCGGTCGATTTTCTGGAACAAGAAGACAAATGGATGGCAGTCGGTGCTTACGATCTGATTACGCGGGCTCGTGTATTCGATAATTTAAGCGAAGCTCTGGCAGATGTTTCATTCGCTGTGGGGACCACTTCCGCTCGTTTTCGGGCCGTGGAACCACTGGAATTCACTGAGGTTTGTTCAGAGTCCCGAACAATTGCCCAACAAAATAATGTGGCGTGGGTCTTCGGCAATGAACGAAATGGATTGACCTTTGATGAGTTGGAGCGGTGTCACAGTACTACTTGCGTAGCGACCAGTGCTGAGTTCTCCGTTTTGAATGTCGCACAAGCCGTGGCAATCGTTGCCTATGAATGCTCCCGAGGAACCAGAAATGTAGTTGACAAACAAAAGCCAATGCCAAAAGGGCAAGACGAAGATCAGCTCTTTGGAAAAGTGGACACCTTATTACGACGTATAAGATTCACCAGAGATTTTAACCATGGGCTGGTCATAAAAGAATTACGTAGTGCCTACCAGAAGATAAGAGCTACAAATCGCGAATTCGGGCTTCTGAACGGCATCGTGTTGAGGCTACTTGATCGAATCGCCCCGAACTCGCCAGACGAGAATTCCTCTGGTTGTGCGTCTGAGGCGCCACCGGCGGTGAATAAATCAGATTGAGGTGCGTCTTAGGCTCATCTTCGTGTTTCGATTTCCTTTAACCTGAACTTACTGTCGACCGAGTTCTAGCTCAAGACCTTCAAAGACCCTTCCCCTACCTCCATCACCGAGATGTGGCCTACGATCTCATACCGGTCTTCAATGATGGCACCGGGAGCGATCTCGCCCTTCATGCTTCGTGTCTACTCCAAAAAATGCTCTCCAAAGTTATTCCCTGTAATCGAGAGTATAGCCACATGGCTTATACTGGTGACACTAATGGAGCGGAGCCTGAGCCAACCATGGACACACTTGAAAAATCTTTGCGTGACCGCCTGCTTGTACCGATAGGAAAGAAGATTTCACTTAAGAAGGATTTTGATCCTGCCCTTAAGATGAAAACCATGACGAAAGAAGAAGCACGCGTCGAACTTCAAGAATCCGTGCAAGCGATTTCCAACCATCAAGACATGTTGTACGCGCAAAATACCTACGCACTGCTGGTCATCTTTCAAGCCATGGACGCTGCCGGGAAAGACAGCACCATCAAGCACGTTATGTCCGGCGTAAATCCGCAGGGGTGCCAGGTTTACAGTTTCAAGGCTCCCTCATCTGAAGAACTCGATCATGACTATCTCTGGCGGTGTATGGTCCGTCTGCCTGAACGAGGCAGAATCGGAATTTTTAATCGCTCGTACTATGAAGAGGTGTTAGTGACACGCGTGCATCCCAATCTGCTGGAGCATCAGCAACTGCCACCATTCTCGCAGAAGGCCATTTGGAAAAATCGCTTTGAAGAGATCAACAACTTCGAAAAATATCTTGTGAACAACGGGATTGTTGTGCTGAAATTTTTCCTGAACGTCTCCAGAGAAGAGCAAAAGAAAAGATTTTTGAGCCGCATAGTGACGCCTGAGAAAAATTGGAAGTTCGAAACTGGAGATGTTGCCGAACGGCAACATTGGGACGAATACATCAGCGCCTACGAAGATTGTTTTTACAATACATCCACTGAGTGGGCGCCCTGGTTTATAATTCCTGCCGACAGCAAAGCAAACATGCGCTTGCTCGTTTCGAAAATTCTGTGCGAGACACTTGCAGGTCTCAAACTGAAGTATCCTTCGCTTAACGAAAGCAGAAAAAAGGCGCTCAACGAAGCTAAATTAGTTCTCGAGTCGGAAAAGAGTTAGCCACGGAAATCTGCCCCGGGATGGGGCACTCCTGATCCGGCGAAGTGATCGAACTGACGGGTTGCTGTTGGTAAGTTCACCTGAAAATTGCTCACAAGTTTCAGCGTGAACTAGTTAATTAGTGCGCATTGAAAATCGCGACAGCTGGTTTAGTAATTCGCTGCAGTTATTGCGTTTCAATGGAAGTATTTCGAGCAAAAAGGGTCCGTTTCAACTCTTCTATCGTCAAGTATTGCGGTGGCACATACGAGAACCGTTTGAACTCGCTGTGTTCACAGTGGTTACTGTGTCTTGTTAGTTGACTCGCCAATGCGATAATTATGAAGGCAGACTGGCTGCAGTTGCACTGAGCATGGGACCAAGGTCTACTTCTTCAAGGCTGGCAAGTCTTAGATCCGCTTGCGAATGATCTTGATGCCGTGTGGCGTCGCAAGGAATTGCTATGCAATACATTCCTCCTGCCAGGGCGGCACGTAGTCCGTTTAAAGTGTCTTCAATGACCAGACAATTAGAAGGATGTACGCCCAATCGTTCTGCGGCCAATAAGAAAACATCTGGAGCTGGCTTGCCTCGAGGAACTTCATCGCCGGAACTCAAGTTGTGAAAGTAATCACGTATTTTTAGCGTATCCATAACGAGTTCAATTGTCGGTAGTGTTGCGGATGAGGCCACCGCCATCAATAGTCCGCAGGAACGCGCTGCTTCAAGAATGCCATAGAGTCCCGGGCGGGCCACTCCCTTTTCCGTAAGCAGACGAGCTAAGACCTGCTCTTTGGCGTTAACCAGTTCTGCCGGAGTGTACGCCAATGTGTAACGATCAATTAAAACGCCAGCCATCTCGATGTCTTTACGGCCGAGGAATTCACGATTCTCTTCTTCGTTGTACGAAATGTCATACCCATGGAAGAGTTCCTGATAGGCGAGGAGATGAAGAGGCTCGGAATCAACAATTACCCCATCCATATCGAATATAAGCGCCTTAATTTCTCTTATTTCGCGCGGCATAAAAAATTCCTCAGTTCTCATTATATTCAGGACAGCGAAAGCTTACACGATGAGGTACACAATGGAATCAAGTCGATCAGGTGATTTCACATTTTTTCCACGAGACCCCGATAGATTGAGTGCATCCGAGAAGACAGCCGTCTCTACTCGGAGTAATTTTGTTACCGGTTGCGGGACCGGGGAAACAAGGGAGGGTCAACCAGAAATGGTTGACTTTCGCCCTTTCGGGATTATTTCAAGAACGAGGATTCACCTGTTCGGTTTTTAAGCATCTTGCTTGAGCAATCAATCCGTAGGCCTCACCGGGAGGCATTTGTTGCACCCTTACAATTTTCGTGAGTTTGCCAACACAGGTCTATTTTTGTGTAGCTGCGGTAGTCGATAGTCTAAACAGTTAACACCAATGGTGCCCCGCCTGCAGCCCCTGTTCACGAACGTATTGGGGGACCCTGGCGGACAGCCCCATTGGCGGTGAAGCCAGCAAAAATAGGCACTCGCTCTAGCCCGGACGAGGCGCCCGGATGCCGCAGGGCCGCAGGGCGCGCTTAAGATTGAAACTGTGGCACTAAACTCGTGGTTTCAGCCGCGAATGGCAGCTAGAGCGGATAGAACGACAAAATAATCGGCCAGAGCTGGTGGAATTGGCTCCTTGCGCTCGTTCTCGCAAGGGAGGTGCTTAGACATCGTGTCAGTTTACCCTTCTTTTGCGGTAGAATGTTTGTGTGCTCAGGAAGTTCGGGACTTTTAAGTTCGCCAACTTCAAGTAATCTAAGCGTCACGAAATTGGTGACCAGGACGCAATCCGTCGGGATTGCGACCATTTGGTTATATCAAAGTGAGGCTGGTTAGAGAATAACGTTAGAAAACGGAGCGTTTACGGGGCATATTATAGGCGTTTGGTAAGGCCGAATAAGCAGGCACGTATTGAGCAAGAACGAGCTTGTCGTTACCTATCGCCCCGGTCCGTCCTGGCTGGTGACTCTTTTCTGCGCATTGGGAGGCATAAGTCTTGTTGCCTTGATAGTGCGCACGGCTCTGTTGCTCATTAACTTTCAATTGTCTGCAATCTTCGAAGCCCTGCTCTATTTCTGTTTCGGGCCATTCTTGTGTTTCTATCTTGCTTATTTGCTCAAAGAAGACAAAATAATTATGCGAAAGGAGGGAATAATATTCCCTCTTCATTTGCTGCTTCAACTTCGCACAAGGCTGTGGCGTCGTTGGACGGACATTGGAGCCATCGCATTGGAATCGGAAGAGCCGGACTTCGGCAAAGATCAACAATCGGAAATTCGGTGGATGGTCTTCCATTTCGGATCGGGTGGATATGCTCGCGTGTGTCTGTCAGATCTGTCTATCGGTGCTTTAGACACAATGTTCAAAGCGAGCAAACGGTGGGGCAGTACCGCCGTTATGGCACCGGAGCTTATCGAATTGCGGCGCAAACTTCTTTCGGGACCGACAATTGCTGAGCGAGCGTCACTGACCGCTATGTGGGAAGACGAACTTCGCTGCCAATTTACCGCAACTAATTTTGTTCCTCTTCAAGCTGGAACAGCTCTGCAACGGGGCAAATTTCGAATTCTTTCGCAGATTGCCGCCGGAGGATTATCCGCTATTTACCTGGCGAAGACTGCAGATAATAAGCAGGTTGTGCTGAAAGAAATGGTGGTGCCCTCCACTGCAGATGAAGCAACATTAGAAAAAGCGAAAATAATGTTTGAAAGGGAAGGGAGATTCCTGATCAAATTGCAGCATCCTCGTATTGCCAAAATTTATGACCACTTCGTGGAGAGCGGGCGCGATTACCTTGTCTTGCAATATATTCCAGGCCAGAGTTTGCGCCAATACATTGCGTTGGAAGGTCCCCGACCGGAAGATACCGTTATTGAATGGGCTGCCGTCATCGCCGGAATTATCGACTATTTGCACAAGCAAGAGCCACCAATAATTCATAGAGACGTTAGCCCTGATAACATCGTGTTGAGCAATGATGGAAAGCTGTACATTATCGATTTCGGAGCAGCAAACGAATTCATCGGCACTGCCACAGGCACGCTCATCGGCAAGCAAGCATACATGGCACCGGAACAGTTTCGTGGCAGAGCTGTACCGGCTAGCGACCTTTATTCCCTCGGTGCAACGCTCTACTTCTTGCTTACAGGAAAGGATCCTGAAGCTCTGACTGTGGCTCATCCCCGCAACGCTAGCCCGGATGTTTCTTTGCAGATGGACGAATTGATCGCCGATCTTACGGCGGCAGATCCGATTAAGCGTTTATCCACGTGTGAGATGGTCCAGGGGCGCCTTTCCCAACTTGAACACACCGACAGAACAAGCGTGATTAAGATTCAGAGAGGCTCTAAATGAAATCGCCTCTGGATACATCGCTGGCATACAAATACTTCATGTCGTATCGCCTGTTTGACGGGCAGCGATTCGATGAAATAATCGTTCCTTACTCACCGGCCAGAAGCTACGCTCGAAAACTGCGCGAGATGTTAAAGGTTGCAGGTAAGCGCACTGAAATAGGAACGATGTTGTTGTTTCTGGCCTCTATGTGCCTGTTTCATAACATTGCTCCTCTGCTGGTATTAATTTTGCTCTCGTCGCTAATTCCAATGTCGCTACTGATTTACGCGTGGTGCCAACCTACTCACGTTGCTCTCAGCCCCAAGGGCTATCGGATGTATCACGTGCATTGGTTTGGAGACAAAGCTTCGCCCGGAGTCTCGTGGGCCAGGATAGGAGTATCCACCGTTACAAGGACCAAGGATAGTCCTTTCCCTCTATATGAAGACTGGATAACCTTCTTGGACGATGACGGCATGAAGCCGTTGCTGAGAATGAGACTGGACGGAATAAGTCAGGGCGATCACCGTCGACGATTCCTCGGCGCGGTCAAGCAATTTCTCCCGGTGGAGAGAATAGATTTGCGATTGCAAGACGCCATGAACCCTGTTCGTCCAGATAGTCACACATCACTCTGGTTGCAAGTGCTGTCTTCTTCGCCGAAGCGCCTTCGTGACGATGCGCTGAATAGCAGTTCCCTGGTGGGTAACGGACGTTATAGAATTGTCTCCCAACTCGGTGCCGGCGGTCAGGGAACGGCATATCTGGCCGAATGCATCAACACGACCAATGATGCGCAGGCACTGCGCGTGGTGCTCAAGGAATTTGTCTTGCCGGCGGAAGCGAGCCTGCAGGTGAGCAAGCGCGCGTTTGACAGAATCGAACGCGAAGCTGGCTTGCTAAGTCGATTGTCTCATCCTCAAATTGTTCGGTTATTAGACCTGTTCGTTGATGATCATCGCGCATATCTGGTGCTTGAACACGTACCAGGGAGAAGTTTGCGCCAAATAGTGAGAGAGAATGGACCTCTTCGAGAGGCAGACGTGGTCACGATGGCTCTTCAAATGACAGTAGTGCTTGATCATTTGCACAAGCAGGAACCGTCTGTTATTCACCGCGACTTTACACCGGAGAACATTATATTGATGCCAGACGGCCACATTAAGTTGATTGATTTCGATGTGGCTCAACAGCTTGAGTCGAGTGCTACCCGCACGATAGTCGGCAAGCATTCATTTATTTCTCCGGAACAGTTCCGCGGACACCCGTCCACGCAAAGCGACATTTACGCGCTGGGGGCATCGCTGCATTTTCTGCTGACAGGTGAGGAACCGATGCCAATCAGCCAGGCAAATCCGCGAGAAGTATCACCAATCCTTTCCGGTGAAATCAACGCCATTGTGGCGAAGTGTACCGCCATTGAGCTGGAAGAACGCTTTAAGTCTGCAGCAGAAGTTGGCGAAGCGCTGCACAAGATGAACGTCGACTACGTTCGCTAGAACACGGGAAGCCGTGCGGCTTGCTCCGCAAGGCGAGTGACGTGCTCCGGAAGCCGCGAGAAGTCTTTCGCAATATTCATCAGCCACACCGCACTTGACGACATCGGGGATGGTATCTTTTTCGAGAAAGAATGTCACCGGTGATATGGTCAAGTAGAAAACATTCCACCCGCGGTATATTTTTTTGCACATGACTACATCATCCAGGGCTCATATCCACAAGGATTGTCAAGTCAAAAAAGTATCACTCTTGAAAGGTGTTCGCGCGAGATTCGGGTATTGTCCGGAAACGGGCTCCAGCCGGCAAAACAGGCTGCGTTGGTTATGGATCGTTGTTCACAAAGTCTCGAGACCGCGACGCGTTATACGAGTTAGTCTTCAAGATTGAAGAACTCTCGTATATACTCGTGAAATGCGATCTGTTCACCGTGGTTGCAAAGTGTACATTGAAAGAGGTGCTCAAGAATGGTATCGACCAAGAATCCAGCGAGACCCTTCCGATGCGCACTGTCGCTGACACTAATCATCCTGTCGATTGCGAGCACCGTGATACTACCGGTGGTTGCAGCCGATGAAACCGACAACTGGGACCGGTCTGATCAAGGCACATCTGCTCCTGCGGCTCCGGACGTGCAAAGAGTGCTCGACGGTATTCCCAATATGAGGCAATCTCATAACAGTGCATCGCAAAACGACGCGGTGCCGTCTGCTTCCGGAAAGCAAATTGCCCGCAGCATTCCCTATTCCACGGTGACACCACCTGCAACACCAGCCGTAGTTCCCGGGTCGAAAATACCTCCGTCTTCGGGACCGGGCGCGGGGCAGCCGTCGAAATCGGGAGGCTCAGGCACTGGCGACGCCTCCAAGCCTGGCGCACTGACGCTCAAGGGCGGAGTGACCTATTGCGTACCAAGCGGCACGCCTTTTAAATTGAAGTTGGCGACGATTCCATTGCCTTCCATGCGGCAAGAGATTCGCGATGAAGAGGGTAATCTTCGCCCGGCTCAGGTGGGTGAGGAAATCACAGCAAAAACCACCGAAGACATCTACATTGATGACAGCAAAGTTATACCGGAAGGAACCGAGTTTCACGGGAAGGTATCCACAATAGTAGCTCCCCGCAGAGTTGGCCGCCCGGGGCATCTTGAATTGAAGTTCGACTCTTTTAAGACACCGGATGGCAGATCCTTTGCTTTCAAGGCGGAAGCGAACAACTTCAAACCATCTACCACCAAGTCTAAACTGAGAGGATTGGGACGCATAGCGGCCCATGGCGCCGGAGGTGCAGCGCTCGGTACGCTCGTGGCCTACCAGCTTTTCGGTTTGAGAGGCACAATAGCCATGCACGGCTATAATATCGCCGGCGGTGCTGCCCTGGGCTGCACTGGCGGTATAGGCTACGCACTCTGGTCGAGAGGACCCGTTGCTGTACTTGAGCCCGGCGACGAATTTCAAATGGCAATTGATGCCGACATGCTCGTGGAAGGAGCAACCAGTCCCACTCCGAAGAAGCCTCCGGTAAGTTTGCCAGGCTTAGAATTTGAGACCATTGAAACGAAGATCGTCAAAGACGGGCTCGGTGGGAAAATTATGAGAGTTGACGGTTACATAACTAACCGCACCCATAGACGACTTAACTCGATCCACCTTTACATCGAAGATGAACTCGGCAATCGATATCCTGTCACACCGGATCTACTCGATAATAGCGAGACGCTCTTTTACATCGAGCCACTTTCATGCCAGAGAATGATCTGTGCATTTCAGGTGGAATTTCCAAAGCTCAAACACAAGCTACTATGGTTTGATCATACAGATCAGTCGCTCATACTTGAACAGAAATTGTAATTCAGCACAACGAGAACACGCCCCTTCATCACGGGGAAGAGGATGGTTAAGCTGTCTCTCAACAGAAGTCTTGTAGTGATCATCAATTGGCTGAACTTGTTGAGTGTCATCTGGAGATGTAGCGCTTTGCTGTCAAAGAGAATGTTGGTCGATTACGGCTAGGTTTTTTGTGCCGAAAATGATCAAAGAGGTCTGAAAATGACCAAATTTATAGTTCTTCCGGTTGATTCTTGAACTGAATCAACCGGACCAAACCATCCCATAGAACTCGTTGATCGTGAAGGTCTCCACACTCATCACTCGAACGTTGCTTTGAACCCATCAAAAGCGAATGCGCTCGCCATCAGATATAACTGCGGTTATTCTACACTCAAGAATACAGTGAAGAAGCAGACAGTTTATCGACAGCAACCGTGCTCGACAAAAGATCATTTCAATGCAAAGTCCACCATGTCAACAGTTGCCCTGGCAACAACTGTACCAAGCATCAAAGCCGGTGCCAGCCATTTAGGTCCAAACTTGGCAAAGTGAATTCCGCTGGAAGCAACCATGCCTGCATCCAGCGCCAAACAACCAGAATACTTAGCTCTATACCAGTTACTTTCGCACTTCTGGAAATTATTGAAATCTCTATAGCCCTGATAAAACCCGGCGGCAGCCATGAGTCCCGCTCCTGCGTTTGCTCTCCAATGTGGTTGTGGCAGGCAAATGAGAGCAGTGCCAAGCTGTCCGGCGAAGAATCCGGGTGAAGGCCAGAAAGGTCCGCTTGTCAAACGGGATATTTTGTCTTCACCTGCTAAATCGCTCGGGCGGGCTCCAAGTAAATGGCCTTGATTGGTGCTCGAATTTTTTGTTTCCATTGAGCACAGGTCTGCCAGCAATCGATTCGCCGTGCGTAGGGAAATTTCGCCAAGTTGTTCCCCATCACGACGAATTATGCAGAACGGTTTCAATTCATCCGTAATCTCCACATCAGATAACAGATCGCGATAGACATCCTTCCCCATACGACAATCACTAAGTTCTTTCATTCTTGCTCCTGGCGTACAGCGTTTTAAGAAAGAGGCGTTAGACATGAAAGACTCGCAAGAAAGTGCGAGCAAATCATGCCCCGGTTATGGAAGAAGACGTGAGATCTCCCTCACCGGGATGGTAATCAGCAAGTGCCAAAACCAGCAGAAAAAACTTACCCCAGAGTCATCACAAACTCATCACATCGCGACGAGGATTGAACCGACGGTTAAGAAA
>JAKFUT010000050.1 GCA_021732565.1 Candidatus Obscuribacterales bacterium
GCTCCTTCGTCGCCTCGTCCGCGCTAGCCACTCGTTTCGCGCCAGACGCGCTCAACTCGCTTCAACTTAGGGGGGGGGTTAGTGCCTTCTGAGGGGGCTGTTCGCTTGCATACCCGGGAGACGGGAACCGAACACGTTCTCTCCCTCTCTCGTCTGACTATTGTTTCCATAAACTGACGGAAGAGTCATGGATGCAAACTTTGGTTCACCTGTTTTTGAATCGATGCCATCGAAATTGATGAACAGCCCGATTGATGAGCTTCTGTCGACTACACCGTACATCATTGTCCTGTCCTCTTCGCTAACTGCGCTTACGTGGTGAAACTTACAATGAAATTCTCTCGCAAGCCTGCTGTCTTTGCCACGTTCACAAACACAAAGAGGAGTGCGCTCATTACCATTGATTTGATGAGCAACCCTGAAGCCAACCCTGTGGCTTTGTTCGCTAAGAGCAGTTCGTCCATGCATAACGGTGCAGTTCGTTTTTTCGGACGCCATGCTGGCGGCAATCTTTATGGGTGCACATGGCAATGTGCATCATTGCAAATTTGCCCTGCGGACGAGGACACAAGACCATCTGAGCCCGACGGAATGTAATGGAACCAGCGCAGCGACGTCCTGCCACAAAAATTCCACACAGCTGACACGAAGCTGTCGGCTGCTTGCTCGATAATTTATACAGATGGCAGACCACATCCACTGACAATGGTGGAGAACGTGATAAACATCTGTCATTGATTGCTGCCTTTGTCTTTCGCTCGGAGCCATGGACAATTGAAAAGTAATAAAACGACCAAAACGATTCGGGCGCTGGAGGTTGAAAAAATGTTTACGACTTTGAACCAGGCTTCTTCTTCGCTGATTGTAGGTACTGACGCGCAAATCTCTTTTACGATTGCCCTCGCCGCTCTGCTCGTGGGACTAATTGCAGGGTTCATCGTCGTTGCTGTTCTGCCCGGAGTTCATAGCGTTGTCAGCGCGTCATTCGGATTTTGCCTGGCTTACCTGGTGGCAGTTGTACTCATCTTTGTGCATTCACGGAGAAATCCAGGAAGCCAAATTCGCCTGGTTGTTCCGTCGCTGATCTTCTTTGCGGGCGTGCTACTCTCCTTGCTACAGTTTTCTTGAAGTCGCAAGGAATTCGAGAAATTGTAGATTCACCACCCGATTCTTATCGAATGAAGGCTTTCCGTGTATCCGTTCCACTCCCGCATTGGTATATCCTGCTCAGGAGCTTCGCGATGTACAGAGAAGACGCCTGCCCCCTTTTGAAAGAATTCCCTTGAAGTTCAAAAGCGAAGCTTCTTAAGGAGCCAACCGCGCGATTTCCTGCACTTGGATTATTCATCAATAATCCAAGTTGCAAGGAAACTGGAATTCTAAAAGTAGGGACGCTGCTTTGCCGCTAATCGAATTTCTTGCGTAATTTGCCGATCTATTAGATTTTGACGCTGTCTTAAAGCAATGAGATCGCGGGTAGTTATAATGCCGCCTGCTTTACTGGCATTGATCGAGGCCGCCATCTGTTGCACCTTATTCAGCTCAGTCTTCAGCATTGCCGCACGCGACGGGGATATCGTTCCCTGGTCAATGGCCGTGTTTACTCTGCTCATTAATTCCTGCTGGCGAGGTTCAAAATCAGACCAGGTGAATAGCGTTCTAACTGTTACCCACTGATTGGTTGAAAGCTCATCCATTCGGTGACCAACGGTGTCCATGGCGATTTTGATACGCAGTTGTTCTTCAGGGGTTATTACGCAGTCTGCTTTGATTCGCGAATTCTCTTCTGCCACTACAGACAGTGACCGCCGCAACTCGTCGGCTTCTGGTTCGGTTAACAACCCCGCATTCGCATCTTCGGCCAGACGACCGTTAAGATCTCTTAATCGAATGTCTATATCGGTATCTATGGCGACGCGGGTGGCTGGATGAGATGCGATCAACATGTCTGCCCGGTTATCCAACTCTGCCAGTCTTCGAACGATAAAGTGCGCCTCATCGTAAGTAAGCGTTCCGTCATGCACGGCATCTTCCAAGTTTGTTGAAATTGAATCCAATTCTAAGCGCATGTCATTTGCCTGCGCAACGCTTAATCTGCCAAGCGTTTGCTCGTTGTCGATGGTCTGCCCCAAGCGAGTCATCGTGTCACGAGCCTTTCCTAGAAGACCGATCTGCTCAGACGTTGCTGCAGAAACGACGAGAGGACATGAGTGCAGATAACCCAAAAGTTTCTGCGTCCAGCAACGTAAGTCCAAATCCTCGGCCTTCGCCGACGACAAGGAACCAAAGGTCATCGAAGCCGCAGTTAGCGCAATAAATAAGCGCTTCCCTGTTTTATTCATGGAAGGAAATCCTCCGCCTGAGTGAGCAAGTTTGTAAGTGCAACCACGCCAAAATGACGCCGCGCAGGATCTTTAGGTTCCGCACAATGTACGTACTCACTGCTTTTCGAGACACGGACAACTAGGTTCCTGGCAGCATCTTCATGGCATACTCGAACAACGCAACAAGTACAAATACAACCACGAATCCGACCATCATCGAACCCACAAATCTTCCCGCCGCTCGTATCGTTCGTTTTTGCTTGCCAGTTAACATGGCAAAGTCGCCCGATTCTTGAAAGCGAATTAGATCTGCCTGAAGCGCTTCCATTGAAGCGTAACGATCTGCTGGTTCTTTCTCAAGGCATTTGGCGATGATGTTGCGGATAGCTGCCGGCAACTGGCTTCCACTTGAGGCGGTCAGCGAATCGGGCACCGGATCTTTTGCGTGTTTTGCGAGAATCTGAATTACACTGACACCAGTGAATGGTGGTGTACCGGTAAACACATGATACATGACACAGCCAAGCGAATAGATATCACAACGAGGATCAAGCTGTTGACCCATCGCCTGCTCCGGGCTCATGTAATACGGCGTGCCAACAATTTCTCCAGTACCCGTTAGGTTCGCTAGTTCGTCCTGGTTCCCCGGGAAATAGGCCTTACCGATGCCAAAATCGACTACTTTTGCCATATCGTTGCCATCGTCATCCAATGTCACCATGATATTGTCAGGCTTTATATCGCGATGGATGATCCCTCGCTTATGGGCATGACTCAGCCCCTTCGAAACTTGGAGAAATAAATTCATCCCTGTCTTTAAATCAAGCGGTCCAGACTCCAACCGCTGCCTCAAACTCTGGCCCTCAATATAATCCATGACTATGAAGGGAGTGTTCTGCCCCGAGACGCCGCAATCGTAAACCTTCACTATGTGCTCATTCGAAAGAGCACATATGAGTCTGGATTCCTGGACGAAGCGCTGTATTTGCGTGATGTCTTTCACCAGGTGTGGAAGCATTACTTTGATCGCCAGTTTTGCTCCTGTGACGGTGTGGCGACCTTTGTAAATAGCCCCCATTCCGCCCTGCCTGATCAGTTGCATGTCGCATACGTTAGCTGGCAATTGAAGCAGTTCCGGCAAAGTTGCCAGTTCGGCGACGAATTTCGTGTCGGTATAAGTTTCAATTTCTGGTTGCGGCATAACAAGCTCGAATTTCGGGTATTGAGTAAATTTCGCAAGCGCTACACTTGCCGTTTCGGAATTGGCCGCTACTCCGACTGCTCATTGTCGTCGGCGGAGGCCTGCGGCGCAGGCGTATCACCTGCTTTTCCAAGTTGCTGAAGAACCGTTTTGTAAGACGCCGTGATTACCGGTAACCGTTCGCTTCCGGGAGAAGTCTGTTCCACTTCCATGGCATTCTTAAGTAAAGGCTCCGCGCCAGCGTAGTCACCGCATTTGATGCATAGTTCTGCTACGTCAAGCCTTTTCTGTTGTAGTTGAGGATTGTTTGGCGAGGCTTTCTGCTCGATAGCGAAGGCCAATTTTGAAAACGACGCTGCATCTTTCAGCTTGTCGAGCTTAACGAGAGTATCAATCAGTTCGCTGAGTATCGGCAAAGACTCCTCGCAACCGGATCCCTTTCGTCTGCCACAGTTTGAAAGAGCTCTCCGCAAGTAGGTTTCAGCGTCTCCCCGGCGACTCTCTTTCTTAGCCAGAATTCCGGCTTGCAGCATTACATCTCCTGCTTCCTTGTCACCAGCGCCAAATTCTTTCTCACGAAAATCGGCGAGGTCTTTCATGGCGGTCAAGATCTCAACGGTGCTTCCGGTTTGTTTCTTTCGAGCCACTACCTGGCTGAGCACTCCCGCCTGATTAGAGGCTGCTTGAATCTGTGCCTGAGACTTGGCCTTTAAAGCTCTTTCAACGGCCTTGTGCGCCCCAAGAGCACCCAGCCCCCCGCCCAGCCCGCTGGCGAATCCGCCGTCCACACCGGTTCCTTCGAAAAAGCCCTGAGCTTCGCTCCGCGAACAGGGAATGATCATCAATGTTCCAACAATCCAAATCGACCATTTCATATTCCAGACCCCTACTAGTTCAGCACATTGCCTATATGCCCTGAATCGGCCCACCCCTAGCAGCCCTCTGTCAGCAACACGTGAAGACGTAACAGAACATTGCAAGAGCCTCATACTTCCGTAACTTATAAGCAGTTTCTGTGGCTCCTCCGCGTCTGCGCTAGCCATTTCTGGTCAGAGCTGCGCTCACCGCGCTTCAATTGAGCCTGGCTCGGCCCCCGGCGTAAACGCCGGCGATGCTTGCGCAAGCCGGCGGGAGTGGAGATTCAATTGTTGATCTAAGGAACTTCTATGGATTTGTTTGAATCGCAATCTCCAGGTTCCAACATAACATTGCCAGCGCCAAAGCTTTGTCGCCTTTGAGCAAGGACGTCCTGACTTTCCCTCAGCCAATCAGCCGAGGATGCCAAAAACTGGTTTAGTTGTGCTGTCGGATCTTCGCGTTTACGCGGCAGCCTTGCTCTTCCTGGTTTTGGAACCGCGGGGTCTACCTACTCGTGACTTTCCTTTTCCGCCAGCCTTACTCGTAGCTGTTCGGGTCTTTTTTGCTGTAGTGAGGGGCGATTTTTTCGCTGCTACGGCTTTGGTAGATTTAGTCGACTTGGTAGTTGTTTTGGCTGTTGTTTTTCCGGCGGTAGATTTTGCACTCTTGGTAGGCTTGCTACTCGGTTTTGCAGTCTTGGTGCTCTTGGTGGTCGATCTTTTTGTGGCGGTCTTCGCTTTTGTCGAGGCTTTTACGCCCGCTACCGGCTTGCGCGAACTGCTGCTCTTCGTCGACGATTTGGCAGTGGTCGATTTAGCACGGCTGCGGGGCGACGGTCCGGGTTTCGATTTCTTTGCAGTGGAAGATCCGCTGGATTTCTTCGCGGCCGTTCCAGCTTTACTTGCGGGTTTAGGAGTCGCAGTTTTTTTCGTGCTGGTCGACTTTCCTTTTGTTGACGATGAGGACGCTGTTGATTTTCTTGCCCCCCTGGTGGTCGCAGTTTTAGTGGATTTCGCTTTTCCCCGGGTTGAAGCTTTACTCGCCTTTGTTTTGGAAGACGACTTCTTTGCCGTGCTGGACTTCTTAGTTTTAGTTGCAGTGCTTCGCTTTCGAGGCGTTCTGCTTTTCTTACTTCCGGCTTTGTCGCTACTTTTAGATGATTTAGAATCATCATCACTTTTGCGCTCAGGCAAATCTTCCCGCGACGTTGATGCAAAGTCTTCAAGTTGCTCTTCCGACATGCCAGTTTCAGTTTTCTCGCCGGCCCGCTTTCTTGCAAGCTCGGCTCCCATAAACATCTGCTGTGCCTTTGATTTTGCAGGCATTCCTATATCCTCCATCATCTATTGATCACCAAGTGCAAGCCATCGCGTCGGCAGAGGGGTCGTCAGTGCGGTCTTGCTAATGATCCGGGCAATACGATTCACGCTTCTACCTGCCGCCGTACAATATCGCGATTAGCGTCAATGAAGAAAAAATATTTCAATGACACCGCTCACGAAAGAGGAAGCCTTTCTATGCAGAATGTTCCCTGACGAAAAAATCCTCGCGGGCTACTGCGTTGATCCTGCACACGATTGAAATCCTCAATCTATTGTGAGGAATGGTTTTCGGACTGTTCGGACGTCGCTGGTTTATTGGCGGAAGAAGCAAGGCGTTGGTCAAACACACACATTAGTTGATGGAATTTTGACGGGACGTCCATCATCGAATTCTCTTCAACGATGTGAAAGCGACCAGGGGAGCGTGCTCCATCAGGTTGGAAAAACACTCGAACTACTAGCTGCCGCGGTCTTTCATTATAATTGGAAATATCTGCGCTCACTTGACCGTGAATCAAACGCTGAATCAATAGCAAAGAGGCAACGAGTAAATGATCCGTGACCGGATGCCTTGATTCACCGATCTGTTTTTGCATCGGGGTTTTCGAAATTAACTGAGGACGAGCTGTTCTCAGTTAATTTCATCATCGACCAAGCTCACCCCTCGCGATATTCGGAAGCCTATTTTCGCAGCCAACTTTCTGGCAATTCCGAACTGGCAGCGAAGTAAGGTAAGCTTCTGCATTTATTGGGCTTATCTACAGATTGGCTACTTCTTTCGAATAATTCTGAAGTGAGGTTCGCCAGCAAGGAACAGCTTTCCCGCTGGCTCCCGGGAATTCTCCACCAACTCATTGGATTGCTTGGGCCTTCGATTCGGTTCCCGTGAAAGAGTAATGTGGTAGATGTGGCCATCTGTACGGCGCAATTGCCCGTCTATAGTCACCGCGACACATTCCAGAGAGTCGTCGCATGCGTAGCCTACTACTTCAATTACATGCGGTACAGGCGGCAGTGTAGCAGAAAGAGTTGTTCCATATTCGTGCGTAATGTGATCCGCTTCAACGTGGCTGAATTTCGGCGGAAACTTTTCAAGCAACCGTTTACGAGAACCTGGCGTTAAAAGAAAACATTGGTAACCAGTCGGGCTGATACACGTGTAGAGCTTGTGCCAGACGGTGACCACCGCGCTGGCGACGGAGGTCAATCTTTCAACCCAATACATCATTGATCTTCTCCGATTTGCTAGACGATAGCTGAAGCACGAATTTGCCATCTACCGGCGCCAGGTCCAAGCTTTCGAGTTCTCCGACGGTGGCCCATCTGTACGCAGCATGCTCCAGAAGAATCGGCTCGCCTGTTGCATCCACCTCGACAAAGTTAATCGTGAAACACGATGAATCTTCAACTGACGACAGAAGTGTCGCGCCAATGCCGACCACCCTCATGCCTAGCTCTTCCAATAGTTCTCGAGTTGCAGCTTCATGCAGACTTTCACCTGACTCCACTTTTCCCCCGGGAAATTCCCATAGTCCTCCATGTCGTTTGTGCCACGGCCGCTGGCAGACAAGATATTGTTTTTCGCGCTTAATTACAGCGGCGATTACCTGCACCGAATCAGACACGGGGGCAGATCTGCGGCACCGAACTCGGGTCGTTCATCTCTTTAATCACAGCAGTGTTCCTTCGCACTTCTTTCGTTCCGTCAACCTTGATTCCTTTAAACACGTTGTGGTATTTGCCCAAAATCAATTTTACTTATCACTTATTCAACCTCTCCCTGCGCCTATAACCCAAACCGAGTTCACCACTTTAACACTTGCAAGAGTACTTTTTCTTGAGAAATGATATGGACCGTCTGTCGGCGTGTCGACCGGGCAAGATGTTGTATCCCGCCCCCGATTGCCGGGTCTTAATGATGGGATTGCCCGGCACCTGTGTCGACGATAGTGGCGTGGACCGTAAGACTTTCGGTACGTCCGCGCAGCCCGGCGATTACTAGATTCATGTTCCATGACCCGGGCCGAAAGTCGCCGATCACTTCGAAGAGTCCTGGAGCAAAGGAACGCTCCCGCAGAGTCCCCCGAATCGGAACAAGACTTCTTGCGCGAATACTTGCATTAGTCACCGGTCGTCCTTGCGCATCGTGAATTGCTACAAATAGATGGTTTTCCCCCGGTAGCGCTGGAACCAACATGACTTGCGCTCTACAGCCGCCGGTTATCGAAGTGGTGGCGGAAAAATTATTCAGTGAGCTTAGCTCCGCTGCCTTTCCGTCGCAGCAAGTGAGAGTGCCAGTCAGTGCCAGCGCGATTGTAACTACTTTGCACACCGGACAGTCCTCGATCCTAATATTAATGACATTGTTGTAGGGAAATGGGTTCCGCGGCCACTGGCAAGATTCAAAGGCTGCTAATCGCTCCCGGTATTGACGAATTTCCAACTTCCTCGTCTGGCTCACCCGCAGACTACCGCATGAGACAACGGTTTGCGGCTTCCCATGATATAATTGGCCTGAGATTTCGGGGTTCGTGCAGTTGATAGTCTACTCGGGCCAATGAGGGCATCCATGACTGATAGCAGCGGCAACTGCACGGGACACATTGCGTTAGCCGATGCCGTGCCAGGAAACAGCTCTTTCGAATTGACCTTTGACGAAGCGAAAAGACTCTGCGAGTACTCGTTAGATATCGTATGCATCAGCAATTTCAGCGGACAGGTTCTGTGGTCGAACAATGTCGACACGATGATAACGGGCTATACGAAAGATGAGCTGGCGAATATTAGTTGGCAGGAGATTACACATCCGGAAGATGTGCTCAAGGTTAGCGAGTCTTTGCAAGTAGTTAGTCAAGGTGAATTGCGCCCGTGCACGGAAATACGCATTCGCTGTAAGGATGGTTCGTATAAATGGATCTCATGGAGCGGTGTACCCGTTATCGAAGAGAACAAAATTTATTCAATAGGGCGCGATGTGACCGCGCAAAAAATAGCTGAAGCTGAGGTTAAGAGACTCGCTTCAATCGTACAATCGAGCAGCGAAGCAATACTTAGTGTTGATGAGACATTTTGTATTACGAGCTGGAACAGAGGAGCGGAAGTCTTGTACGGCTACAAGGCTGAGGAAGTGATGGGACAGTCGATTCAGATAGTTTTGCCGGGCCTGCATTCCAGCTCATGCTTGATCGATGGCAAGCGGACTGTGTCGCATGATGTTCAAGAATTGCATCAGCGAAGAGACGCGTCGCCGGTGGAAGTAAGCTTATCTCTCTTCCCCATATATGATGAATTCGGTGCCGCTGAGGGCACCGCAGCGATTATTCGTGATATCAGCAAACAGAAAGCCGCGGAACGATGCATCGGTCAGTTCTATTCTATTACATCCCATGAACTTCGCACGCCTCTAAGCTCAATTCGCGGGGTGCTCGGACTTCTGGAAGGAGGTCTGGTGAATGCGGAATCGCATGAGGGACAAGAGCTAATAAACGTCGCGCGAATAAGCTGTGATCGGCTGGTCCGTCTTATCAACGACATAGTGGATGCGCGAAACTCTGACAGCGGTGCGCTCCAACTCCATTATCAGGAACTAAGCGTGGAAGACCTTTTATCGTCTGCCGTGGGCAACACTGCAGCAATGGCAAGGGAAGCTAGAATTAAGGTTGTTACCGAGTTCGTGCCCTGTTCCATCAACTGCGATAAAGATAGGCTGGCACAGGTCCTCACGAACCTGCTCTCCAATGCTATTAAGTTTTCTCCTACAGACAGCACGGTGAGGCTGAGCGCACGATTGGCGGGCAATGGTTTGCGGTTTACTGTAGACGACGAAGGACCAGGCGTTCCCCGACATCAAACAGATAACCTGTTTCAACGATTTCGCCCGCTCGACTCAAGTGATTCGCGCGCCAGGGAAGGCGTTGGATTGGGGCTGTCTATAGCTAAGTCCATCGTTGAACAGCACGGTGGCTCGATTGGCATTGATTCGGAGAAAACCGGCGGCAGTGCATTCTGGTTTGAGGTACCGCTTACCCGGGTTTGGCAGCAAAGCACAGTGTTGTAGTGTTCGTGTAATTCTTATCTGCCGCGCAGACGTGGATTCGAGGATCTTTGCGAGGGGTTGCAGGTATGTTTGTCCGGGTCTTTTCCAGTTCGCTTCAATGTAAACTGAACGCCGGAGCCGCTTAGCCCCGGGGTCAGGTATTCCGCGTCAATAACCATATCTTCGCTGTTAGTGTTTCCCTTCAATGCCTTATTTATTGCAGCTACCACGGAAGCGACGGCTTCCGGCCCGGATTCCGTGGCGCTTTGCAAGAGGGCTTTAATCTTAATGCTTCCCATTCCATTGGAAATATCATTTCCTCCGGCAACATGGCGAGCCAGTGACTCTGCTTGATCCTGGTAGCTGGCAACTTTATTGCTATCGGCAGCTGGCAACTCGGTGCTTCCGTCGCCTGGAGCTGCATGAGCCGTGGCGTCTACAACTGTTCCTGCCGGCGAATCACCACCGGAGCGCTTTGGCACCTCAGCTCCCGTTGTTTGGTCCTGCGGAGACGACACGGTAGCGGCTTCAATTTTGGTTGGCACCGGCGCAAATATTTCTAGATCGCCAGCAGTAAGTAACCCCTGCGCGTTTTCATAGTCGTCCCTGGCTTTGTCCAGATCTCTCTCGCCCATGGTAAATCCTCAGAGCAGATACTGCATTTATGTATACCCCGAACTACATTATTTCAAAAGTGGTGGAGAGCTCACCCATAGTGCCGGGCTGTGCATCCAAACCTGAATATTTTCGTACTGGCACAAAATGGTTCACCATTGAAAGGACGTTGCGGAACCTTCGCCCCCGGGATCGGTCTGCCAATGTGATGCAGTGTCTTCTGAGCCGGAGAGGTGATAACTATGAGTCGCTTGCCGATGGATCTGAAATCCCGACTGTTGATGGACAAAGATGCTGTGTTTCTTGGGCTGGCTTCCCTGGTATTGGGCGTCTTGTTTATTATTGCCCTGGCAACACACTAATCAATTCTGCCTTGCCAAAGAGCTGAGGCAAATAGCTAAAGATTTTGGAGCATGAAGCTGTTATTCGTTCTTTACAACCATGAGCGCTTCCATCGATAAACCCGGACCAAAGCCGAGAAAGAGGCAGGGGAAATTCTCCCGATGAGCTAGAAGCTTCTGAAATACGAACAGGACCGTGGGTGATGACATATTGCCATAACAAGCCAAAACCTCACGGGAGGCACAAAGTGCTTCCGTCGAAAGTGCCAGGCACGACTCTACCGCATCTAAAATGCGCGGACCGCCAGGGTGAACAGCCCAACCCCTTATGTCGGTGAGTTTTCGAGATTGCGCCGTCAACCACCCCTCGAGCCAGGGCGGCAAGTGGCGGCAGATATGCTCAGGCACTTGGGCAGACAGCGACATGAGGAAGCCGTTGTCACCGATTCTCCACGTCATCGCATCTTCAGATTCGGGAACAACATAAGAACCGGTGGATTCAATAACCCATTGTCCCTCGTTTGCAGCCACTACTAAGGCACCGGCCCCGTCCGAGAAAAGTGAATTTGCAACCAGGTTGTCACTGCACCACGAATACTGAAAATGCAAACTGCATAGCTCGGCAGCACACACCAGAACACGCGCGCACGAATTTGCTGCCGCCATATCCTTTGCTAACTTGAGAGCATTAATAAGTCCGTGACATCCCATGAACCCCACGTTAGTGCGTGTTACGCCAGGGGGCAGGCAAAGCCGTTTGATCAGCGCAATGTCAAATCCCGGTGCGGCAAAGCCGGTACACGATACAGTAACCAAATGAGTTATCTGCTCCGGCAACACAGCGGAAGACTCCAGCGCCCGGGCTGCCGCCACCACGGCTAACGCGGGAGCTTCCAGTTGATAACGCCTCATGCGCTCTGCCGTGCTCGGACCGCCGCTATCAGAAACATTGAAGAATGGAGCTTGGTGATCATAGACCTCGCCGGCCAGCACACTGGAGCGTGTATTGATTTCTGTACGCTTGTAGAGTTCCGCAATCACTCTCTCTTGGCGTTCCGTGCTGCATATGAGCGAGCGTGCATGGGCCAGCGCACGCTCCTGAGTAACGGAGTATTCGGGCACAGCGGTACCAATCCCCATTATGCGAATTGACATGCTATCTTGACCTCGCGCAGTAAGAACGATTAATGAAACCGGCTACCGTTCTCCCCAAGTCGGGACAAAGACTTAATACGTTTGCTGCAGCCAGCGTCAAAGCCGGTCTGTGAAGAATGGCGGTGGTGACTCGACAGGTCATCTGATTATTGCGAACAAAGCGATTATAAATGCGTTGCCATTCCTTCCCCAGAGCAGGCTGCCAATCGTGCACGGCGGCTTGAATCACCAGCGGCGCTACCAGTTGCGCTGATGCCAGCGCGCTTGTCATGCCTTCCCCCGTAAAGGGCTCAACGTAACCGGCGCTATCGCCTGTGACAAAAATGCGGTCTCCCCAGACAACCTTTCTTCGTCGCGTCAATGCAGCGGTACCTCTCCAGTGGGCTGAGGCAAGATCCGGTAGATCGGCGCTGCAGTAATCGGCAATTTCCTGCATGGCAGCTGCTGTTCCCTGACGCCTTATGAACTGCACATCTACACTGGCAGCAAGATTCAATCGGTCATCTTCCAAGAGCACGGAACCGAGGTAACCGTAGGGATGATAGTACATCTGTATGGAATTTGCTTTGTGCTTAGAATTTGGTGCATTTATGATGCAGCCCATACCGATGCGGGAATGAACCGCGGTTTCAAAGTTAAACCTCGACAATCCGGAAAGTGATGTACCACCAATACCGTCGGCCGCAACGAAAACTTTTGCTGACACCACCAGTGGGGTACTACCGTTGTGAATCAGTTCTACCACAACGCGATTGGTTTCAATTGAAGCAACTCTGGCATTGGTCTCAGGTAAGAAAATGACACCCGATTCGCAGCCCCAGAGAACCAATGAGGAATCAAAATTCTCTCTGGATAAAGAACGTGCACTGGGAATTGGCACAGTCAATTGTTTCTGCCCGACATGGCAAACGAGAAAGTCTAAAGAACGTCGCTTAAATTCGGCTAGAAATTTGTCGGCACCGGCGGTGGCGAGCATGAACAAGGCACCGGCTCCCAGGCAACAGCCGCATATCTTGTGACGGGGAAATTTGCACTTCTCCACTAGCAGTACCAATAGACCGGCTCGAGCAAGCTGACCTGCCAGGAATGCTCCGGCTGGTCCTGCTCCCGTAACGATGACGTCGTACATTTTTGGAATCGATAGAATACTGGAGCTAACTTCGGCGATGCGAGTATTCATATTTAACGCGTGGCCTGATTTCAACTCGTCATTATCCTCCATCTTTGGCACTCCACTGCAGTAACATGCGACAGGGAAATCGACTGCGAACCTTGTGTCCCGACAGACCGGCCTGAAGCGCAAGAGCCCGCATTTCGCGTACTGTAAATGAGTTGTGAACCGAGGCTGGTCCGTCGAAATGAACAATATGCGACCGGCTGAAAATTCTGGTGGCAGCATAAACCATACACCAGTTTATTGGTGACCGCACAAGATCATTGACGAGCACTAAATGCTTCGCTGCCCGGCGAGCATTACGCAGCAGCAAAACTACTTCTTCGTCGTCTAAGTGATGAGTGAAAAGTGAAATACAAACTATGTCGTATGTGTCTGGTAGTGGTTCATTTACAGCGTCTAGACAAAAGAAGTTCGCCGGTAAGTCTTCCTCGTGTGCGCGGCTCGATGCTGCTTGAATCGCAATTGAACTTATGTCGCAACCGCTAGCTTGAATATCAATGCCATTTTTGCCGGCTAATTTCAAAATAGAGAAAAGCACATCACCACTACCGGTGGCTACATCCAGCATGGTTATCTTCTGCAAATTTTTTGATTTGCAGAGCTTCTGTATTGGCGTCCACAAAATACCGGCGCTACGACTAAAGGTGTTTAACCGTGATAAATCGGTCAATGCCTGCCGATGTTCTTCCGGGTCGAGCCCGGGGTTATCCATTAATTCGTCAATTCGGCTGCGTGACAGCATATTTTGCCCTGTTGGAGCCTGAAGCTGCAATTACAATTACGCGGATTCCATATCGTAAGCAAGCTAGCCCAACTGAGCCGATTTTACTACAACCAAGTAGCCATTCGCGATATTAACTGTAAGTACAACGAAAAGCGGCAATTTCTCCTTTAGGGCTTCACAAAAGAAAAGGTAGTGAGCCGCCTGACGTCAAGGGGCGGTTCTCAAGCGTTTTTGCGGTGCAACTCAGACGTTTGGTGTATTCACTCATTTTCAGGAGCGCTTTCACAATGAAAAACCGAGTTCGAATCAGAATCGTACGCACGGTTTTCTACAAACTTTCTGATCACAAATTATTTTGATTTCTGTTTTCTTCAAAAAGATCACTTTGCCTTGAGTGCGACGATCTGTCGGTACATGTACTCAATCATACAAATGCTTTTGACATAGAGGGTTTCGGGATGTTTCCGTACGGTTTGTCTGATGCAAATTATTTGCAAATTGTGTGGACATAAGGCTGAAGTTAGTCCGCGATCGGAGGGTTGTTGGTACTTGAAATTGCAAAAATTACGGAACCTAACTCATCAATTGACGGTCGAAAAATTTGGTAGCACATGCGTTCCCTCATTTGAAATTGTAGAGGTGTTTATGCAGAGGCGCAACGTTGTCATGCTTGCGACTAGTCTCACAGTAGTATTTTGCGCTGCCGGGCTTGTCACAAATAGTGCCGTTGGAGCAGGTAGAGGCGGAGGCGGTAATCCGATGATCGGAGCCGGTGGTGGCGGCGGTGGTGGCGCCAACTCCGGACCGCAGATTAATACCGGAGGTGGTGGCAACACCAATTCGACTACCGGCGATAATGGCAAGGGTAATAACGGTAATAACGGTAATAACTGTAATAACGGCGACAGAGGCGATCGTGGCGATAGAGGCGATCATGGAGACAAAGGCGATAAGGGTGATCGATCGAACTGCAATGATCGAGATCGTCCAAACTGTGATGATCGTGGTCGTCATAATGGCGGTGGCGGTGATAACAACTGCGGTAACGGCAATAATGGAGGCGACAATTGCCCTCCCTCGAATACAGGCGGATGCCCGCCTCCTCCCGTCTGCCACCCGTCGCACAACCC
>JAKFUT010000187.1 GCA_021732565.1 Candidatus Obscuribacterales bacterium
GACTATCGCCGGGCTTTTGTTCGCCGTGACAATATTAGTTACGTTCTGGGCACAAGTTACTATTCCCTGGACAGTGCAGTTCTCTTCCGGACTAACTATAGCGACTACATTTCTAACATTAGGGGTGCCGTTTTTTTTCAGCGGCGTTGTGGTGTGTCTTTGCTTAACCCGCTTTCCCGGGCAAGTCGGGAAACTCTACGCGGCAGATCTTGTAGGAGCCGCTGCTGGATGTCTTGCCCTGGTCGCGCTTCTTGATCAAGTGGATGCTCCAACAGCGGTTGTCTGGGTTTCTGCATTTAGTGCTGCTGGAGCATTCTTGTTTTCATGGGGTAAAGACAAGAAATGGTCCACGGTGGCCGCGGTGCTTATGGTCGGGCTGTCAGCGCTGGCCCTTGCTAATCCATCACAACGGTTTGTCAAATTAACCTGGTCGAAAGGCGATGAGAATGTGGTGCCGCTTTACGAAAAGTGGAACTCCTTTTCGCGTGTTCGTGTCTTCGGCAATCCCGAAGTGCCCCAGCAATTGGAAGGTTGGGGCGTCAGCCAACGAATGCCCAAAGACCTGAAGGTGCGCCAACTCCAGCTCGACATCGATTCCTTCGCCAGCACCATGTTGACCAAATTCGATGGAAATCTCTTTGATTTAAGTGCCGTCAAGTATCACATTACCAACGTCGGGCACTTCATTCGTCCCAACGCAGCCGTTCTCGTCATCGGTGCCGGCGGCGGGCGCGACATTATCTCGTCTCTTTTCTTCAAACAAAAATCGGTACTGGCCGTTGAGATCAACCCCAATATCATTAATGCAGTTAACAACGTTTTTGGCGACTTCACAGGACACCTCAATCGAATACCGAATGTATCTTTTGTCAATGATGAAGCACGAAGTTTTCTTTCGAGGCTCGATGCAAAAGAACGATTCGACATAATCCAGCTGTCGCTGGTGGACACCTTTGCTGCAAGCTCAGCCGGTGCATTCGCGCTTACGGAGAACATGCTTTACACCAGAGAAGCATGGGATATTTTTATGGATCACCTTACCGATCGCGGTATCCTCAGCGTCAGCCGCTGGTACTCTAACCGACGGCCCGGAGAAATATACAGAATTCTTACTCTTGCCAGTCAGGCCTTGCGCGACCATGGTATTCAGGATGTGCGCCGGCATCTAATGCTGGTGCGATTGGCAACAGCCGAGCTGGACTCCAAAACTCCCAACCAAACAGGAGTCGGGACTCTGCTTGTAAGCCGAACTCCCTTCACTGACGCTGATGTCAGTACAATGGAGAAGGTCGCTGAGGAGATGCACTTTGATCTAATGTTGAGCCCGAGACATGTCTCCGAACCGATATTGGGGCAGTTAACTTCTCCTGCTGAAGCCGACAAGTTAATACAAAGTTTTCCGATTCGAATAGATCCGCCGACCGATGATAGCCCCTTCTTTTTCCAAATGCTCAGACCGAAGGACTGGCTGCTTTTGGATGCAATAGATCGCGATCGTATGCTGGCCGCGTATTCGACAGCGATGTTCAACCTCGGGATCCTGGCAGTTCTTGTTGCTATGTTGACCTCGATTTTTACTGTATCGCCTTTCTTTCTACGGACCTTTCGACCGCTGGCGTTTAAAGCAGTCGATCTCCTGATTTATTTCGGTGCTATCGGGTTAGGTTTCATCTTAATTGAGATCGCCTTGATCCAACGATTTCAACTACTGCTAGGCATTCCTGTTCTCTCTTTGAGCGTCAGTTTGTTCACCTTGCTTATCTCCAGCGCGGCTGGTAGCTACGTTGTGGAATCATTTGAAACAAAAAATACCGGTAGCGGCAAGTACTTTCTCCTTCTCTTGTTGGTTGTGCTTGTGGGGTTAGGAGTAGCTCATCCCGCTATCATCGAGCATTGCCTTGCTCTCTCCTCCCTACTGAGAATTTTGGTGGTGGTAGCATCCATAGCACCACTGGGATTTCTGATGGGTTGTTGCTTTCCTCTCGGTATGCGTGAGGCGGTAAAAAGGGTACCGGAGATAGCCCCATGGTTATGGGGACTCAACGGTTCCATGTCTGTCGTCGGGTCGGTGCTATCGATATTCATTGCACTGGCGGCAGGCATTACAGCCGCGTATTGGACTGGTGCGCTGGCCTACTTCTTTGCGGTCGCCTGCTATTTTATTGCAGCAAGACAGGGCAGACAGACAACAGTGGAGCCGCTGGCTGACTGACGTATTGGCGTACCCCCGAACAAATTGGTGAAACAGCGGGCCTTGACTGTGAGGATCCGTCATCGTTGATTCTGCGTTAAGCCTGTTCCTTTGGAACTACCGAGCCGCCGCCGTTGGCGCGCGTGCGTACCAGCATGGAGACGAAATACAATCCGGTTGCTATCAGGGTAAGAGCACTGGTGCCGACCACGGTGGAAAGGTATTCGAGGCAACCGCCAAGAATGGCGCCCAGTATGTTCATTCCCAGAGCCACCTGGGGCTTGTCGGTGCGTGCAAATGCACCGGAAAAAATGATACCGGTAAACACGAACGGTGATCCGATTAATATCAATGCGACCAGTGCTCGTATCAAGAATGGTTGCCCTGCAAAACTAGACAGTGGTATCAAGTAATTCAGCGCCAGGGTAATGAAAAGTCCGCCATACGCCATAGTTTCAGAAATCTTCTGCTGGAATCGCGAGACAAACAAATTGGACAACAGGGCCGTGGTCAACAGAATTCCGATGACGATGGAGTTGACTATCCACGTAGAACCAAACAGCGCGGCCACTGCTAACATTCCGCGGGTCTCAAGTAGCAAAAAACCGGCACCAAGAAAGAAAAACTGAGAATTGACGGCCAGCTCGGCGCCTTTAAGCCTGAAGCGGCTGAACACAAGCCAGGCGGACATCATTAGAACGGTGGTTAACATTGCCAGGTAAACAATCGGCACGCTTCGCTCGTGCTGATAAAGGAATGGCCAGTCATCCGTCGGGAGTTCAACTGGATCCGATAGACCCTTTGGATCAATAAATTTAGGACCGTACAACCTGCGCAATTCCGGAAGTGCGGCATCTAGACCCGGACCCCAAAGTACAGCTAGTGAACCGGGCCCGTGGAAGCCGGTTCGTATGACGGCAGGTTCTTTGCCGTAGACCGCTTTTGCCATTTGATAGATGCGGGCCTGTAGCCATAGAGGTTGTGCGGAAAAACTAAGCGATGCTATTCCGTTATCTTTCAAATGCGTTGTTGCGCTTTCCAGGCTTTCTTTTGTATAGAGGTAATTATCCAGCCTCAGTGATGAGATGGTCGAGAGCGCGGTTTGCGAATCGAGATAGGCAAAAACGATTACGTCGTATTTATTGTGATCGCCTGCAAGAAAAGCGCGTGCATCGTTAATATGTGGATGCACTCGTGCATCACTATAGGGCAGAAGCGGATGTATCTTTCTGCCCAGCTGAAGTATTCCGGGATCGATCTCTACTGCATCTACTCTGGTTGGATTGTGCTGCAAACACACGGCGACATCATTTCCTGAACCTGCCCCTAGAATCAGTACGTCTCCTAAATTCGGTCGGTTGTACGGCAAATTGTAGGTGAGGTAGTCGTTACTCTGGTACAAAGCGGGATGTTGCTTGAAGAAAGGCTCGGAGAAATTGAAGGGAGCCTGGTGCACCATGTGGTTAACTTCCAGCACTGTTCCCAGTTCAAACGGTTCAACAATTTCAACACTATCTTTGTACCAGGTGTGCAGTGGTCGCAGATCAATACGGTAGTAGGGACTCCAGATGCTGTTTCCAACACAAAGCTGTGCCATCACAACCGTGCAAACGGAAAGCACGCCAAAAAGAATTCTCTGCTGTCGGCTTGTGCAAAAGATCGCCATGCTTGCCAGACCGAGCACAACCCAGATTGTTGGAGATGCTCCCAGGAAAGACATCAACGAAAATGCTGCCACACCAAGAAGACTACCGGCAAGATTGATTCCATAGCCCTTTAAGGGCGGAAACGGTGTAATTTGCTTGCCGAGTTCTTGTCCAAGCAAATCAAAGATGGCCACCACCAGCAAGAAGACTGATAAAAGGCAAATGCAATTGGTGAAAAGAGCTGTGATCGAAGTAACTGTAAACTGCCAGTTGTAGACTTCCGTATTCAGCACAAAAGTCATATTGGTAAGCCCAAGTTGCGGGGCGAATGCCAGAACGATGGACAGGATGGTTAGTAATCCGGTAAATACAATTGCGCAGTTCTTGAATTTGTCGGCGGTCTCGCGTGAAACGCTGGAGCAACCAATTCCTAGACCGAGCACGCAACCCATGAGCGTGAGATTTTTCATGAAGGCGAACATTCTGATTTCGCTGGCGATCCAACGAATGACGAGAATTTCAAAAAACAACGTAGCGAAGCTAATCAGCAGGAGCTTGAGCCAGTGTGGTGATGTAGCTACGGGGGCCGCGGGTTCTTGCATATGCTCACATTACTTAGGTTCCGGTCCTCCATTATAGCTAAATAAAGAACTCAAGAACCGGACTTTGATTCCAAAGATGGACCCGACTCGCAAGCTGATGCAGCGCAATATCCACACTTGATTTCACGAAATGGTGAATTGACTGAGGGGGATCAACTGAAATTGGAGACGGTTCCCGCGCAAATTAGATTGAATGGATTGATAGCCTGTTCGCTGCTTCAAACGTAGCCTCCTTCACCGTGCATGGTGGCAATCGTTTGGATTGCACAAATAGCTCGTTGATTGCTCCAAGGCGAACCTTGTTTTGGGGCGTGAATTAGCGGGAGAAATCGCCCAACCGGGTTTAAGAACGAAATCTACCTGAGAAGTACCTCTCCAGTATGTATTGGATACGGGGCCTTCGCTGTTGACTCAGGCCTGCTGCCATGCCATAAAATAACTTTCAAATTGGAGACTTTCACCGTTTTATGGCAATAGAAGTGTTGACAGTTTAAGTACCTATCAGTCTTACTCATTGTGAGGACCAGCTGAAGTTGCAGTCAGCGAACGGCTGCGGGATGATCGCCCCGGGTAGACCGCAACCGACAGAAGAGGGGGAGATGATCCTACTTTGCCAAGTCTTGAAAACTTCCTCGATTTAATGGAGGAATGCGTGAGGATGATGGCATTCTAGGGTATATATATGGACAGCTATGCGCATTTGTTTAGCAGAAGGCAGCTTTTTGCTGGATGCTTGCAGCCGTCGAATGCGTTCTAGCGCCAGCAATAAATTACTATACAAATTACTATACAAGTCACGATTCCGCAGCTAAGTGGAGAATTCCATGCGAAGCATATTCAAACTAAACTCCTCATTCCCCTTGTTTCGCTGGCCCTGGGCTTCGCCGCAATTGAGTCCTTCGGTTGCCAGCGCCGCTTCGCAGTCGGTGGCTGGCAGTGTCGCCACGCCGCAGATGAATCCTTCGGGGGCTCCTGCGCAAGAGAACTATGGTTGGATCCTCCACCCCGGCATCGACTTAATGTTTGTTTGCGGAGGATTTGTCTGGCTCTTTGCTCTTCTTGTAGCAGTGGTGCCTGGATTCAATAGTATGGATACTCAGGCTTGTAAAACATTCGCCTTGTATACCTATTTAATCTTCGCCGTGCCCCATGGTATGGCTAGTTATTTGAGAGTTTATGACGTAAAGGCAACTAGAAAGGCCAGCGGCATAAAAGTCGCGCTCCTGGCCGGGGTGGCTCTCGCTTTAGTAATTATTGGATGCCTTTCAACTTTCTGGGCATCGGTGGTAGGGCGACTTGCATTGTGCTTTTCTTTTCAGCATGGTCTTGCCCAAGCTTATGGCATCTCTCTACTTTACTGCTATAAGCGAAAGTTCTACCTGACAAAGTGGGAGAAAAGAATCTTTTTCCTTGTAATTCAAGCCACGTTATTGCTTGGGGTTACAAATGTTTTGGGCGATTCGACTATGACGTTTGCCGACAAAAAGTTGGATAACCTCATCCCGGAATTTCCAAAATGGGTTCAACAGACATGTGAATGTGCGGCCGTCTTGGCAGTACTTGCATTTACCACTCTCATGGGCCGCAAATATGTTGTCGAAAAGCGCTTAATGCCTCTGCCGGCCATTTTGACAATCGCGACAGGTATTTTTATCTATGGCTTCCTTCTGAACAAAGTACCGCAGATGCGCACAAGTGGGCTCATCGTACTTTATTACCTGGCTCATGGACTCTTTCATACACCGCAGTATCTGGCGGTAACTACCTCTGTTGCCTTAAAGAACCGCGATTGGCCGGAATCACTGCCCTACTCGAAGATAGCCAGTCGGCTTTTCAGTCTAACCGCTCTCAAACACTTCATTACCCTTTACTGCCTTGCCTGGACTTTCATGTTGTTGGCTCCTTCACTGCAGATCGCAATGAATAACATGGGATTGATTCACCATCCCGAACTCTGGGCCCTTGTCTGGGTATCGGGTATGAATCTGCACCATTACTGGACTGATGCCATCATTTGGAAATTGAAGGACAAAGACAATCTAAAGCTGCTCATCAGTTAATTCGAAATCTCAGAAGCTGGACAGGGGAGACTATTCCCCAGCCGGGTCCCCACTATTGTCTTGGACATCTGCTGTCTCAATGAAACGAGCCAAGTTGATACCCGGACTTGAACGTCGCGCTGAGATGGCATAACGCTTCACAATTACGTGCGTGTCAGCGGTCCAAGCAACATAACTGCTTTCACCTGTTCATAAATTCCAGGACTGTGCCGTCTATTATAAATCGCATCTTTGGTATCAAGAGCCTATGATTCGCGATTTGGCAAGTCCTAAGCAGACGGTGGACCTGTTGGTTTTCTGAGCCGGTTGGTTTGTCCTCCAGTGCTCCGGCTACAGGAAGTTGGATGGTTGGAAGACCGCGGTGTAGACACTTCCGAATTCATCAGTTTTCTACGCCTAAGGCTTTCCGTAAATCAAATCCGCTGGCAAGATCGCCCGTGGTGGTCCTCAAGCGTTAACCTGAGTACCATCAGGTTCCCCACCTGCCTGCGGTGGCGAAGCCGATGGGGACACCTTTCCTCCCAACGCATAGGCCGTATAGGACACCCCGTAAAGCAGCAGCGAAATCAGAACCAGCGAGTTAATTCCCCAATAGGTTGAGAAATATTCCAGCAATGCACCCAAAACCGTACCAAGCAAATTGAACGCGAAGGAGCGAGCAGGGGATATTACGCCCGCAAATGCACTTGCGAATATTAATCCGGCCATGAACATCGGCACTAACGTAAGGAGGGTTACAAGACCATGTCCTACAAACGGACCGGCACTATTTAACTGAAGCACCTGCTCGGTGGGCAAGAAGTAGCTCAACAACAAAGACGCGGCCAACCCGGCATAGAGGACTCCTTGTTTGGCGAATGCACCACGCTTCAGTATGATGAAATTGGCACAGAGAATCATGAGCAAAACACCGTTGATTACGACGGTTGAAGTGAGCCAGGTCGTGCCGTACAACAACGAGAGCCTTGAAATCGACTGAAGCTCCAGCAAAATAAAGGCACTGCCCAGGAAGAACAATTGATAGTCCGAACCACTTTTGCGTGAGAACAACAAGTGTCGTCCCGCCCATAGTGCAATTGCCACGATCTCCATCACAACCAGCAGGTATGGTATGTCTACTCCAACAGGACGAATGTACAGATATGGCCAATCATCCGTCATTACCTTAGCTTCTACTTGAGCGGGCATGGGAACACCATTGAAGGAATTCGGATTGTTTGGAGCCGTCAACTCTTTTCGACGCACTGGTTCTCCGGCAACAAAGATATAAGCGGGCCATTTCACTGGCGCGTGTTCGTCCGTAATCACCAGCGGTCCATAGCCACAAACGCCTTCAATTGTTTTGTAGATTCTATTGCGAAGCCATTCGCTGTCACCGCTGACGGAGGCACCAAACGACAGCAGGAAGAGTCCGTCGGGCTTCAGCAACGAGAAGCACCGCTTGTACGCATTTTGCGTATGAATGTATGTATCCATGCGCATTGAAGATCCCGTGCCGCTCAACGCCCGAGAGTCGAGGCAGGCATATATGATCATGTCGTACTTCTTTTCACATCGGTTGCAAAAGTTACGTGCGTCATCAAGATGCAAATGCACTTTCGGATCTGCGTACGTAGCGTTGTATTTCTTGCCCAAGGCCGCAATGCCGGGATCGAGCTCCACGGCATCCACGTATTCCGCTCCATTGCGAATGGCTTCCTGCACATCTGAACCACTTCCGGCACCGAGTATCAGGACTTCTTTCGGCTTCAAGAACGTATAGGGAACTGAGTAGTAATTTTTCCGCACCGTGAGAAAATCGCTCAGCGTCTTCAACGCATCAATCTTCAGCCCCTCGGGCTTGAGTGATACATCATTGCGCTTGGTATAGACCTGAGAAAAACCGTGATTGACACTGATGTATACTCCAAGGGTCTCGTCTTTTCCATTAACAGCGTAAGCTCCCGGCACATTGATTTCCGATGTCTCAATTCGACCATACGGTGTCCAAATCGTGCCGGGATTCTTGATGATGGGAATGAAAGCCACACCAACGGCCGCAAGGAGCGGAACGAGAGATCGCCATACTTTCGGATCGTGAGATCTGATGAACACGAATACAACTGCAGCGACCACGATTATTTGCACCGCAGGAGAAAGACACAGAAAGGTCAACATTCCAAAAAGCAAACTTCCGGTAATTGCTCCGGCAATATCGATACAGTAGGCATTCAATGGCTTGAGCGAGTTAAACAGCACTCCAATGCGTGCGCCAAGGCATGCCATCACACCAAAGGGTCCCGCTAATAGCAGTATCATTGCCAGCGCCATTCGCGCAATGTGCATTCCCAGCATGGTGCCATACTCAGCACCGTGATTGGTCCATTGATACATACTCGCTGAGGGAAACGTTAAGTCGCTCAAGCCGGCAGAACTGAGCCAACAAACTAACGCGACAAAGAGCAGCAGAGCCAGCGGCGTGTGTCGAAAAAGTTTATCGTCGGATTTTGCAACTCCAACTCCAAGCCCGACAAAACAGGTTACTAGCGGAAAGGTTTTGAATACCGCGAATACCAAAAAATCGCAAGTGAGCCAACGAATTACTAAGAGTTCAAAAAAAAGCGACGTGAGACTTATAAAAAACAACTCAGTCGCGGGCGAGGTTAGCCTCTTTGTCTGTTCCATCGTTCTTCCTACCAGGAGATCCAAAAGGAGTATGCCCAAATAACCAGAGAATAAATTGTCAAAATGGCAAATCGCTTCCGGCCGAAGCCACGTGCCCAATCTTAACACTTTCCAATTTCTTTACTCCACCCGAAATCCGGCAACATGTCAATACACCTCCGTCCGAATTGTCATGGTGTCGTCCGGGTCTGGCCGGGTGGCATCTGCCATGACCGTTCAATGTAAGCGTCACCATATTTAGTGGCACATAGCTTTCTCGTTGCAAGCACACTCAGTCAGCCCTAGTTCGGCCCGATTCGCCGGGGTGTCGTCAGTAGTTCACTCGGTGTGGCTAAAGTAGTTGCGTCCTTGACAGCTTCTAGAACTGCGAATTTCTGTGCGAAGCAAGTCGAGAATCATGGACTCCACCGGGTCTCAGCGCGCTAGGTTGCTACAGAAGACTTCTTATCTGATTTTTGAAGCGTCGACCAATTACCGCGGAAAGAAGCAGTATGATCACGTAGAGAAAACTCTTTCTGCATTTTTGTTGTTCTTGCGCGACAAAGCGCCTGAAGCTCATGTTGAAATTGGCGACATTTTGAAAGAGTTGAGTGACAACGTGTTGCTCAAAGCTCGGGAGAAGGCTGCAGAAACCAAACAAGCCTTATGCAAGAAATCTCTGGAGTACATCAATACGGCAATGTGCCAACCGGGGGTACCGGATGAAACCGTAAGCGGTGCTGATTTCTTGCTAAAGCAATGCCTGTTGTTGAAATGGGAAGAGTATCTGAAGCAAAGCAAAAATTGGGCGCAATAACATCGCGATTTTCCCGATAAGCAATCTAACTCTAAGCGCGCAAGATCAACTTAACCTGAGCGATATGTTCTGAGATTTGTCAGACCTTTGAGCACGGAGAACCGGAACTCCTGGCGGTCACAATCCAGCATGGGCAGGAGTGGTTTGATGCCGGTTCCGCCAGGCTTTCATCCAAAGAACGGCAGACCGATTCGAAACCGACTCAAGGAATTGAATCGCTTAGCCAGGTTGGTAAAAGCTAAAGTTGAAGAGAAACACTGATTCTACATGCAGAGGGGTTTGGAAAGTTGGTGAGAAAGCGATCCGGTAGAAGCCGCCGATGAGTTGCAGCGGGAAGGAAATTTTGGGCGAAAGGACTGCCTGACAACTGCTCTCGGGTTTAGTCGTTTCCGAGCCCGGGAATTTTGGATGCAGTGGACCTTCGAACGGTCCCTTTTCTGCATTACTTCGAGCAAAGGAGATTGGCATGGGCAGTTACGAAGGATCAGCGGCGATGGACACGCCCCAACTTCATGAACGGTTGAATCGCATTTATCAAAACGTTCGAGATGTTCCCTCAGTCGAATGTCGTCGCCAATTTGAACTTCTTTGGGATTTGAAGGAACTAGCGCTTTTGGAACGTCGTCTGTCGGTCGAGGTTCCAACTTACTGGTTGGAAGAACTTGAGCGTTTTGCCCATGGTGAGGAAAGAAAGGGAGCATGAGAAAGTTAGTTTTCGCAGCAAGTCTGGTAACGTTGCTCGCAGTGAGCCTGTCCTCAGCCAATTCGGCCCCTCCTGCAACTACGAGCCTTGGACCGGCCAGTGTGGAAGAGCTGCGGGAAGACAAGTTAAAGCGCTTGTTTAAGCGAGATCCGCGGGCTCAAGATTTGATGCCTAAGATCGAGGCAAAGCTATCGGCGATGGCGAAGGAATCGCCGGACGCTCCGCTGTATCAGCGATTACGCTTCACCGTAAACGAAATTGTTATGGCCGGTGGTTCCCTTGGTGACGTCCGCACCAGGGCAGACGTCGACGTGCTTGAAGCAATTACTCGCGACCACAAAGAACCGACGTCTGCGGAGCTAGCGCCGCTTCAAGAACGCTACAAGAAGATATGCGATCAGTTTGACGACATGGTCTTAACTAAGGATCTGGATCGTGCATTTAAGGTGCACGATAAACTTGTCAAATACACTTCGCTGGGGCTGTGGGATAAAGACAAAATTTCTTCCGAGTTAGAGCGTATTGAAGGACTTATCGGCAATGCCCCTGATATCGCATATGGTAGCAGCGAACTTTTAAGCACCTACAAGAATCGCAAACTGGCAGCTGTTCCCAAACTCGTATATGTTGGATCCTTTCCGCGAGAGGAAAATTATCTGACCAATGATCGCCGGTCTGAGGCAGTTATTGAGAGCACGGGCGGATCAGTGGCACTTGAAACTGCTGACTTTGTAATTCAAGACTCCAATGGACGGTTGGTGGATTTTACTGAAAGTTGTAATCCCCTCCGCGGGATTCCATTTTCTCCGCCTCTATCATTGTGGATGAAGGGGAAAATTCTTGTCGGGCGAGTGCCTGCAGTGAGTTTTCGTTTGGCCGACAAGAGCATACCTTCTGCTTTCAAGGTGCAAGATGTAATAGATGGCAAACTAGACGACTATCTCAAGAAAAATCTGGGTGCCGTCGGAAGCGTAAAGCTGCCGATGTTGATAGGCTTCTTGAGCGAGTTTGATCGAGACGCTGCTGCGAATTCCTTCGGAGAAGATGGTAAGACTCCATACTACGTATACATGGATCCGAAGCTGAAAGATTTTGCACCGGAAAAGTTAGGCGACGAATTGAAAAAACGCATCGACAAGGGTGTATTTGCCAATGCTAAAACTGTTTCAGCAGATCTCAGCAACAAGTATGGTGATGCTCAGATCCCTGATGGACCGGAGCGCGTGCGCGATGCTTGGAAACATTTTAAGAAGATTCTCTCTGAGTCTGGTGACACATTGTCTTTCTATTCCACCGCCGGTGCTTTCTACGGTAACAAGAGTGCCGCAAAGCTGACGGGCAGTCTAGCTGCCGGAAATCAGGTATGGAATAAAATGGAGTATTACTGGCCCGGTGAATCGGTGTTTGACTGGATTGGTATCAATGCCATTGGCACCGATCCTGCGGCGGACACCAAAGGTCCCAATCTTATGGAATCTATTTCTCCTTTTATGCAAGATGTGCGCAGCACAAGCTGGCAGGCCACCCCTGTAATGCTGAGGGGGCTTGCTCCATCGGAGGAACGCTCGCCGCTAACAGAAGCTTCGTGGATCACCACCGTATTTCAAAAAATCATTCCGGCTACTTTTCCGAACATCAACATGGTGTTCGTCAATATTCCCGATAACCTCACGCTATGGACCGGCGAAGGTATGTCGGCTTATCGAACAAACGTCGCAAGCAATAAGTTCTATAAGTGGCCCTTGAGATTTAAGACATTGCCCTCGGCCCCGGCGGCACAGCAAGCAGGGCCGTAGACCGTTCCCGTGATTCATCCAATGCTGCAATCAACCGCAGGCCACGCGGGAGCCCATAGGACGATGCCCTCGGATTAATGACTCGTATCAACGACCGGTCTGTGAAAAAAAAGAATTGCTCCCTTTCAGTAGATTCTGCTGTTGTTGTGATATTTTCTTAGCAGGCTGAAAGTACGAGAATGTATATTCGAAAATGAAGAAAGTTCTTAAAACTGTTTCATTTGTTTTGTTTCTCCTGATTTTATCTCCCTCGGTGCAATCGGCCCCGCCACAGACTCCGTTTCACTTTACGGAGGCGTTCAAACTTGCCGTTAAACTCAGGCAGGAAGCCGATGACAAACTGTTCGACAATATGGAAGCGATCGCCGAGTGGTTGGAATACTACAAGCAGAAGCACGGACGATTTCCTGAGGTAGGGACGGATCAGGATCAGGCGGAGCAGTTCTTTCGGCGATATCTCAAGAACAATCCCTACTCTGCTACTGCCGTGCAAAAGCGTGAAGAAACGCTGCCCTGCAAGGTACGTTTTGAATACAACAGCCAGTTGAACAATCAACTCATCCAACAATGGCTAACGACTCCACCGTCAACCTGGAAGGCTGAACCGGGAACCATCGTCGTCATTATTAACACGGAAAACGAAATAGTGATTTGGGGCTGTGGCGCCGACCACCTTCCGATAATGGATTTCAAGAATAATAAAGTTCGTCTGGTTATTCGCGATTTTTCACTTGAACTTCATTCAAATAATCAGCCAGACCGTGCAGGGAACGTTATACCCGTGGATTGATGTTCGGTTTGTTCAATGAAGAATCACCGCACTTCTAATAATTGCCGCCGGTAATAGACTTTATCTGCGGCATCATTGGCCGGATCCAGCGGCGCATATCGGCCACTTCTGCTGATCTTCCCGTGAGCCGCAGGAGAGAATCGTACTGCTCTAGCAAATTGATCGTATCGGGATGATCCGGATACTGACCGCCGGTAGAATAAGCAACCTCCAGCATTCGTTCGGCTTGTTCAAACTTGCCTGCGGAAAGTAACTCTTTGACGATTGTGCTGGTTGTATAAATTGAAAGCGGTCCAAACGAAATCGGGCGCCGATTAATAAGGTCTAGCGCCATTTCCATGAATTTGAATGCATCTACCCATTGTTCTTTTCGACAATAAACTAGCATCAACCCCAGAAAACACACGGTCTTGCATTGCCACATGCTGTCCGGCAGAATCATTTTCGGATCATTGGCTTCGAATCTGCGGCGCGCATTTAACAGATATTCTTCTGCCTCATTGAGTTCACCGCTCTCCAGATGCATGGCCGCCAGGGTGCACAAAGGGATCGCAGAACCGTTCCACTCGTTGCCCTTTTGAGATTCCCAGATCGAAAGCGACGTAGTTAAAAGATATTCTGCTTCAACAAATCTGTGCTGTCTCAACAACAGTCCTGCATAGTTATTGGTCACTGCTGCAAGGTGGGGATAAGCCGCCCGTTTATTCTTTTCGATCACGCGCAGTGCTTTTCTGTAATAACTCTCTGCGTCGTCAAAATTGCCTCTGGTGTGTTGAATGAAACCCAGGGTGGCAAGCCCGACGCCAAAATTTACATCCTTCGCGATGGGAAGCTTTTCCCAAATGTGTAGAGCACGCTTGTATGTGCCTGCGATTTCGTTCAACCGCCCTGTGGAAAAACGGTTGGTCAAATACAAACACAGTGGCACGTTAATGATGAAACCGGCCGTTGACCATGCTAAGGCAATGCCAAAGGTTAAATTGAACGCACCGCCAACTGTGTCGCCCGTGATGAGAGCTACGGTGCCCAACCAGGTCAAATAAAGGCAGCAGCTGACGAAAAGAAGCCACGCAATGAGGGCAAGAAACATTCCGGGTGGAATTGGAGATTTCTGGACTGTTGCGGGTAATCTAGCTGGCATGGGTGTCCGCGCAGAAAACTTGAGGCACACTTATATGTACCCGTACTATCAGGATAACTGAACCCCTGGTGTTCCAATCGGCTCTTGCTGCGGATCGCCGATTTGATGAAATGCCGACTGCCGCAGAACATTGTCCGATTCGACGATTATTTGACCTGCGGCAGCAATGTTGGTTTAGTCGACATTTCAGAGAGGTCGCCATAAACAGTTTGTCCAATTCAACAACGGTTGCGGATGCCCGGCACAGTGGAGTGTAGTTCTTACTCTAACAGCAAGACCGGCATTCCAGCGAATGCAATTTAGATCTCGCCGGTGAAATCTCGGATCGAAGGGGATGCCAACTACTTTCTTCACTGGTACCGGACACATGGAATCACAACATTCTAAATTAATCGATGATGAGACCCCGGGGGATCAATTTGGTTTTTTTGCGGGTTCAGGAGAGATTCCGGAAAAACCCCGGGCAATTCAGGTCCCGGTGAGAT
>JAKFUT010000137.1 GCA_021732565.1 Candidatus Obscuribacterales bacterium
TGGACTCAGGACGCCGTAGCAACGCTCTTGCGCGCATAAGCAGCTCCCGCGACTCAAACGGCTTTGTCAGATAGTCATCTGCACCAGATGAATACCCTTCGTCTTTGTCTTCAATGTGAGACTTTCCCGTTAACATTAGAACTCGGCTACCATCTTGGTTCTGGCGGAGTTGCCGACAAATCGCAACCCCCTCCATGTCGGGCAAATTCCAATCGAGCACAATTAAATCGAATTTGTTATATGAAAGCAGTTGCAATGCATCTGCTCCCGAGCATACCGTCTCAGCTTCGAAGCCCTCCTCCAGGAAAAGAGTAGTTATGCTCTTTGAAAGCGTCGGGTCATCCTCTACAACCAGTACTTTGGCCAATGTGTCACTCCACTTTCCCACAAGGTTTTACCCCGTGAATGCCTTGAACTTTCGGCCATCGATCACGTTCCTTAGACAAAAGCAGTGACCCGAATGGTGGATCCTGCCTCATCGCAGTGCCTCGAGATTTGACGCCGCGGAATCTGCTCATTACTAAAGACATAGGATAAAGCTCATCATCCGATCGTAATCCATCCAAAAGAAGCATTAATCGAACGGGCATGAATCGTAAGCGTGTCTGCGAGTTCGGAATTAGTGCCCTGGCATGGGCGGACGATAAACATGCTCGCCGTATCGATCTACAAAGTTCAACAAACGGTTGGCACAATATTCGTCCAGCCAGCCAATGCCGAAAAATGCGGACCGTGCGCTTATTCTTGCCAGTCGAAGCGACGTCTAGATTTCGAAAGTGTTCCAAAACCCGTCTCGCAATCAAATTGTCATTGGTGCCGAAAATTGATGAGTTATGCGACATGCTCATAGGTTACGCCCGCGTTTCAACCAGTGAACAGGACCTCGGTCTACAATTGGACGCACTGACAAAAGCTGGTTGCGAAAAAATCTTTGACGACATTGCCAGTGGAGCTAAAGATGAATGGAAGGGACTAAATGCTGCTCTGGAATTCATGCGTACCGGCGATACACTTGTTGTATGGAACCGGTCTCCAAGCTGGAGAAAAGAGAAATAGGCTTGAACAGCCTAAAGGACAAAATCGATACCACCACTCCTGGTGGCAAACTTGTGTTCCATGTGTTTGGTGCGCTCGCTCAATTCGAAGCCGAAGTCACTACAGAGCGCACCAACGCTGGTCTTGCAAACAGCGCGTGCCAGAGGACGAAAAGGTGGTCGGCCTTTCAAGCTTGATGAGAAGAAAGTCGCAATGGCCAAACAGCTTCTGAAGGATAAGACCACAACCCTCACCGAAGTCAGTAAAGCTTTGGGAATTTCGCGGTCCACGCTCTACCGATATGTCGCAGTACCAGAGAGGCCAGATTCCTAGCCTGGCGGTCAGACCCCACGGTTTTTTTATGCTCTCCTGACAGCTTCGCTATCCCTTTGCCTTGAAGCAATCATCAAACTTTGAGCACCAATTCTCAAAAATCTTGGCATTGCTTCAGGTACCTTATCTTGCATGACTCTATAGGCGGTGCAAAGGGTAACAGCCGCTCAGTATGATCCTCTTCGATCTATTTGGCCTTAAGACTTGTTAAGGTCCCACTAATGTAACAAGATGCCAAATGGGTTAAAAATAATAACTCAGTGCCGTTGACGTCCAGATTGCCCACATTAAATGGTAACCGTAAGTAGATTCCACCCGGGAGAACATAAGCGTTATGTCGATTTTGTTGGAACGCAGAAATGATGGCTCGATTGCATTTTTTCTGGATGGAGATTTGCAGTTCGATAGTCAGGATGAGCATATTTACCATGAAGGACTAGCACTGCCTGCTCTGGCTATTGCCGAAGGAAGAAGCCGGGAGCCTTTGAAGGCTCTAGTTATTGGTGGCGGAGACGGACTGACAGTTAGAGAATTGCTCAAGTCAACCCGCGTGACTAGCGTCGACTTGGTCGACTATGATGCCAAAGTACTGGAATTGGCTCGGGGAGAGTTCGCTCCATTCAACCAAGATAGCCTGGCTGACCCACGCGTTCACGTTACCGTCGAGGATGCCAGGGATTTGATAAGACGCGCAATCGATGCTGGCACCACCTACGATGTAATCATCAGCGATTTGACCGCTTCACACGATGCAGATGGTGCAAAGCTGCACACCATAGAGTTCTACAATAGCCTGCGCAGATTACTTGGAGACAAGGGCGTCCTTGCAGTCAATAGCGCGTCGCCATCCGGGACGCCTGAGGCCTATTGGTCGATATTTAACAGCATGTTGGCCAGCACACTTAATCCCAGACCGTACCGTATCTTCTTGCCATCTTTTGCCGAGCAGGGATATGGAGACGACTGGGGGTTCATTCTGGCGTCGCCAAAGCTGATTACCAGCTCAGAAGTCGATCATCTCACCCTGGTTGAACCGCGGTACTCATTGAAGGATGATCAGTGCATACGGAAAATGTTCAGCATCCCCCTTGAAGTGTTCGAAAGGCAAAGCACCTCCTGTGCAGGCAGTGGCGACAGTGACATTCTTGTTCATTATTTATTCAATGCCGATTCAACTGAATCAGACTCACAAACCTTCGTCGACACCTTGTCAATAGACCTTGGGGAATTGGTCGCACCTCGGCAATCAGTTTCATACCTTTTACCGCAAGAACTGCATCTACCCCTGTCGCGCTCGCAAGGTAATGCAGCCGAACAAGAGGCTGTCCTGGCAGAGGTTTTTGAACTGATGCCCGCGTTGAACCGTTTCCAGACGCGTGAAATGATTACAGATTTCCTGGCTACGCCGGCTGCCTTTCTCGCACCAATCAATCTCCGCGCCCTGGTTAACGAGCTGTTGAACCGAGCAGCAGAGCTTCCAGGCAACCTTGTACAGGAGCTTATCTTCTTACGGGACAAAATCGTTGAATATGCCGAAGATCATGAGGGCCTATTCGCGCTCGGCTTGCGGCCTCTGGCAATCATTGCGGTTGTGGTGATTATAGGCAATCTCATGTATCCAGACTCCGTGTATGCCAAGGAAGGCCACGCCGCTAGTCATGCCGGAGCTGCCGGTGCACATGGAGCACGGGGGGATGTTGGTCGCCGCGGTGGTGTCGGCTGGGGCAATGGCAGTGGTGCCGTTTACACCGGTGCAGCCGGTCACTGGGGTCCCTGGTTTACAAACAGTTCTGGCAAGCGCGTGCGTAATTGGATAAAATAACTACGACTCAAGCACAGGTTTCTGAACCTCACTTAAGTGGGTAACTTTCAACCAGAATGTCAAATCAATCCGTGAAATCCATTTCACTGCAAGACTTAGGCGAGCTAGATCCAGCTTCCCCCTTGGGGGAACAATGGGAGCGGCTGATTTTGAGCAATCGTGCTTCTGGCTTCATGCAAAGTACCCACTGGGCTGCATTCAAGCGACAAATGGGTTTGAAGGTACTCCATCTGGGACTGTTCGCCGACGACGAGCTTTGCGGAGGCGCTATTTTCTATGCTGCGTCAAACTGCAAAGGAGCAGGTTTCTTAGCTGCTCCAGATGGGCCTGTCTTGCCTTGGGATGATTTGCCTTGCGCTGAACAAGGGCTGAACCTGTTGCTTGAAGCCACGGAGATGGAAGCTCGTTCCCTGGGAACTATGGCTCTACGGATAGCACCAAAGCTCGCACCTCCAAAACCCGACGTTCTGCAGGATTTTGCCCAAGCACCAATTGCTCTAACTGAGCACAAAACAATGTATCTTGGTTTAGAGCCAGAGCCACAGGATCTGCTGAAAGCCATGAAACCGAAGGGACGATACAATATCGCCCTTTCTCAGCGGAAAGGCGTGTCTGTGCGTGAAGAGAGTTCTCTAACGGCCGCCAGGAGTTTCTATTGCGTGATGCAGATGGTGGCGGAGCGAGATCAATTCTCCCTGGAACCACTCTCCTTCTTTATTGCCTTGATAGAAATTCTTTGTTCAGCGGGACTAGCCAGAGTCTTCTTCGCCGAGCATGAAGGCGATCTTCTGGGTGCTTTGCTCATGCTCACATATGGTGAGCGATCTACATATTTGTATGGTGGCACAACTAACACCAAGAGAAATTTTATGGGCGGGTATGCCTTACAGTGGGCGGCCATAAATGCAGCAAGAGAGTCAGGATCCAAGATTTATGACTTTTGGGGATACGATCAGACGGCAGCCATCGACAGTTCCTATTCTGGATTCTCGCGCTTCAAAAGCCAATTCTGCGGAGAGTCAGTGGACCTTGTAGGTACTTTGGATTTCTATTTTGTGAGTCACCTGGCTAACGCAGTGATAAGGGCCATGACGGAAATTCAACCGAGCGATAGCTGTAGTGGCGTGACATCATAAACAGTTGGGCGTGACATCATCCGCTGTTTCTGACTCAAATTAACTGTCAATCCGCACCGCATCCGGTGACGCCCGGTGTATAAGGAAAACGGTCAATTTAATTCGTACCCGGCATCAGTCCGCGCTCCCTATTCTCCTTCTCGATTGCGCTCCATCTTTGCGGAGGTACTTCGCTAAAGAACCTATGTGCGTTTCGCTTGATGCCTTCTTTCACAAATTTTTCAGCGGCTGCTCGATCAGCTGCTTCCGCCCCCGTGCAGGATAGCATCACGCAGGAGAGGATAAACAAGCTGAGTTTACGGGCAACGGAGTATGACATTACTTCGAGAAATTACATCACTACCCTAATAACCTCGCAACAGATCCTGACCGCATCTAGCCTTGCACCAGACTTCGCGATTGTTTCAAGCAAGGTTGCGGAGAAACTTGGGTTCCAGGCTAGTGGAACTCTTGCGCCAATGACTGTTGAATCCCATCATAATAGCGACGAACAACTTCGGTAGGATGATCTTTCATTAGCGTCAATAGTTCAGCGCACGCTTGGTCAGCGGCTTCCATCGTAAGCTCACGGTGGTCGGGCGTCATCTCGTTCACACTAACTGCTTTCCTGTCAGATGTGGTGAACGAAATTCCGATTTCGCTACGAAATACAAGCTGATCCACCAGAGCTGCTCCCCAGTTTTGAATAGTTGGATCATCGTCTGAGAGGAATTCCGGAACCCATTGCAAGGCGCGGCGATCAGCTATGAAACGCAAAAGCTCAATCGAGGAGCGGCGGGTGTTAAGGTTGGGGGAAGAACGGTAAAGGGCATAGCAGTACTTCATGGCTGACCATGGTCGAATTTCGTGCAAAACAGATCTGGCTAACTCGTACCCTGGAGTAAAATTGACATAGTGATCGACAGCTGCACGAAGATTCTCCTCGTCGATGATGAGTTCCAGAGCCTGTTGAGCAAGATGAGCACTGCCTGACTCTCTGGTGGATGACAGGCCTGACTTGGCTGCCAGTTTTCGCCAGTCGATAGTTTTGTCGCTCAGGTGCCCCCCGGTGCATTCCTGTGCTCAGCGCATCTCTATTGATGAACGTGCAAAAGAATAACTGGCGACTGAAATTTCAAGCTGCACCGCGAGCGAAACCAGTACGATAAGCGCTAAACCACCTGTGAACACACGTTAAAGTTGACAGGTTATCTTGTTTCGAACGGGGAGGCAAAGCGTGTTTGTGTCGTTGTGGCCGACCTGCCTGATCTTGCTGGTTCTGAAGGTTTGGTTAGTTGCATTTGTGGCAATGCTTCGGCGGTTGATCGCGAGGTGTTTTGCTGGCGAACCGGAGCGGCTTGTTCCGCTGATCCAGTTAACTGTATTGTGGCCAGTTCGGCGGCTTTTGCATATTGCTTAGTTATGGTGCCGGTGGAACGTGATACTGCATTTGATTGGCCGCGGGTAGTTAACTCAAGAGGGACGGGGCGATGATCGACGAAACGCATTGGTGCTCGCAACCGTTCGATGGCCTGGTCTTTATTCGGTTCGTACCATGTGGCATTTCGTTGTCCTTCCTGGAGAAGGAGCTGGGTTGTGGCTGGTGGCAAACCTGTATGTCGTAAACGGTCTGCGAATTTTTCGTTGCGATAAATGTCCGGATAGATCTTTCCTGCATCCAACACCCAGGCAAAACCCTTTTCAGGAAAACCCCATGCGATGCAAGCTAACCCGAGTTCTGCCCTGGCAGCGGCTTTCTGGGAACTATCGCCAGATTGATCGGCGCACGCGATGGCGCGACAGAACAACTCGTAGGAAGCCCGCTTATCGTCATTTTGTTTCGCGCGGGCTTCAATTACAATTTGGGCTGACTCTGGAATGTCTTGTTGGAATCCTGACGGTTTCAGGTGTTGAATGGTCTCTTTAGATAAGGTCAATCGCGGCTGCATGCGCTCCTTCGGTCTTTCAGACTCAGACAATGGAACATGAGGAAACTCTTTGAGCGCCATGGCTGCTTTTCCGCGGCTAATGGCTTCGTGCAATCTTTCAGACGTCACAGGACCTGTCTGGTGGTAAGTCGGAACTTCCGATCGCGCCGGATTATATGCATCTCCCGGGACCATGGTGAAGCACAAGGTCATGGGGAATCCGTGCTTTTCTGTTACGCCGGCGGCGTAACGACCGGGAGGCGAATCACGATCTACTTCGTCCATATCTATAAATACGAATACTGCCTGGCCGCCGGAGCGATCACGGGCATCTTTCAAAGAATTTTCGACAATTTGCCTTGTCGCTGCATCGCTCGATCTTCCGAACATCAGCACTACGGGCTTGCGTTGACGGGCTGCATCGAAGAGGGCTTCTTTGTAGTTGTCTCCATCAGTTACCCTGTGATGGAACGTGCGAGTGGTTGCTCGAATCTGGCGATCGTAGTCCCATTTCGGATAGTCTTTTAGAGAAATTCGAAATCGCTCGAGGTTTTGACGAGTGAGGTCTCCGGAGCCACTCAATTCCGCAGTGCCCGAAGTGTTTGTGCCACCGCCGATTACGGGGCTGGGGTTATTATCTGATCGAGTTGCTACTTTCTGCATGCTCCCTGGTTCATCTTGTTGCGTTGTGCGGATTCGGCCGGTAGTAATTGGTGTTTGGGCAGCGTTCTGGCTATAAGCGATTGCGCTGTTCACTTGTGGCTGGGTGGTGGTGGTACTAACGTGGTAAGGCATCGGCGTGATTTGGTTGGCTTATAATGAACGTAGTTTAAGCGACATTCTCCCCGCTATAAATGGGATTTCTCCCATCCACGTCATAAGTTCAGGGGGAAAATACGTATTGTAGCGAAATTGATATTTGCGAATCGGCTACGAAGTCGCCTTGGATGCACGGATTTTCCAGCTTGAGCCCGTTTCCTCTTTGCCGGCTTCACCACGCCGCAAAGACTACATATTGTTGCGCGAAGGCAATTATCGTTCATGAACAGAGCTCCGGCAAACCTGCACTTTTGCTAGATTGGGCATTCTCGGGGCTCAGCGTGTGCAATAAGTTATGTCTGCCAGTGCTCAGGTTCGCTATGATCTGCTTGCTGCCTTGGAGATGGATTAATGGCTTACCGGGATCTGCGGGAATTTCTGAAAACTCTGGAGAGCGAAGGCGAACTTATGCGTATTGATGCAGAAGTTAGCGCTGATTTGGAGATTGCTGAAATCACTGACAGGGTGAGCAAGAGCAAAGGCGGCGACAACAAGGCGTTGTTGTTCACCAACGTTAAGGGCTACGATATGCCCGTGCTAATAAATTTATTCGGCTCCATGAAACGCATGTGCATGGCGCTGGAAACGCCTTCGTTGGATGACATCGCAGACAGAATTCGTGAGTTGATCAAACCTAAGGTACCAGAGACGCTGGTTGATAAGCTTTCTTTCCTGCCAACTCTGTTAGAGGTTGGCCGGTTTCCGCCCAAGTTAACCCACGGTTCGGCGCCGTGCCAGGAAGTTGTGCTTAACGATCCATCGGCCGCGATGCTCGACAAACTTCCTATTATTCGCTGTTGGCCAGAAGATCCGGCGCCATTCATAACGCTGCCGGTGGTAATTACACGCGACCCACGCTCCGGCATTCGAAATCTTGGTGTATATCGGCTTCAAAAATACAACAACAACACCACCGGAATGCATTGGCACAAGCACCATGACGGTGCCCGCAACTTTGAAGAGGCTCGCCGGATGACCAGCGAAGCCAGCGTAAGCAACAACGGCAATGGCAGTTTCGTTGAGCCCCCCAATTACGGAACCGTCTTCGAACCGAAACCGGCCGGGTCCGCAAAGCCAGGCAAGCGCGTGGAAGTTGCCTGCGTAATCGGGGCAGAGCCGGCTGTCACTTATGCGGCTACCGCGCCGCTCCCCCCGGACATCGATGAACTGGTCTTTGCCGGGTTTCTCAGACGCAACCCTGTGAAACTGGTTAAGTGCGTTTCGGTGGATCTTGAAGTACCAGCTAATGCAGAGATGGTTATCGAGGGCTACGTCGAGCAAACGGAACTTCAACTGGAAGGTCCGTTTGGCGATCACACCGGGTTTTACAGCCCCGCTGGTATGTTTCCTGTTTTTCACGTGACTGCGGTCACTCACAGGAAGAATCCTATCTATCAGACGACAATTGTCGGCAAGCCTCCACAAGAAGATTGCTTTCTCGGTAAGGCAACTGAACGAATATTCCTTCCTATGTTGCAAATGTTAGTACCGGAAATTGTAGACATGGACTTGCCGTGGGAAGGCGTTTTTCACAATTGCGCCATTATTGCCATCGACAAGCGGTACCCGGGCCATGCCCGCAAAGTGATGTCTGCTGTCTGGGGGCTGGGGCAAATGATGTTCACGAAGTACGTGATTGTGGTGGACAAACATGTGAATGTTCACGACTATTCTGAAGTTGCCCTCCATGCGTTTGGCAGCGTTGACCCCCGTCGCGACATGATGTTCAGTGACGGACCCCTGGACATTCTCGATCATTCCGCTCCGCTATTCGGGTTTGGCTCAAAAGTGGGTATCGATGCCACTAAGAAGTGGCAATCCGAGGGGCATCCCAGGGAATGGCCCGGAGAAATCGTGATGTCGGGAGAGGTTCGGGAAAAGGTCTCGAAACGCTGGCAGGAGTACGGGTTTGTCTCAGGTCGACCGGTGAAGATGAATCTACTGGCGCAAAACGAGGGACGAGACCCGGTAAAAACCCGCTAGATGGTTGCCAAGAGCTATCTTTTAATTTTTAAGTGTTGGTTGAGTTACTGAAGCGGGAATAAGAATGTTACGGTGAAAGATTTCGTGTATAAAGCGGGGTCTAAGCTGCTTCTCACTCCTGCGGAACCATAACCTAATGTCGAGCGTGAAACGTTTGGGGTCATGCATACTGGCCCTTGTCGCAATTTCTAGTGTGATGTCGCTGCAACCAGCTCGGGGACATCGCTTACATCCGCGTGATGTTTATCATCGCGCCTGGGAGCTCGTTCGCGATAGTTATTACGATGCTTCTTTCAATGGACAGAACTGGGTCGCCTGGGAACACAAGTACGACACCGATATCAGGTCCGTGCCGGAGGCGCACAAAGCGATCAAGAACATGCTTGAGAGCTTGAAAGATCCGTACACTCGTTTTCTAGATCCTCAGTCTTTCAAAGACGAAAACGATGCGATTAACGCCAAGATCGTCGGCATTGGTATCAACCTGGTGCAGAAGGGCGATCGGCTAGTAGTTACGAAAACCCTGGACAATAGCCCTGCTCAGAAAGCCGGCTTAAGGGAGAAGGACGAAATCGTCGCTATCGATGGTTCGTCTGCCATTGGCTTAAGCCCTGAGCAGGCAGCCGAAAAAATTCGCGGCAAAGCCGGCTCTGCAGTACAAATCTCAGTCAAGCGTGGTGAAAGCCCGCAGCCCAAAGCTTTTGATATCACACGCGCTGAAATAATAATTCACGCTGTCGCCTACAAGATTATTGAGCCGAATATCGGTGTGATCCAACTATCAACCTTTATTTCCAACGATGCAGCCAGAGAATTCAAAGTCGCGCTGGAAAAACTTTCTCGTACAGATGGACTGATTATAGATTTGCGCGACAATCCGGGCGGGCTACTCTCCAACTCGTTGGAAATAGCCGACATGCTCCTCGACGGTGGAGTGATCGTCAGCACAGTAGGTCGCACTGGCAAGTCTATCGACACCGCGTCGGGCAACCCCCTCACGCATCAGCCCATAGCAGTTCTGGTAGATGATGAAAGCGCCAGCGCCAGTGAAATTCTCGCCGGTGCGCTCAAAGATAACAATCGCGGCGTAATCATCGGTACTCATACATACGGCAAGGGACTGGTTCAGGAAATCAATCACCTTCCCGATGGGGCTGCAATTCACATAACGGTCTCACGGTATCTTACGCCCAATGGCACCGATATCAACAAGATTGGAGTGCAACCAGACATTCAAGTAAGCGATAAAGATCAACAAGAACATGTCGCTGTGGCTTATTTGAAAGAAAAGATTGCCACTATCAAGAATCCAATTCATTCAAATCAAATTTCATTGTCTTCTCACTGATCGTATAGCGACTATACGTCAGCACATCTTCCGCAGTTTAATCCGACAGGAGGCCCCGCTCGATCAATCGAGCGGGGTTTTCATTTCGGGAAACTGGAGTCGAATCAGTCTCACTCACCTTGCCTATTTGAAAACTCGAATTTTGCTCTGGACAATCTACAGCATGTTCACAGCGAATCTGCAACTCCTGTTTAGTCAAATGATTCAGCCGGTTTTCTCCCCGCATCTATTTGCGGTCAATCGCAAGCGCTCCCGCTGCTGCTCCCTCGCCTCGTCCGCGCTAGCCACTCGTTTTTCGCGCCAGACGCGCTCAACTCGCTACAATCAATCATAGGCCAGGTGGCGTTCAAACACTGGGCATAACTAGCACATTGGAACTCGCGGAGAAGAGTCTGTGACAGAAACGAAAGGGGCAGACTGGAAAACTGAACTCAAAGCCGTAATTGCACTGTGCGTAACCATAGCCTTCTTTGGCTATCTCAGTTTTGTTTGTTTTGTTGGGATGTTACATGGCGTAGGGAGTCTGGGATGGCCTTCCGTGACCGGCACCATAAATGGTTACGGTAATAAATATGGGTGGATATACACTTATCGCGTCGGGCGCGATTATGAGAGCAGTCATTACAGGTATGGCCCGCATCCGCCGGAACATTCCGTTCTCCATCCTCACTTTCGCGGAGAGAAGGTGCCTGTGTATTACTGTCCTGGTGATCCTGGTACGGCCGTGCTGGAGAGAGGATTATCGTTACAGGCGGTCGGCCTGTTTGGTGCCTCTTTCTCGCCTCTGGTTTTCTTTCTGTTTGTTGGGTTACCGGCACCGGTCGTGAGATCAAAGGTCGGTGAGTTAATCCTATGGATCTGTTGTATAGCATTCGTAGTTTCCGTGCTAATGATTCTATGGCCAGTCGAAATGTAAGATTGATACCGGCGGCACATGGCCAACGATCGAGTGATCCCGACCAGAACGGTTCTGAACCACCAACAGATCAACACAATTGGCGGGAACTGCCACGCCATGGCCAGCCCGTCAAGTCAGTTACACGACGGTTACTGCACGGGCGAACGTTCAATTAAAGTCAGTCTTTCCCTTGATCTAACTCGGTGAGCGCTTTTGCTGTGCGCACTGAAATTGCACAGTGCGGTCCATCTGAACGGGTACTGAGTTCTAACGATCGCGTGTACAGTTTCCTGGCTAGCTTGCGGTCAATTGCGGAGAAAATATTTGCAGTCTCAAAAACCCAAGGCGCAACATGTGAAGGATCAGGCACTAAAGATGGCGGGGTTGTTAACACAATATCGGCACAACGTTTGTATTCCGCCCGTATCTGGCACAGAGGGCGTGGAGTAATCGTGCATGCCAGGAGATAATGGATGTATGCAGCTTCAATAGAGCTTCTTCCGGTACATTTTTCTTGCAAGACCAGGCTCGCCTTGAACTGTCGCTCCGCATCAAGTGGAAGTTCAGCGCTGTTCAACGCGATTCCCAGATTTTGCATTGCCGTGGCTGCCAATTGATCTTCCCGGGGCAACTTAAGTCGGCAGATAGACAGACTCTTTTGATAACACTGCACTGCCTTTGTGAAACATCTGCGAACGGAACACGAATAGCCGATATCGTTCCACGCGATCAGTTGCTTGGCGGGCGGGCTAATCTGGTCGGCTTTGATCCATGCCGTTGTGAGCTCGGCTTCGCACTCTCTCAACTTATTTTGCATACCATAGATCTCAGACAATACCAAATGAGCTCGCATGGTAAGTCGAATCGTCTTTTCCGGATGATTCTTTTCTCCAAGAATTATCAGTTTTTGCAGGCATTGTATAGCCTCTTTCAAATTTCCAGCAAGGCGCCAATCGTGCGCTTCCTGTTCAAGAATATCTAGAACCGGGACACTATCAAGGTTGCCGGATCTTTCTAATACAGCAATTTCCTGCTGGTATTGCTGTGCCGCTTCGGTATACTTGCCCAGCCGTGCCAGCGTTCTGGCAAGAAACTCTCGGGTGTCGCTTGTCTCTCGATGTGTGGGACCAAGCGCTTCTATCCGCAAGGAAAGCGCTCGCGACACTACGTGCTCTGCTCGTTCATAGTGGTGCTGGTCTGTATACAAAGTTGCAAGATGATCCAAAATTGCAGTGGTGCCTGCATTCTCAGGACCAAGGTGCTGTTCGGCAATGCGGAGGCTTTGTTCATAGGCTCTGCTAGCATCGCTCTTCCGTCCAGTCTGTTCGTACATGCCTGCCAGATTCTCAAGACTGTCGATCAAACAATCTGGTTGATCGACGTTGCGCTCGGCTATTGTCACGCACTGTTTGTATATGGCCTCCGCCAAGTCGTAGTTTCTACCGGCAGCGGCCCGAGCGGCGGATTTAGCTAACGATTCCAATGAGGCGTTGCTTGTGCTGGAGTTTTCCGCCCATAGTGGTTGTATGTTTGTGCATAACGAAATAGCTGCGCTGAACGATGCCAGGAACATTCGAGCCGACAAACGGTGGGAGCTTGCGGTGCAACCGAATAAGTATTTGCTGAGTGCTTCTGGCATGTTCCCAATATGCCCCAAGGCGTGAGACTCGATCGACAAAACGTATATCCCGGACATTTTCGAACGAATGGATGCCATTTCCATTGAAATGTCGACGAACGACGCCCGACGGGCTGAAATATCCATGTTGTCTCTCTCTTTTGCTGCCATCAATGTGAGAGTAAGCCATTCTTTGTGAGTATCACTTCTTCGGCTGTTGTCCTCTCTTGCCTAACTCGAAGGTTTTCAGGAGTTCGCCTGTGGTGCTTGGTTGAGTCCTGCGCGCGGCCATCGGTCGGGATTCGGAACCGTCAGGTCCGGGCTCTTCGCGTGGCAATTGAGCATGCGTGCCCTTTAGAGTCAGGTCCGTAATCATCGCACTGTATAGATGTGGTGCGGACGTGGCCAACTGCATCTCAAGCTGACTTTCGCTTAGCAGATTGCCCTTGCCTAATTGAATCAATGACGGATCGGCGATTTTTTGCATGAGATCAACAGCGAGCTTGGCTCGAGTCTTTGCGCCTAGAATAGGGTCTTCTACTCCATCGCCTTTGAGTAATCGGGTGAAGTTTTCATATATTTTTTCAACGCTATCTTCTTCGATGCCTCTGGCTTCGAGTTTATTTATCGCAGTCTGCAGTTTGCTGTCGTCAACATCAGCATTCCTGGCCGCTGCCTCTAGTTCGATGCGAGAGCTAGTTTTTTCACGAGTCTGGCAAGTTTGGACTATTTCTACAGGTTTCTCCGCAGGCTGCGGATCAACGCCCTCAATCACAAAAGGGTTTTCGCCGTCGAAAATGCCTTGAAGTGTCGGACTAAGTGCTTGCTTTGAGAAATTGAGAGGCGTTGCCTTCAGCAACTCCTCTCTTGACCAGGACTCCCCGTTAAACTCCTCAAATTCTCTTGTATTAGTCTCGTCAGACGCGGCGAGCTTCGATTCATTCTTCACGTGCTGCTCCTACCAAAAGGAATACTTGAGTCACCAACGATTTATGACTTTTTAGTTTAGCGAGCATGCTGTGGCCATTTCGTGTATACGCTTTTTCCCGTGCATCCTTTAACACTTATCTGTTTGGCTTGCATGTGGGCTTACTGCAGATGATAGAAACTCTAAGTGAAAACCGAGCATCCAGCATTAGTTCGGATCGGACTGCAGAGCCGGTTTGGAACCACTCGTGCGTCGGTGATGATGCCTCGGTTGGTGATGCACGGCAGACGTCTTTTACCAACCTCTCACATGGAAGGGAGGCTTGTCGTTAGCGAAGATTATTTCGGACCGAACCGCGTTACCAATTTCACGGCCACGGAACGACCACAAAATAACAGTAAGCTAAATTTCGAGATTTGGAGGGCGATCAATGACAGTTGACAGGACGAGAGAGAGTGCAATTGATAGTTTCGAAAGTTCCGGCGGACTTGCTCAATTCGTCGGTGAGGAATTGAACAAAAAAACGAATCAACGAGAAAGGAACCTTCCTAAAGATACAGAACTTGTTTTTTTTGACAGCACCGCATCTGGTGGAACAGCAAACGAGGGCGAGAGAACACGATCATGTCCTTTTGATAATCGAACGGAATACTCTGTCAAGCGTAAGGTCGGCGCGGTAGAAATTGTCGACGCCAACGGGCGAATAATTGAAGCGGATATGCACCTCTGGCGCGGACGTAGTTCAACAGCGCCTTCGCTGGAGAACGCAACGATTCACAAAGTTTCCATCACCGGGGCCAAAGGTGACCTGCTCGGTGAAGTGAAACCATACATCGACGTAGACTTAGCTAAACCGGGTGTGCCGCGGAAGCCGCTAAGAGAAGAGGAGTCGGCAAAGGAGGGCGAAGTCGCCGCATTACGCAAACCGCGGGCTACACCGTCATTCGAATATGTTTATACCAAACAAAATGGCGACAAGGAATCGGAACTTCTGCAAAGTGTGCGCTTTGATCGTA
>JAKFUT010000253.1 GCA_021732565.1 Candidatus Obscuribacterales bacterium
AGCCCGCGGATTACGTTATAGAGCCTGGGCCGACATTCAAACCGAATTTCTCGTAACCCGCATGATCGCGAGGATTACAATGTCTCACTAACCTTAACCGGAAAGGCTTCATAACCGGCGAAGCAGTAAAGAACACTACACCAGGAATCGTTGGCATCATAGAGCACAGTCAGCTTGTCGCCAACAGAAACAATTTTACTTTCTTCTTCCGATACGATTACATTACCGCACCGTTGCGCATAAGTACCATCTCTGAGCCGTACAGGGTATTCATAGAAAATTTTTGCGCGGTTCTGATATGGGTCTTTCACCGTCACCACACCAGGAACCGCCACACCATTGGCTACAAGATCGCCCACTCCGTCTCGGTCGGGCTGCGACACGGATTTCGGAACCTGGCAGACAAGCCACATAATAAAAGCTAAGGGAATCGAACATGTGATTGGTAGAAGCACAAAACCACATAGCCCAATAACCGCGAACATCATTGTCCTCAGTATTTTGCGACCGATGGGATCAATTTCTTTCTCGCGAGCAACACGTACCCTATTTAGAAGAACTGGTTCAATGGAATCGTCCAGGTTACCATCGAGAAAACGAGTCCACCAATCTTGAACTCGGCTGTCATCGTCAGAAATGAAAGTGGTAAGCACTTTCGGCCGCCGCAAGCTCTCAGTAGCAGAAGCAACAAGCGGAAGATACTTGTCTGCTCCAGAGATAGTCAGTTGTCTGAGCGTTTTGGCCAGCGCCGAAACCTCTGAACCACTGTTGTGAATTAAATGCTCAAAAACATATGACGTAGCAGCATTTTCGAAATCGTTCCTTCGAAAGAGCAAGCACTCGCTACCAGCGCCGAATTTTTCGTAATAATGAGGATGGTGAATGATTGCTGCTAGTGAGACATAAATGGACCAGGCTGCAAATGTGTCAAGATACGGTCCAAAGTGAGTGGCGTCCCGGCTCGGATGCTGATAGTTACGATGCCCAAGCTCATTTGATTTCCAGCCCTCCATACCGGGCACGTAAACGCCATCATAATCGACAAGCCGCAACTCGTCATCGTCATTCAGCATTACATTGCCATGTTGCAAGTCACCATGTGCGATACCAGCTTCGTGCAGCTCGTCAAACATTATTCTGAATTTTGAAAGAAGCGACTGCAGCTTTACAGGGCTGTTCAAATTGCGCTCAATGTATTGCTCAAGAGTTTGCCCCTCGACCCATTCCATTTTCAGAATCGGAAACCACTCGCCCCGAATGAGAATCCCCTCCCTCTGATACTCAAATGAAACAGTGTAAGGAAGGTCATCCTTCATAATGAAGTTCGAAATCAGTTCGTAGCGTTTTTCCTGGTCTCGTACATTATGCAAGAAGCAGCGAATTGCAAAACTCTTCGAACCAGTCGTCACTTTGTATACACTTGCAAAAGCGCCCGTGTTCGGTCGGGGCAGGCCCAGAGAATCGGTAGCTGCAACAGCAGTTATTAGCTCAGGATCTCGGAACGACGTGTGCGGATTCTGTAACGCCTCATTGTAATCCTGAGGAGTCGGCCACACTCTTGCAGTGCTCGATTTAGAAATGGAGGCTGATTCATGGCCCATAGTACTTTTTCTCCTGCTTGTTCTATTCCCGACTAGCGCCAGTCAAAGCAACCAGGAAAAGACACAGCGCTGGGCTAAAGTAGGAGCTCCAACCCACGCCACAAAACTCTGGGGAAGGCTCCATCGACAAATTCCGCAGAACAACACCAGGTTCGCTCGGAGCGGTTTTCTCGGGTGCCCCCGAGAAAGGCGTAGCCCCCGAAAGTCGAATACTTTGGGGCGAACTCTCCAGCGCTATCCTCCCTAAAATTGCTCTGTCGAGTGAGGACCTTCACTAAATCAAAGGACCACTGCGACCAGAGCGGCCATAGTGGGGCAATCAACATCTATTTGAACAGCGCTCACAGAAACTGGAGATTGTCAGATCTGAGGTTATTGAGCTGCGCGACAAATTCGCAGACAGCCGCCGGACCAGGATATTCTACGATTCACTGTAACTGTCACCACGAGCACTTTGCCCTGGCTTGATGTTCGGTAACAAAACACACTTCAGGCTACTCGGTGAGAGCATAGTGCTCGACCTGCCTGAGATTCAGCGAGAGATAAAAGATCCCGAACAAAACACCGGGAATGCCAGCTATCCACCAAAGGGTAGGGGGAGAGGCGAATAACAGCTTACACCAACAAACCATCATCACTATTCTGACTATGGAATAGATCAAATAAGCCTTCGCCGAGTTCTTCTGCTCAACGGGAGTGTTTGGGGCGAAAACACCATATATAGAGATGACAAACCAAATTTCTTCAACGATGGTAAATACCCGTAACGCATCCCGGACCACATCGGGTCCGCCAAAAATGTATTGCTGAGGATAGAGAAAGATGCATATTGCCCCTGCAATTTGACAGATGGCAACTATGCAAGCTAGCCTCGCGTAAACCTTCTGCATGTGATCAGCCCCTTCCTTGACTGAACGTCGACCGACGAGACTTACGCCTTGACGATGATTTATCGACTCTACCATTATTGCCGCCGCCAATCGCCATCCTGGTGCCAACAGGGTCCATTATCAGCGGCCGAGATTGCATCATCGCCGCTTGGTCCCTACAAGGTTCGAAACAGCTCCCTGATGCGTTTGGAAACATCACTCCGAGGATATAGCTCAGCTCGATCTCATGAGAAGATTATCGATTGGAAATATTGCAAACTTGTGGCTTCCTGTTAAAACTTGCAGGAGTATGCGTTCAACTGCTTCCTCCCGCGGCTGTTCGCCAAAGAGAATGATATGCCCGGTGATCGCCTGAAGTCTCTTACTTATCTCCACAAAAATATCTAAATGCGGACGGACAAAATGCTGGCCGAGCCAACTAGAATTGGAGGACTACTTTTTAGGCGCTTATTTCATGTTGACAACCCCTGGCGACCGACATCTTCCATTCGATCAGTCCGAGTTGAAATGCGGGACAAGGGCTGCAGTTTTTAACGATCTCAAGGAGATCAAGCCCTCTGCCCTGGTGGCAGAGGGCCGTGAGGAAGCGTTTCCGGATGCCGGAAGCGAAACATCTTCACGCGCGCTGCTCTTGGCTACAGCTGGGAAAGGTGACAATTCTGTCGACATCCCCATTGAGCCCTCAGGCACTGATTCACCAGGACCATCTTCGCCTTTCACGGTGGCTGTCTACCCTCGCTCCACCACTGCACCGGGGGCAATTTGGGGGGAATATCTTGCAAGAGCTCTGTCAAGTTTTTCAGAACCTGTAGATTCGAAGTCTCTGCAGATGATGCTGGACGAAGAGTTTCAGAAACTCAAGAAGGGACAAGCTAGAACTACTTCGGCTCCTTTTGTTGAACTGATCAAGATCAGAAGCCGCCATTGTTTATCCGTGGCCAAAATTGACTGGCCAGGTTGCGTTCAAATGCTGACCGAAACGGGAATTGTTTTAATTGGAACTGATTCCAGGTTGAACGATGCATTATACGAGTGCGGAATGCCAGTGTTGGCGAACTTGGTCTTTCGACCGTTCCTCATGGTTTTACAGAAACACTTTTGTGCGGTCTGGAAAAAATTGGTGGAGACAGATTGGTGCGCTGCCGCGCAGGGCTGATGTAGGGGTGAAACAAATAGGATGAACTGGTATGTGGTGAGCTAGAGAACGGATAGATGATCTTGCGTTGCAAGACGGACTGCAGCAAAATTGCAGACAGGGAACGCGAAGAAGCGTGCAAGCGATCTGATGGATTCCGCTTTTGGAGGTAAAAATGCCAGAATTTCTAGTATCTGAAGGGGTTGCCTTTGTAGGGCAAGAGCATGCTGAAGCGCCCACTCGGGTGTACAAGTTCTTCGGCGTTGACACGGAGATTGACGTAGAAACCGCCTATGATGAACGCCTCGGCGAGGTGCGACGCTTACGGGCGGAGAGGGACCGTGGCGGCACTTCAACAGCGACGGCGAGCAAGAATCAGTTCATGGAGCGGTGCTTGCCGGAAGATATTATCAATTACCTGGACGCTTTGCCTCAGAAGAGTTTGATTCGCCGCATAGTGCTTCTTGACTCCGGTCTGCTGCATGAGAAAGCAAGAATCTGCGCAGCCAGGCAGTCGGGTAATTGGGTATACTTACCGGATGCCATCACCGGTGATACCACGAGGCGAGACTTGCTTCATTCCTGGGCTCACCTCGCCAAGGTGGAATTCGCCCGAGAAGCTCGAATTTTTGAATGTGCAGCGCACCTTGAAGAAGACGGTTTCTTCGGTAACGATGATTCACGCAATCTTGAAGAGAATTGGGCGCACCACTTCTCGCACCATTTTATGGCGGATGATTTTGAGGTATTCAAATCATTTTGCAGCGCCGCACCACTTCGAGCGGTGGCACTATCGCGGGTATTGCAACGATCACTGGACACGGCCATTGGCCCGAATGCCAGCCCGCATGCGCAGAAGATGAGAGAGAGAGTTGCGTATGTGGAAAAGAATGTCATCTCCCAAGCGCTGAATGTAGTTGGCCAGCTGCTTCAAAACGACACTTACCCGGAGAAAGAAGCCATAGGCATGGCTTTTTACCTCGGTGTTCAAGAAACCGCTTTTTGGAACGAGATTGTAGACCTGGACCTCAGCTACGAATTAATTACTGAGGCTGAATTGGCGACGGTGCTCAACTCAAGTGATTTTCAAAATCTGCGCGAGATCAATTTGGCCGGTACGCTAATTGGAAAAAAAGGTCTTGAAGTAATATCCAAATTGCTGAATCTGGAAACCGTTTCAGTGGCAGATACTCTGGTTGAAGATTTGCGCCCCGCAACAAAATTGCTCCGCCTGCGATATCTAGACTTGCGTAACACTCGGGTGGCCACTCGAGATCTGTCTAACTTGGTGAAGTGTCCGTCGCTGAGTGTATTGAACGTCTCGGGAACGGAAGTTACTGAGCTTGGAGTCGAAACAATCAAAAGCCACCTACCGGTGTGCCACGTTATTCGAGACTGAGACAGTGGTTACTTCAGCACTTCCGGTCGCTGTGCCCGGAATCTCTCCAACATTGTAGTGACACCCATGTCGGTTACGCTTGTACCTCTCACATCGACGCGCTGAAGATTGCCTTTCGTGGGCAAATAAACAAGCGCTCCATCGGATATTGAGGTAAAACTCAAGTCGAGGTTCTTCATCCTTTCCATTCTGCGCAGAAAACCGAGCGAACCGTTGTCCACAGGAGTGCCGCTCAAATTCAACGATTCAAGAGCGGTCAATTTTGCAAGTGGTTCGGTCCCTTTTCGGGTAATCCACGAACCGCTGACGTCTAGATCCGTGAGTTGCGGAATCGCCGCAACAAAGGCCAGTTGCCGATCAATTATCGGTTCACCGGCCAAAGAGACCGCAGTGACATTAGTTAATCGGCTGCCATGCGCCGGGGTCCCTATATGGGCAAGCAAACGGACAGCCATGTTGCCACTTTCAGATTGCGGATCCATCCTTGCAATATCAACCAGACGATCGTTCACCTTTGGCGTCACCTGTGCCTTTACCTTTGCGATACGACCGGCGATGGCATCTCGATGGGGAGAGGTTGATGTAGCTAATAGAGGCTCAAGAGCCAGTGCAAAGACGGTGGATCTCATGGGGGCGCGGTTAATCAAATTTTCGAATACCGAAGCGTTAGGGTGAAGGAATTCCTCACCTAAATGTACAGCCCAGTTTTCTTCCACTGCAATTGCATATGGTCTGGTGTGGTAGGGATCGGGTTCAAGATTCTCGAGCTTACTTGCATGATCGAAAGCAGCACTCAACGCCGCATTTCGATACTTCACCACATGAGCGAACTCATGGGCTAAGTCGCTGTGCAAAAACCCGTCGTGTTCCTTTTTGTAGAATGTGACCTCACCTTCTCGACTGACAGAGGCTTGGGAAGTGAAATTCTTATCCGCCTGTCGATTGAAAACATCCTCGGGATTGGGGGTATCAACCAGATTTATTCGTATCAAGTGGCGATCCGGCAATAACTCAATACCAGGCAAGAAATCCTCTGGAAGGGCTCTATTGGCTAAATGCGCATCCTCTTTTAAGACTCGTCTTGCCACGTCTGCAGGAGCCTCAGTGGGATTTTTGCCCAGCTCAATTCTGTACTCTCTGACCTTCGCCAGCTTCGCATTGTATGTTTCAGTCACGGCGACTCGCACGCCACCGACCTCATAAACCACGGCTGGTTCGGCTTTCCATTTCACATGCTGGAGAAAATCGGCAGGGCTGTCGAATTTCGCTGGTGCCTCAGCAGACAGCGAGCTTACCTGCATCTCTCCCTTGGTTGGCGGAGGTAATTTTTCATGAGCAAGTCGTAGCGGTTCACCATTGAGCGGTTGAACATGAATCGGTATGTCCAGCGCAGACAGGCGTCTTACCACCTCTATCGGTCCAGCAATCTCTCCCGGTTTCACGGGGTCTGGTCTGGTGACCTCTTTGGCCACGGGAACAGTCTCGGTTCCGGGCGTTTTTGGCAGTTCTGTGCGAGTGGGCCCATCTAGCGCAGCACGCAGTCCAGTTCGCGGGCTTCCTTTTCCGAACACAAGTTCTACAGGTTTTGAAGGCACATCCAATAACCGAATCTCCGTCGGCCGTTCAGCCGGGCGCTCCGCCTGAAGCGCTGCCTCTTGTGCCTGCAAATGCGTCCTTCGAGCCTGGAAACCTCCACCCATGGAGGCAACTGAGTCGAGTCCTCCCCGCAGCAAAGATCTTCCCAGAATGGAAAGCCAATCCAGGTCTTGCCCGTTCCGTCGTTGTTTGTACATTTCGTCCAGTGCACCGCCAGTCACACCGAATGTTCCGCCCACCAACATGGTGCTCAAAAGCGGATTGTTGCGCAGAGAGGGAGACGCGGTGACCTTGCCCAACACGAAAAATCCGGCAAGATCGATGGCAGCGGCTTCTTTATTAAAGATGCCTTTTTCCAGATTGCTCAATCCGGTCATCCCGGAATACTGGCCTGTTGTTCTATCGCGATAAGTGTCGCGCGAGAGGGAAATATCCGTGAATCTTGCCCATGTTCCGAGCGTAACCCCTTTAAGTACCGAATCTCCAGGCGAGAAGATTGATTTCAGAGTGCGCGTGGCGCCAGACTTCGCTTCGATGTCTCCTAGCATGAAAGAGCCTTTGAGCACACCGCCCTTGGCTAATCCGAGGGCGGTATCTGCGATCTGTTCCTTCCAGGAATCTTCCGGACGTGCCTGATCCGCTGCAAAAGCCAGCATGGTCAAAGGGAGTGCATACTTGCCTTTAAGAAAGAGACAACCTGTCTTAACAAAGCCGGTGGTGTAGCTGGCGATCTCCCGCTCCGTGCTCGTCGCTTCGCCGGTATTGCCCGAAAAGAGGCGTGACACCTTAAGTACGCCTGTGCCGAAATAACTCATGTGCTTGTCTGACGCCTGGACAGACGGGGTGCGCGCGGAGGCTTCTGCTGAAAGCAGGTCGCGCGCCAGAGCACCCACAGCGCGATCATTCGCCGACGATAGGGGCTGGTCTATACTGGAGGCAAGCTCATTTGGCATAAACTAAGGTTAAGGGTGCGCACCCCCGTGATCAATGTGGAAAATCCCACTGGGACCGCGGGATAGAATCTTCATAAAGGCCAGACTTGAAAGAAACCACCCGAATGAGGGCGATCGTCGAGTACGCCACAAGCACTGACGCAGATACCAGATTTGGCATAGAATTCGATCTCACTCAGAGCCATGATGTCCGATGCAGCGCTTCAACAAGGTTCCCCACAAATTCTCCACACATCGACCAGTCCATGAGGAAAACCTTGTTTGCGTCAGGCAGGAAGAGACGCGATCTGAACGATTTTGCTTTGGAACCGGCAAAATTCGCTTCACTGTTCGCAGAAAGCTCAAATGCACTATTTCTGCAGTTAAGCTCGACCTAACATTGCTTCACCGGCATTCTGGTCCGAATCTAACACCGCGTGAGACTATTCGTCACGGAGAAAACCGAGCTTCCGTGCCTTGGTCAGATCTTCGTTCGCTTTTGCATCTCCTAGCTTGGTTCTGATTTGATGGCGAATGGCGTAGGACTCCGGCTCCTTCGGATTCAGAGCCAACGCGGAGTTAACTGTTACAAGTGCCTCATCGAGTCGATTCTGCATAAGCAGAATCTGTGCCTTGATGTTAATGCCGTATATAAAACCCTTAGCGTGATCAAGAACTAACTGAACGTTGCTATTAGCCGAATCGAAATCTCCCATCATTCCAGAGACAAGCGCACTCGTTGACCAAGCATATCGCCAAGGATGAGAGTTCATTGGCGCTAACCTCACTGCACTATCGCAGAGCTGCCGAGCTTCCTCGATTTCGTCTTTTCCGTCTCGACGGTATCCACCATTTCCACCGCCACCTCCACCTCCCAACGCCAAGAATTTCGCTTTGATGCATTTGCACTTAGCTACGTACATCGGTTGGGTGGAGTATTTGATTGAAAGGTCGGCATCTTCCAAAGCCTCTTCGGTTCGATTTAAGATAAAGTTTGCCAACGCGCGATTACAATATGCTAGAGCGCATTTCGGTTCAAACTTAACTATCTCATTGCAAACCTTAATCGCTTCTTTTGGCTGCCCGGTCGTCCTCAGAGCCAATGCTTTGTTCACCATGGCCGAAGATTGCTTAGGCTTTAGCAACAGTGCCTTCTCACTATCTGCCAGTGACTTTTCCATATGCCCCAAAGACCCGTAAGTAGCACCGCGATTTACATACGCCGGTGCTTCACGAGGCGCTATTTCGATCGCTTTCGAATAGGCCTCGACAGCTTCTTCATCTCGGGCAAGACTACCTAATGCAAGTCCTGAATAAAAATGTCCAATCCAATGGGAGGGTGTTACGAGCAGCAGTTCCTTGGCTGCAGCTAACATTTGCTCCGCTCGATCAAGCCTAATCAATACCGCAAAGCGTTTCAGATGAGCAGAAACTTGTGTTTTGTCAACTTCTATGGCGTGTTCAAACTCGTCTAGCGCTTCTTCGGCTTGATCAAGAGCAAGAAACTTTTCACCTCGGCTGAGGTACTCCATGTAGGTGAGTGTTGGTCCCGACCCGGGTTGAGGAGTATGTTCCGTAGCTTCCATGCGGATCTTCACCTGCAAAAGTCTGGCAACATAAGTTGCCTTGAATTCTGCATTCGTTTCCGTCTCAATTAAGCTTGCTGCCTGTTTGAAAAATGGTAAGGCTTGCTCCCGCTTACCCAACCCTGTCAGCGCCTCTGCTTCGAAAAAATATCCGAGAAAGGAGTTTGGCGTTGACTTAAGCATTTCAACGCTTGCGTCTTGTAGTTCCTGATAGCGTTTTTGTTTCAAAAGCTCTTCAGCTGCTTGCCGAAACATGCATAATAGGTCACTGGTTTCAAGCATAGTCACTCCACATCCCAACTACTTTGAATTGTTGTACCCGGCGAAAAAGCCGCTGAAACTCGATTTACTCGTTACGATCACTAGAATCTACACGACGGAACTCCAGCTCTTTGGAAGAAAAGTACCTCTAATGAAAGTATCCGAGGTTTTCGAAATTTCCGTAAAGCGTATTACGTATTAGACGAACCTAAAGCAACGGCGTTTGCAAATTTGAGCAAAATGGTGGCACATTTGAGGGAGCGGGATCCAAAACATCTTGCCTTCATCAATATGCTTCCAATCTTATCGGGAATCGCAGTACACCATTCAGAAACACCAGTTTCGCTCTACCAGGATTATTTACGCAGCTATACGGATGTTGTCCGACCGGACCTTCTCAGTTACGACTACTATCACTTTTTTCGTTCAAAGTCAGGCGAGCCATTTGATGATTTCCATTATTTTCTCAATCTTTCCCTCATTCGTGAGGCCGCATTAGCTGCGCACATTCCATTCATGAATATCATTCAGTGCTCTACTTTTTTCAAATATTGGCGTCTTCCGAATGCTAACGAACTGCGGTGGTTGGTCTATACAACGCTAGCTTATGGAGCTCGCGGAATAAGCTATTTTCTCTATTGGGGTCCCGCCAAGTATGGTGGACTCTATCAAGACGGTAAGCCAATCTCTCTGATTGAATCCGTCTCGAAAATCAATCTGGAGATTGCCAGTTTGAGTTGTGCGCTGATGTCTCTAGAATCAACCGCGGTTTACCACACAGCACCACTCCCGGTAGGAACAGCATCTGTTCCTATTGATTGCCCCGTGCAAATTAGATCACCGGGACAGTTCGTGCTGGGTTTGTTTGCTAGAAACGGAAAGAATGCTGCATTCATGATCGTAAATCGCAGCTATCAGTCCGCAGTAAATTCCCTGGTGAGAGTTGGTGAAAAGAAAGAGCTTCGCGAATTTGATCGCCATACCCGCAGCTGGAAGGGGATGCGGACCGATCAAAACGGGAACTTCTCGTTCAAGATTGAGCCCGGGGATGGACGCCTTTTTGAATATTGATACGAAGAAACGCGTGCGGAGCTAGTGCCGGACACGCAGTACCGACGGCGGTACTGGAGACATAAACGATTACGTTTCGAAGCCGGGTTCTCATTGTGCCCCTTCCTGGTCTTCGGAATTGTGAACTCCAGACCATACAAGGAAGCATAGTTCACTTGGCGTGACATATTACAACACGCGGTCAGATTAAATAGCGCCGCTGGGCAACGATAAATGGGTTGGTATTAGTCACTCTCGTCCCTTGGAGTCAGCCAATCACAGTTTTGCATCCGTCGGTCAACAACTGTCTTCTTGCTGAAGATTCTCGCCTGCCGCAGCTTCACGGCTTCCAATCGAGTTACCCGGACAACGAGGGATACCTCAAACGAGGTACTACTGGCCGATTGGTACCTGTACCGGCTGATGGCAAGCCTGCTGGATACAAGACCAATAGCAAAAGACGTAGAGTGGTCTCATGATCAATTTGCAATACACGAGGTCAAAAGATGAACGCTCTTACTAAGCCGGCAGCACGCACATCACTGTCAGTTGTCCCTGGTAAGCCCCTATTACAAGCAGTGCCCACCTCTTATTCAAAGATGGGTAACGGCGAACTGGTGGAGCTTTGTAAGAATCACAATGAGCGCGCATTCGCCGAAATCGTAAAGAGAAACCAGCGCACAGTGAACGGCATGCTTTACCGGCTCGCTCCAGACTGGGCGGACACGTCAGACCTGGCGCAAGAAGTCTTCATTCGCATGTGGCGTTCTATCGGCCAGCTGCAGAATCCGGCAAGATTTCGTTCATGGCTCTATCGCATCGTAATGAACCTGTTTTACGATGAACTGCGCAAGCGTTCGCGCGAACTACCTACCTCATCGCTGGATGAACCTCAGTATGATGAAGACCCCGGCGAACATCCGGGACGCGACACCGCCGATAAAACTCCCGGACCAGAAGAACTGTGCCTCAATGCCGAATTGGAAACCGTGATTCGCATGGCGATGGACAAGCTGCCGGAACAGTTTCGTGAAGCAGTGATGCTGCGCGAAGTGAACGGATTATCCTATGAAGAAATCGCGATCAAGACCAATGTCGGTATCGGAACAGTTAAGTCAAGAATCGCAAGAGCTCGCACCCAAGTACGCGAAATGATCGCGCCATTCGTATCAGAGTAACAGGTAGACGCTTTCAACGACAACTAGCAGTTATCTTTTACCGGTTCCGACGGATTTCCATTGATGGATTTTCCATATTGCATACATCGCAAAATTTCCAGCCATGTGAATCATAAATTCCCCTGGTGAGGGCTCACCGTAATATCGATAGACGCATCGATAAATATCTTCAGGAAAGTATTTGGTCAGGCACGCTGAAGTCGTGACGAAATCAGGTCATGTTATGGTCTGCTGGAGTGGATATCATCGACTTGCCCGTCAATCCCCGAACGTGCCACCCTTGTGCAGGAACTGGTTGGACACGGACCCGCAACCAGTAAGCGAGGAGGACTGGAGCTTGAGCAGAACTCGACAACAAGTGGCCAATCCCGTCAGTTAATTCAGGGGTCAGTAAAAAGTAGTGATCCATCCTACACAGACGCTGACACCTCACCGTTTTCGTTGACCACTGCGGGAGCCTTACGAACTGATGTGGCAGTGCAGCGCGTCACGCTTGCTAACGATTCGACAGGTCAAGTGGCCATGGTCTTAAACGAGATCTAGCCATGCTAAGTACAAGTGCTACTTCCTGCAATCGCAATAGGTGACACACCGCAAAATACACTAGACCTGCGCTCAGTAGCGCACTCACAAGAGAAACCACCAGCCCGATGGATCCCGTCACTACACTCACAACAAATTCCTGCACTAACCGCGCCGTAACAGCAGCGGCAATAGAGCTGAAGAGAATTATACATAGCGGTCTTATCAGCGAAGTGTAACCGAGTAGGCCGATTTTCCTTCGAAGGAAATAGCTCAAAATGCCGAAATTTATTAGGCTCATTAAGGTGGTTGAAAGCGAAATACCGCCGACGCCGAGAGGACCGACCAGAATCAGGTTTAGCGTAGCTTTGATCGCCAATGCAGCCAAAGCAACGTAGAACGTAGTTCTCGTGTCTTTGAAAGCAAAAAATACTCGAGTGATTAAATCACGACCGACATAAAAGAGAATGCATGGTGCTAACCAGCGCAGAGCCTCAGTTAGAAGACCAGTATCCAATGAGGTAAATTTACCATGCTCGTAGAGTAGCTGTATTATCGGCTTTCCGATGACGATGAGGACTACTGCAATTGGTACAGATAAAAACCATAAAGCCCTCAAGCCTCGTCTATAATCTGCTTTCAGCTCATCAATCTTTTTCGTACTTGCTTGCTCCGCAAAGCGCGGCAGAATCGGAACTAACATTGCCGTCAGCAAGATTCCCAGTGGCAGTTGAACCAGCCTGTTCGCATTCACGATGGAAGTCCAAGCCCCCGCGCCACTTGTGAATTCCGGTCCGAGTCTTACTGCCGATGCAAACAATGCATCTACATAAACCGTTAGCGTTCCCACTGCGGTTGCGACGAATGCCGGGAGCAGAATTTTGAAATAGGATTGAACACAGGGCTCCAGTCTCCAGGAAAAATGCCATCTCATTCGCGGCACTGCTGCAGGTAATTGAGACAGTACCTGGCACAATGCGCCTATAACACTGCCATAGGCTAAACACAGTCCGGGCGCATCTCTCCAGAAGACCACGAAAATGGACTCTATTTGGAACCCACGCGCCGGGGTTTGCCTTGATAGGTCTTAACGAGGTCTTCGATATAGGCTCTATATTGACCGGCGACTTGGGCATTCTCTATCGCGAGAATATTCTCTGCATTGCGCGCGGCATTGTTTGACAGATTAAAGCTGCCAGTTACAACAACACTGTCATCCACTGACACCGTTTTGTTATGCATGAAATCATGAGGACCGTCAGGATTGTACGGATGCGAGTTCTTGGGTGTTAGAGAACCTTTCACTTTATCCCAGAGTGCAATCTTTACCTGACTCTCTTCCGCTGTGGAGCGGCCCCAAGCATTTACCACGTTCCGCATTTGCGGACCGTCATAAATTCCTTCGACTTTCTTGCCTTCAGCAATCTTGTCGGCCAACGCCTGAAGAATTTTCGGTGACGAAATGACCATGGAGGCGATGTGAACTTGTTTGTCTGCCGCTTCAATGCGCTTTGCAAACTCAGCGTCAATGAAAGCCCCGTCGCCCGGTGAGAATGCAACCGTTACCGAGCTTCCTCCCACGGATACCGTTGTGTGAAGGTCTTTTCCGGTTCCAGCGATCGATCCTTTTTCCCAGAGCTGTCCAAAGTTCTTCTCATAAACTCGCGCCAGCGCCCTGGAGCGCACCTGAATAATATTATTGTCCTGACTACCGAATGCTGAATCGGTGAAGTTGGTTGAGCCTGTCCAAACAGCAGCATCTGGTGTTCCAGCATCGCGCACAATATATTTATTGTGCATCAGCTTACCACCGCCCTTTATGCCATGGGTGCCAATATTGGAATCCAAAGGTCCCTCATTTCCACTTTGAAGATCAATTACCTGCTCTACATGGCCGCTTCCACTGCCGCGGTTGAGCGCATCAGTAAAGGGATCAGGAATAACTATTTCGTGGTTACCCCCGGTGGTAGGTTCATGAGTTACATTTTGAGTCCTGATTTTCGGACTCAACTTCGCCAATAATTCTGGAGAGGGCCCGGCCGAGGGAACTTCGCCATGAGCTACTTCTACCGCAGATGCAATTCCCTTCACATCGCCCGCTGCTGCTTTGGCATTGGGCTGAAAAAATGCCAGCTTCACATCAACACCATTCTCCGCCCGATTGTTGAGTGCATCAACGACTAACTTCTCCACTCCAGGATCTTTAAGTCGGAAATCGTAGATCGCCGTGTGCAGAGTCTTTTTTGCACCGGATATAAATGTTGCAAGTTCGCCGGCAACACGTTGCATTTGAGCCTGCCTCGCCGGACCATCGAATTGTTGTTTCAGCAGCATCACTTTGATTTGAGGGTCTCCGCCTTCGGCCGTTCGAGCGGCAGATTCAAAGGCAGTGTCTAGTCTGTCGGTGCCCAGCGCGGCTCCCTTTTGACGGGCTTCGATAATCGAGTCGGACTTGGCGTTTTGGCTGCGTCCACTTTCGAAAACCGACGACAGAGATCGCTGAAGTGGAGGCAGCGCAGTATTAATGAAGCCGCCCTGCGCAATGGCTCGCCAGCGATCATCCC
>JAKFUT010000257.1 GCA_021732565.1 Candidatus Obscuribacterales bacterium
GGCGGTGGCAGTGGACCTGCAACCGGAGCCAATGGAGGCGTCGGTGGCGCCAATACCGCCGGACAATCTGGAGGAGGAGGAACATCTGCAGGGGGCGGCGGCGGCGTCGCCGTGGCAATTGGAGCAACTGGCGGCACGACCCCGGCTGCTGGAGGAGCGGGCGGCATTGGAAGCACGGCAGGTCCTAACCATGGAGGAAACGGAGGAGCCGGTGGAGCGAATATCGGCATCTTGCGCACCGCAACAGGCGGCTTTGGAGTTGGAGGCGTAGGTGCCGCCGGAAAGGCGGGTGGCAGCGCGACCGCCAATGGTGGCACCGTTACACTCACGGCTCAAAATATTACGGTCTCGGGCACGCTTGCAAATGCAGGACCATTCCTCGGCCAGTCCATAAATGCACAGGGTGGCGGCGGTATGGTAGCGATTACATCAACCGCCGGTGCGTCCACAGCCAGTGCTTTGTATCAGGTCAACGCCGACTATGGACCGTCTGCAGCGACCCAGCCTATATCTATTGTGGGCGGGGGCCCCTCATTCACCGTAGCGGGGACCACCAATGCTAGTTCAATCAACATCAATGGACAAACCGCATTCCCGGGACCGTCCACGACAGTTGCTCCTGCAGGCTCGTACAATGGAGCGCCGGTGCTCTTCATCACTGAAGACTCGGCACGAATTATGGTGGCAGATGGAAATCTTGTCACTCCTGCAGAACAGGTAGCGCTGGTGCAGGTATCTTCAGGTGGTACGCAGTTCCTGATTCTCAGCCAGGCCATTCCTGGTCCTTCGCCAGGATACGGCTTTGCCTCAGGAGGCGCATTGCCCGTTGATGCCACTAACATTCCTGCTGGCGGCTTCTCCGACTTAGTTCTGCCCCCCGGCGTTACCATGAACGTGCAGAACACAGTGCCATTACTGCAATATAGTGGTTTTGCCAGCATCAATAACGGGGCCGTTGTTAACTTTGCTGCCGACGGTGCCACACTTCAAGCAGCTCACAATGTAGCCATAGATGGCGTTATCAACTTCTTCGGCGTCGGTGGCACAATCGATAGCGGTGACTCCATTGCGGGCAAAGGAACGGTCTTTTGTCCTACCGGCACCCTGAGCTTAATCGCGCCGAGTGATATAGGAAATGGAACGCCGCTCAAAGTCAGCGGTGGAAATGGAAGTCTCAACTTGTTCGTTGGCGGTCTTGGCGACGTATGGTTGATCGATCCATCAGCGGAACCCGTCATTCTGGACAACAGCAGCCAGCCGCTGACGGGGGCCTCGTTCGACCTCACTACCAATGGAGATATCTATGCGGCTAATCCAGGAGCCCAGGCCGTCAATACCTTATTTCTGGCTCTGACGGCCAACGGGGGCACCATCACCGGTGATCATAACAATTCCCCATTGCAGGTAAACGATACCTTTGACGGAATCACCATATACGCAAGTGGGACGTTTGTTAGTTTCGCTGATCTTATTAATGAACCAGTCACGTTGTTCAATGATAACGGGCCATCAACTGCAACTTCGTTCTTCCTGCAAACTAAAAATCCTTCCAGCGGTATCTCAGCTTCAACGCCAGGCTCTGTAGCCATCATGAGTAATGCGATAGATCTTAGGTCTGATGGAAGCATCACGGGCGATGGCGGCAGCGCTCCCCTTGTGGTCCAAAGCATCAACGGGAACGGATTGACCATATATGCAAGCGGACAAGGCGTTAGCCTGCTGGATTCCGCCAATGAGACTGTAACTATTGCGAACGCGAACGGCAATCCGGCCGCACAGGGGGGGACTTTCTTCACTCTCACGTCCGGTAATTCCGTCTATGCAGCCGATCCCGGCAGCACCGCCATAACAGCCGATGCTATAACAATCACATCGGTAAACGGAAGCATTACTGGTGATGGCGGCAGTTCGCAGCTATTCCTGCAGAGCAACAGTGGTGCAGGATTGACAGTCTTCGGCAGTGGCACGGCGGTGAATATCACCGATTTAAATGACGAACCGATTAAACTGTTCAATGACAACGGCGCGTTAACAGGAACCAGTTCCTTTACCCTCCATGCACCCAACTCTTCTACCGGAATTTCGGCAACCACTTCCGGCAGCCTTGCCATTGTCAGCCCGGCAATCGACTTAAGAACTCAAGGAAGCATCACAGGTGATGGCATCACTAGTCCGTTGTGGGTAAGCAGCACCACAAATCCAAGCGGGAACGGATTGACCATATATGCAAGCGGTCAAGGCGTTAGCCTGCTGGATCCGGCTAATGAACCTGTCATTATTGCAAACGATCACAACACTAATGGACCAGTACAGGCGGGACCTTTTTTCAATCTCACTGCCGGAGGATCAATCTATGCAGCCGATCCTGCATATTATGCCTTAGTCGCCGATTCGATCAGCCTAACATCGGCAAGCGGGAACATCACCGGAGACGGTGCAAGTTCAGTGTTATACGTGCACAGCACCTTGAATCAAGGACTCACATTATTCGCAAGCGGCGCTGTGGTGTATATCCAAGATTCAATTGAGCAAGTCATTCTGTCAAATGGAAACGGTCCTCTGCAAGGCACTGTCTCGTTCAGACTAGAAGCCGGCACCGATGCCGGCGGAGTAGGAGTTTATGCTTCCGCCCCCGGAAGCCCTGCGATAGAGAGCCCGTCCGTAGCGCTGTCGGTCATAGGCTCGATTAGCGGTGATGCTGCAGGGACCCTGGCTCTCCAAGTCCAGAGCGTCAACGGCAACGGTATGGCGCTCTCCAGCGGAGGGACAACTGTAATACTTGCAGATGGCACAAATGAAAACGTTGCTTTGGGTTTCAATGTTGCTTCGAATTCATTCACGCTCACTACTGGCGGCTCCATTACCCAATCGGATCCCGCAAATTCGCCAATAACTAGCCCGATAATTTCCTTGACCTGTGCTGGAAGCATAACAGCTGACGGCGTTTCCGCGCCGCTTCAGATACAAAGTCAATTCGGCGCCTCCGGATCGGGATTGAATCTATTTGCCAGCGGCACCACCGTGATCCTCGCTGACGGTCTGATCGAAGCAGTCACATTGAATAACAGCAACAATAACCCGCTGATCGGATCCAGTTCGTTCAGCCTCACTACTTCCGCGGATGCATCATCGGGGATTGGCATACTCGCTGCCGATCCGGCGAACACCGCAATAACTTCTCCAAACATTTCCTTGACCTCAGCCGGCAGTATCACCGGTGATGGTAATACCGCAGCTTTGCAGGTGCAGAGCGTCGGCGGTACCGGATTGAGTTTGTTCGCAAGCGGAACGGTTGTATCCCTTGCAGATAATGTCAATGAAACCGTTACGCTGGCAAACACTGCATCGCTAAGCGGTTACTTGTATGGAGGAACCTCCTTCTCGTTAACGACACAGGGAAACATCTACGCCGCCACCGCCTATACCTATCCCGCGCTGCTGAGTTCGGAGGTATCTCTGATCTCCTCCGGGGGCGACGTCGCGGGGGATCCCACGCTGACGCCTCTCTTGATCCAACCGAATTCCGGCTCATTACACCTGTACGCCAGTGGTGTGAATGTATCCATAGGGAACTATGACAATTCGAACACAGTGCTGGCGAATGAAAATGGTCCGCTTTCAGCAACGGTATCCTTCGCATTTTTCTTTGGATCCGTCACTGCCGGTGATTCAAACCCTGTCGCGATAAAAGCTCCATTTATCTCGTTTCAACAGTTCAATGAGGTTAGCGGGGATGGCAGCAACACGAGGTTGAAAGTCGGCAATAACGGAGGTGGAGTAACTCTTGCGGCAAGTGGAACAACTCTCCTGGTGGAGGATAACGACCCTGAGCCGGTGACCTTATACAATTTTGGCGGGGCCTTCATGCTGAACGGGTTGTTAGACATCTCCGTAAACGGTAACATTACTGCTGCCGCTCCGCTAAATCCGATAACGGCTCCCGTTATGAAGCTGGGAGCTCACCGCAGCATTACTGGCGACGGCGCGAACCTGCCACTATTAATTCAGGCTTCTACTGGAGGTGGGGACATCCGTCTCTCTGTCCATAGTGGCGACTCTGTCAATCTGAGTAGTCCCAATATCGGTCAGGTGATATTGGTTATGAATAACGGCGACACCAGTGCCGAGAGCGCAACAAAGTCCTTTACTCTCAGTGCTCTTGGAGACGCCCTTGGTGTAGGGATAATCGCATCTCAGCCAAACGGAGTGGCTATATACAGTAAAAATGTTTCTCTGACCTCTAGCGGCTCCATCACCGCGGATGGTGGCACAAGTCCGTTGATTATTCAAGACCCCCTTGGGACCGGTCTAAGACTTTTCGCCAGCGGTACTGCGGTAAACATTTTCGACGCTAGCGGGGAAACAGTAACCCTTGCAAATTCTTCGCCTCTGAAAGGATCGATCTCCTTTTCGCTCGCCCTTATTCCCTCCGACCCAAGTGATGGCAACATAGTTGCTGAGTTGCCCGCACTTGATGCTATTGTCACTCCAAATCTGGTTCTGTCACCAGCAAACATGATAGGAAACGGTGCTGGGTTGCCATTGCTTGTTAACAATGGAGGAAACGGGCTGACATTACAGTTTAACGGCACCACGGTTAATCTATCGGATCAGACCAACGAAGGGATCACTATCTATAACGTCAATAGCAGCCAGACCGTCGCTGTTCCCTCCGTTGCATCAACCGCTCTCACCATTAGCGCCATAGGCGGAATCGATGCTTTCTGTGGCTTTTGTGGGGCAGGGACCGCAATAGTATCTCCGAACGTCACTTTGACGTCGAGTGGTTCAAATGTAGGGTCACTCAATAATCTTCTAGTAATCGACAGCCAGACAAATGACCTGAGTTTGTTTGTTTCGGCATCCACGCAGGTGGGGCTGGTAACCACAAGTAACATAAATACCGTGACTTTAATGAATGGTTCTGCTCCACTTAGTGCGGGAACAAGATTTCTACTTGCTTCAACAAACGTGATTGCGCAAAATTCAGGCTACGTAGCCATTCAGAGCCCGCTCATATTGTTGAACGCATCCGGACCGTCTGGCGTCAACGTCTCAGGAGACGGAGGCAGTGCTCCGCTTCTTGTAACTTCCGGGAATAATGGAGGTTTACAAATATTTACCTTAGGGTCGACGGTCATACTAAGCGATCCGGCTTCCGAGCCGGTAACCCTCTTAAACACAAATTCGGTATTCGGAGTAACCGCTTCTAACTCATTCTCACTAACGACTAATGGCAACATATTGACGAATGACCCGTCAAGCATCGGCATCACTAGCCCGTCAATCACGTTGGTGGCAAATGGCGGTAGTATTACCGGCGATGGCGCTGCCGTTAATCCGGCGCCATTGAGCATAAGCAACAATGGGAACGGACTGGATCTCTATGCAAGCGGAACTGTGGTCAATATTACCGGCTCATCGCCGACAGATGAAACGATACGACTTCTAAACGGGAACAGTACGTTTAATACGCCCCTTGTCGGGTCTACATCATTTATACTTTCAAATGGCGGTCCCATTAGCACTTCCGGAGGCGGTGGAACTACCATTATCACGCCATTCCTCTCATTGACCTCTACTTCAGGTGACGTCGGCGCGCGGAACAATAGGCTGATTGTATCAAGTCCGACTGCTGCATTGAGCTTATTCGCCTCAGGCGGATCTGTCTTCATTGCAACTGGAAGCGTTGTGACACTGCTAAATGGTAATTCTCCATTAGTTGGCACCACTGAGTTCTCACTTCAGGGGGGAACATCAATTCTGGCGCAACAACCGGGTGCTCTTGCTATCCAGAGCCCAATTCTCACGGTCCGGGCGTTCGGCACCATAACCGGTGACGGCGCAAGCGCCCCCCTGCTCATATCGTCCGGGACCGGAAATGGTTTGCAGGTACTTGCGCAGCGTTTGGGGGGAGGTGCCGGTGCGACCATTCTCGAGGACCAAACCTTTGAACCCATAACCCTTCGTAACATATTCGGGCAACAATTGGGAGGTGGATCTTCTACTCTCTCGGTTACCGCTAATGGCAACATTCTAGCTAGTGTGCCAGGGGAGACGGCTATAGCCGCCAGTTCCATCTCGCTTACAGCAATAGGAGGCAGCATTACAGGCGATGGCGTGAGCGCACCGCTCATTGTAGATGGTAACAGCGGCGCACTGAACCTCTTTGCCAGCGGCACGGTGGTGAATCTTATAGAAGGCACCGGTAACGTAATCACACTGGCAAACTCCAGTCCGCTCCAAGGCTCCACATCATTCACCCTCGGCACTACCGGCAACATTGTGGCAGCCGTTCCTGGATCGATAGCGATTATTGCCGATGTCGCCAACATATCGACCACTAACGGAAACATTGCAGGAGACAATGCAGCCACACAACCTCTGCAAATAATTACTTATAGCAACAATGGTCAGCCTCTGAACCTGCGTGCTATGGCAAGCGGATCTGTAAATGTGAGCGATCCAAACAGCGAGCCTGTTGCTATACTCCAATCAGGTGCCGGTGGCTCGTTTAGTGTTCAGGCGAATGGCGATATAACTCAAACCGACAATCTAAACGCAACGGGTATCTCTTTCAACAATAATTTGGCACCAGCTACTGCAACAATCACTCTCTCAGGTTCGTTGTACGCCACCAATTCGATATCTATCTCCGGCGCGAATCTAGTAGTCCCAAGTGGAGTTAGCGCGGTTTCCGGAGGCGATTTCAACATATTGGTAGACAATGTTGTAAACAACGGAACCCTAAGCGCTGGTCGAATACTTAGTCTTGGTCCCAACTCACCGGGAGGAATATTTTCGCTTGATGGAACCGGTAAAATGAATGGAACTCAGGTATGGCTGGGCGCCGCCAATTCCGGCGGAATCGCAATTCCCGACGCCTTCGCCGTACTTATCTTTGGACAGCCGTCTATTCAAGGAACCTCTGCTATTAAATTCTATTCTCTCCCGAGCGGTGGCGTGCAATTATGTAATTGCGCAACGGTCACCGCGTCGGCCCCGGTATTACTGTTCGATACCAGCAATCTGATCAATCTTGGCACCATATACAACACTACTGGAAACATAAGCATTACCGACCAGCTTTCGATTTCCGGCGTAAATATCGCTGGCTTGGGAAGCATGACAGCTTCGAACGGAACCATAAGAGCTGATATTGCATTTGGTCAGACAGTGTTTGCGCAGGACAGCGTATTAACCTTTACGGGCAAAGCGAGCGCAGCCAGCCCGGCAATGGTGATTAACGACATCAATAACAACGGTGTTAACTTCGCCAACAATTCAACAGTGACGGTGTATGGCGGCAATGGCAATATAGTGGTGCAAGCGCCAGTCGGGCAGAATTTGAATGTGTTCGGCACATCCACTGCCAATATCAACACTCCGGAGCTAATTTTGACTGCCACCGGAGGTGGAGACCTAAACTTAAACGTCGCTTTCGGGAACTTCACTCTACAGAGCGTCTCCTACCTCACTGGTAACAACATCAACATTAACGGAGCCGGTACAGTCAGCCACACGACAGCCGTCACCTTTAACTCGGCGGGTCCAGTCCCCCCGGGACTTGTTCCTGCCACCGGCATAACTGTCATTAACCCGCCAATCACGCCCCCGAGTGCGAACGGTGCTTCACTTCTGATCATCACCGATCCGGTTCAGTTCAATGGAATGTTAATAGCTCCCAGTCCGTCAGGCCCGGGGGGAACAACCACCAGTGTAACGGCTACTACGCCTACTGTCGTGGTTCCGCAAATAGTGAGCGAATCATTCGTAGAGACCAACGACTTCTTCTCAGATGGGACGATAGTGCCTACTGACATAACCCGAATCAATCGCGAAATTGCCTTGCACGGCTACGTGAAGAAAGCCGCAGAATCGCAAGACGGATTAATTAACGGCATTAAGACCACTCTCTCGAATTTCGATCAGATAGCGGTTGAGGCTCTAACACAATCCGGAATGCAGATTGGAGTAGGCAGCGCCGGGAATCGCTTGAATCTTGATCGGGGCAACATGGTCTTCTGTCCGGATCGCGATATTACAGTTGTCGCCAAGCAAGGTACGGTGAACATTGCGGCAGGCTCTACAGTATTTGTCATGGTGGCTTCGGATGGCACCATGTCGGTCTACAATCTCCATGACTCTCGCTTCGGAGCGGTCAGCGTTAGCGTCGGCAACAAGCACACAACGGTGAAATTGAAATTAGGACAACAGCTCGTAGCAACAGATCGCAGCAACGCAGAATTTGCATCTAGTAATCCGGGAAGCTTGATCGGATTCAGAAACGTAGCAAGCACCAACATAGACAACAGCAGCAGGATCTTCCTGGCAGACTTCAGCTTACCGAGCTGCCTGGGCCTTGTTATTCCACTGAAGCAACTCATTACTTCACGTCAAGCTACGGACCGAAAACTTGTATCTCAGTTGATAAAGAACGCAATAGTTCTGAACCAGATGACTGGCATACGGGGCGCATACAGGTCAGTACCACAGCAACAGCCGGCAAGAACGATTCAGTAACGGCGATTCTCGCGTTCCGCTGAAGTCTACCCTATTCCTGCGTGAGCTTGCTCTTAGCCCTTTTCCAGTGCAAAGGAACAACACCCGTCTGGCCTAAAGCGGGTCGAACTTCGGGCTTTCGTCAGTGACGCGATCGTAGGTGCCGGACATGGTTACTCCCATGCCGCCAAAGCCTCCGGGCGGCACCTCGGTTACCTTAATAGTGTTCTTTGAGAATTCAAACTCTAGCTTGCCGTCAAAGTCAGGAGATTTATAAATGCCCGTGTCTCCTCTTTTGATCAAGTTCCCTTCGGCGCCGCCAGTATTGGCACCGCAGGAAGCGCTGAGCTGAAACTGAATCTTGCCCTTCTGTTCTTTGATTAGCAACATCGCGCCCTGGTGGAAATCGCCGTGCCGACGGGCATAGGTCCCTGTCGTCGCCACAGTGGTAAGATTGGCGTTGGGCTTCACCTGCATCCATTCGGGCAAATCAACTTTCGGCGGTTTGGTTGTCGGCCCGGAGAGTATCATCTTGGGGTGCTCGGGGATATCATTAGACCACTTCGAAAAAGGTTTCGGCAAATCAGCGGTGGTTCGGGCACCATATATGGTGAGCCCGTCACCGTTCATTGTTCCCACCCAGAGGCGACCTGTCTTGCTATCAATAACAACCAGGCTCGACAGTGATAGGTCAAGACCCCTGATGCCGCCACGCACCACGATATAGTTTCCGGAGTTTTCGACTTCGACCATCTGCGTATCTTGATCGTAGATGATCGCATTTGTGCCCATCAATTTTTTTAGGGCATCTTTGAAGTAGGGGGCAGACGAAATTGAAAAGGGATCGGTTTTCGCTTTAGCAAGGGTGATCTGTGATAGCGTAACGCTCGGGGAGGACGGGCTAGCCAGTGATTGCAGGGCGAATATTGAAAAACAAAGGATACAAAGAATAGTTGGAAGCACCGGTGACAACATGGATCCGTCTCCTAACGACAGTCAAGCGGCAAAATTGTTCGTCGGTGGCATTATGGAGCGATTCTAAATTGAGCGCCAGCCTGGAATCATCGCGACTTCTGTGGGGCAACGCCGCTCTCCCCTCCGGTCATAACGCTTGATGAAACTGGCAAATCGCAGCCTGATGCCTTTATCGCCCCGCCAGAGACAGCGATCCATTGGCTTCCTTTACGGCTTTCTTGCCACTTCGAGTTACGAAGATCAACTCCGGAGCTGTCGGGTCGGCCCCAATTAACATCTCGCGCTCCAAATACATTAGTGCCTCTTCGATGGCATACAGGCTGTCGGGCGTTTTGTTTCGTGGATAATCCCGCAAGAATCTAGCAGCCAAGCCTTGACGTTTGATCGGTGCTGAGGCATGTTCTTCTATGCAAGTCAGTAAATGCATTGCTAGAACCTGCACCTTCAATTCAAGTAACTCATCTTCAGTTTTCACATGATCAATTAGTGACATTTTCTGTCTCCTTGGCGCTCAACTGTCGTCTAACTCCCAAAACTAGTTGTTCCTCTTCTTTCCGATACGACTGGGGACGCTCAAAATATCTGAGATGAGCTTTGGTTTCTTCCCATTCGATTGCCTTGCCGCTTTTGTTCTTTCTTTCGGTTCCCGTAAAAAGGTTGACATACTGCCGTGGTGCAATCCCAACAAACGGCTCAAACTCAACGTGGTTCGGAAGAGAGCCTGTCTCACCTGGAACACATACGACGCTTGGATATTGGTCGGTAGCCAAACTCTTTTTTGTCGTTCCAGTCTTCACCAGATTTGTAGTCCCGATCATCTGGGATTTTCTCGTCCGGCCAGTATTGTCCACCGCCAAACTTCGGAACTTCGTTAGTTCCAAGCGCCACAATGTCAGCATCATCGGTCGCAATTACTGCACCTACCTGTCTGCCTAGATCAGCCGATCTCAGTGCCGCTGCCTGTGCATGGAACATGCAGTACTCTTCACGAGTGGGCGTCTTGAAAGTGTTTCCAAAGATCAGCTCTACAAAACGAGTAACCAGATGTTCAGCGTTCGTCTCGTCGTCGACATCTGCAAACACATCGCAGAGTGGATATGCCTGCTGAACACTCTGTCCGTGTTTCAGTCCACCGTCTTGATCTCGCTTCATGATTTTGTCGACAACTGGATCGTCCATTTTTACCTTGAGTCTGGTGACGAGAGCCTTGCTCCTGTTTTTGTAAGAAGAGTAGAGTCCTAAGGAATAGAAACTTCTTCCATACAATTGCCTGAGGGTCTTAATTTCATCAGGATGCTTTAACGAGTCGATGAGGTAGGCCGAACCTCGCTCATTTGAAGCTGTGCGCCCTTTGAGTATTTGCTCAACAGACAAACATGCAATAGCGTCATTACCGGCAAGTTTTCGAGCTTGATCTCCAGCGTTCATCTTATCCAACAACTCGTGGATGCAGCCTCTGACACGGGTTGGAATGGTTTCAGGTGATCGCTGATATGGACTCGATGTAAATCGTAGCCCACACGATTTAGGTCGTAGTCCACACGATTTAGGTCGTAGTCCAGTTTATCGGTAATTCTCCGCGCATCAGTCCCTGTCGCTCTAACCAGAGCGATAAATAGTTCTGGTTTAATGATGGAAGCGCCTTGGTGGGTCATTGAACCTTGCCGGGGTTATCTGAATGATCGCATGGAGTAGGGCGCTTTTCAAGCATTTGATTATCTCGGACGGGGGAAACCTCATCACACCGGGCTTCATGTAGTCCTCGCTACTAGGGTCTATAATTCTAGGCTCAGAATCGGCCAAGGTAGCCATGGCAGTGCAAACCCTGACGGATGTGCAGGCAATTTGATCAAAGACGGGCCCGGCATGGATCGCGATGTTTAGGGTCATGAAAAGGTTTTATCCAGACTCCTTGAGCGCGCACATCAGCTGATGGTAGCCCGTTACTGTGTGGCGGCGTGTACGGACGGCTGTCGGTTGCTAATCAAAGAACAAAAGGACTTTGGACTTTCGTCAGTCACGCGATCGTAGGTGCCGGACATGGTTACCCCCATACCTCCAAAGCCTCCGGGTGGCCTCGTTTACCTTAATAATGTTCTTTGAGAATTCAAACTCTAGCTTGCCGTCAAAGTCAGGAGATTTATAAATACCCGTGTTTCCTCTTTTGATCAAGTTCCCTTCGGCGCCGCCAGTATTGGCACCGGAAGAAGCTTAGCTGAAACCGAATCTTGCCCTTTTGTTCTTTGATCAGCAACATCGCGCCCTGGTGGAAATCGCCGTGCCGCCGCGCATAGGTCCCGTCGCCACAGTAATAAGATTGGCGTTGGGCTTCACCTGCATCCATTCGGGCAAATCAACTTTCGGCGGTTTGGTTGTCGGCCCGAAGAGGATCATCTTGGGGTGGTCGGGGATATCATTAGACCACTTCGAAAAAGGTTTCGGCAAATCAGCGGTGGTTCGGGCACCATATATGGTGAGCCCGTCACCGTTCATTGTTCACCCAGAGGCGACCTGTCTTGCTATCAATCACAACCAGGCTCGACAGTGATAGGTCAAGGCCCCTGATGCCGCCACGCACCACAATATAGTTTCCTGAGTTTTCGACTTCGACCATCTGCGTATCTTGATCGTAGATGATCGCATTTGTGCCCATCAATTTTTTTAGGGCATCTTTGAAGTAGGGGGCAGACGAAATTGAAAAGGGATCGGTTTTCGCTTTAGCAAGGGTGATCTGTGATAGCGTAACGCTCGGGGAGGACGGGCTAGCCAGTGATTGCAGGGCGAATATTGAAAAACAAAGGATACAAATAATAGTTGAAAACACCGGTGACAACATGGATACGTCTCCTAATAGCTAGCTTCGGTGGCTAATAAACGAACTAAATCAAAGCTTGCGATCTCGCTGCAATAAAGCAACTCCAATCAACAATGCAGCTTTGGTTCTGGCGGGGTGGCATCGTATCCGAACATGAGTTCTCCAGAGATCAATTTGCCCAATTGATGAAATACTCTGCTTCCACGTCATCATCGCATAAGGCACCCGGGTTCGTTGGGGCGCGAATTCGAAAAACGGTACGAATTCAGCCAGGGCGATCCGTTAATTGGATTGTTGTCGTCACCTGTCCAGACAATGAATGCGCTCAAGCACCTTGGTAGCCTTTTGCTTTGTGATATCCGCTAGATCACAAGTCGTTGAATCAGTATCATTTTTATCCGCAGAAAAGTTCCCGCCTGGGAAAGGCATAACAACCGGTGGGTGAATGCATCCTCAAAGCCGAGTGATAAGAAGTAAAGACTTTAGCGGAGTGGTTTGCGGGAACTTTGAAGTTTGGTGGCGCGTTGCTGCTCAACTTTGCGGAAAGACCCCAGATGACTCGGCCGATACGTTTCTTTGGATTCCGTCGGATGGGCAGATCGCAATTGCAGAACAAGCAATTAGTAGATATCTGTCAGGTTTTTGCCAGCTAAGGTTTTTCCCGATAGTTCCAGTATTCTTGCCGGCGATCAGGAGACAGTACCTTGGTATTACGGGTACTTCAAGAAAGGGAGAACTTGAACCGAGAATTTGGATCGTTCTGTATATGGCGGAGGAATCCGAAGAGTTTACTGATAGGCCCAAGGGATGGATATTGTCCAGGCGCCCATGGGGGCTACGATTGCAATACAATTTGCATGACGGCAGCTGTCACTCTTTGGAGCGCTCCTAATACTCGCTGTACGGATTCGAAAGCCGTCTTAGACTTCTACATTCTCGGGAATTAGATACCACGCGTGGCATATCTTTGCACGAAGAGTGGCTAACAGCCAGACACTCACCCACTGAGTGCAGCGAATTTGCACCTGACGATATCAGGAGTGGCATAATTCAATAGTTCAGCTAAAGTGCAGGCAAGAATTGCTGCACTTGACGATACCAGGGATGGTATTTATCGCTCATGGTAGAGGAATTGCACCCGATGAGTGCAGCTTGACGATACCACTGGTGATATCTTTTTGTCCAATTTATACAACGCGTGATATAGTCAAGCGAGAAATAGCTCACTGGTGATATGTTTTTAGGACTGAAAATATATCACGCACGAGTGTTGTTGCCTCATCAGCTTGCCGGCATCGTGGCTCAGCGATTGACCAATCACTTTCTCTGCGAATTGGTATTGTATCAGCCAAACTTCGACAGTTGACGGCGCCGTTTATACTTCGCCGGTTGAAGTGGGATCGGTCAATCATAGACGACTTGCCGAACAAACAGGAATTTAAGGTGCAGTGTAATCTGACAAAAGAACAGGCCAGTCTGTACGCTACAGTAGTTGCGGAGATGACAGGGGTGCTCGATTCTGTGCAGGGCATTGAGCGCAGCGGCGTGGTACTAGCAGCGATGCGAAATTGTAGGCAAGCAAAAAGCCCGCCGAATTCCTTCTTGTGAAATCCAGGCGGGACAATTTTTCCGATGCTTCAAACTAAAAAAATAGTGGAGGCGGCGAGAATCGCACTCGCGTCCAAAGAAGCGGAGAACCAAGTGTACTACAGGCTTAGTTCAATTTGCTCCCAGAACCGCTGGGAATGGCTTGAACAACCACCCGGGTTTGCAGTTATGTCTTAACTCGAACTATCACCTGCTAACTTTGTTCGAGGGCAATCACCGTGTTTTGCATCGGAGATGACGGGTAATCAAGTCACCTCGGAAGTCCGCGTGCCTAGACTAGTTTTAAGTAGTTAAGCAACGGCCCGCATAGCGGGGCGGAATGCCACAACATTATTTTTGGCATTTGAAATTTTGTCCGGGGTTTTACGAGCGCCGTCCAAGCTCGGCCTGCAACTTGCGACCCTGCAACCCTGTCGAATCTAAAACGCCCCCATGGTTGTGGTTTGGTCGAAAGCATCAATTTTCAGGGTTCAAATATGGGGTACAGCCAAAAGGATATCTTCCCATGTCGGCCATTATAACAGACTTACAATTCTTCGGTTAGCGTGGACGTCAGCCACATAGAGTGACTTTGCCTGCCACAAAACCCGGTTGCCTTGAGTTTGTGTAGCCCGGGTAGTCGATTAGTTGGTGGTCCGGCGCTCTTGTAAATGAGCTGGCAGGCTCTGATCAATCAGCCAGAAACAAACAAATCACAGCGTTACAG
>JAKFUT010000373.1 GCA_021732565.1 Candidatus Obscuribacterales bacterium
GGCCAGACGGGTCGCCATCCCGTTGAACAAGAGAAAACGGCAGGTCGGTTGCTCCTACCTGCCGTTCTCTTGTTCAACTATTGCAAACTTTTAGTAGCGGTCGTTACCGCGAGGCTTAGGCTGCGAGACTGTCACCGAGATGGGACGACCCTGCAGTGCAAAGCCGTTGAGGCCTTTGATCGCATTTTCGGCTTCCGCGGAACTCGACATTTCGACAAAGCCAAATCCGCGCTGTTTGCCAGTTACACGATCTGTTGCAATGTGAGTGGAGACAACAGAACCCTGTTGGGAAAACAAATCACCAAGCTCTTGTTCAGACACCCTGTAAGCCAGGTTGCCCACGAATAATTTATTGTTCATGAAAACTTCTCTCTGATTGAACTGGCGAAATCTGATAGTCAATTTTTTTTGTATCGCCAGAGATCCGATTTCCGTCGGCTCCAGCGTAATTATGTCATCATCCGATATGTTCGAACAAGCACCAGCACATCTTTCAGCATTTTTGAAACCAGCTTGAGTCGGCAAGTCCGCAAGATAAAAGGGGGAGGGATGTCGCGATTGCAGTAACGATTTATCTCGATTCGATTTTGCTGACACTGTGAGAAGATGCAACCAAGAGGCAAAAGTGCAGTGCGGACAAGAACTGGTCTTGCAGGCGCTGTCAGTCAATGTTGAAATCACCCGAAAAAAAGTGTGAGATAATAGGGCTATATAATAGAGTTGTAAGGAATTGGCTGAAGTTCTCAACTTTGGTGATTTCACCGGACAACAGGTTGTGCACGGAATGTCAAAGAGATTTTGAGTCCCAAAAGCGTTTTGGAGCTGGCATGATTGGCCTGCTTATTTGAGGTGTATGGATGATGACGACAGCAGGTATTTCTCTGGGCAAACGGCAAAGTTACAGCTTTGTTTCAGCTGGTGAACTCGAAGCGTGGTCGCCCTCGCAACTTCCTGCGGTGTACGCAATTACCTTCAAGAAAGATCCTGAAATGAGACCGAAGTCGCATACGGTACTTTTCTTCGGTGAAGGAGATCTGTCTCAACAGGTTGGAATAATCGAGCAGTGCATAAGGAATTGGTGGCCCGTGCACAATGGCAAGGCGACAGGGTTGTATATGTTCATTCATCCCATGCCGGGTTCCACACGTTGGGATCGGGTTAAAGTGCAATCGCAATTAATTGCAGAGTACGATCCGCAGGGCAATCAATAGCGAGTAGAGCCGTGGTCATGGTGTGCGAAAGCTGTGCGTGCTGGCTGATTTGGCTGAAATGACCGAATCAGTTCTCTCCACGAATGATGCGGTGGGCATGATCGAAGCTTTTGAAATACCACTGGTTTTTCAAGAATGGACGCAGTTGCACGCCGATTGGAATTGCATTTCCATTGCAGTCACTATGTTCCGGACCGGTGCTGTCGATAACCAATGGGCTTTGATCCGGAGATGTGCCGAGTGAGCCCACCCACATTATTACGTGAGCTATCTTGCCCTTGTTGTTTCGGATGTATAGCAGGTCGCCCGTTTTCAATTTTTGAACAAGGTCGTCATAGCCCTTGTCGTTGGTAATGGTTTCAATATTGATCTGTCCTTCGCCCCCGGGTCCCTTTATGGTTTCAATGTTTGCCTGCTCGCCGATTCCGGTGTGAAGTTTGAGGCCTAATCCATAGTTGTAGGCCCAGGACGTGAAGTCGCTGCAATCCACTCCTTTTGAGTTGCGTCCGTAAGCAACCGGCTTCCAGGGCCACGATTGTGGCGGGTTCCAGTCGGGAATGTGGTGGTGTTGGTATGGCAAGCCAATGTAACTTGCAGCAACAGCCAAGACACGAGCCCGCTTCCATGAAGCTGAACGAGCCCCGTATCCTCTGAGTGCCGGATAGTGCCGCGGTCCCGGGCCCCACGCGCCGAACTCTTTTTGTACTCGTCGTGAATACCATTCTTCAAAGGGAACGTGCGCTTCCTGGTGCCAGTCGTTTCGTGGAGGCTCTCTATTTGGTGCTAGTAACTCTTCGGTGGGCTGGTCGAAATGAAGGTGGTAAGGTGACGCATATTCGGCAAACGCAGGGCGAGGAGCGATCTGACTCAAAGACAAGATTGACATGGTCAAAACTGCAAGCGACTTATAATTCATTTCTCAATGGTGCCCTTGAAACTTCCATGCGTTAACATACCCGGGATCTTGCGGTGTTACACCGTGCAAGGTCTGGAGTAGTTGCTTCATGCCGCGGAGCATATTAGAGGATTCTGTCGAATATCCGGCTCGCTTACTGTTTCTAGCAAAGGTACGTCAATTTTCAATTTCGACGTTTTGGCGCCAGAAACCCAAGGCACTAATTGGCTGCAGGGTAATACCACTCAGTCAACGCATCCATCGGTCATATGGCTTTTTCTCACGCTGCACACGGCGACAACAAAATGGTTGTTAGTTACGCACCAAATATGATGCCAATGCCGGTTGTCAGCCCTCCATGCACTCGTATTTTGCTTGGCTTGTAATCTCTTCATCAGCTGGAATGCCGCCGTGCTGCGCCGCGATTCTTTGCCTTCATCCAAAGCAGTTGCAACGAGCTCGTCAAGCGATTCTTCTTGTTGGATCTCTGGTTGCCTCGCACGAAACTCCACCGCAGCGAATGGCTACGGCGGAGTTTCGTGCGAGGACTACGTCAGTCCGTGTCGAATTGGTGTGTTAGCGTTGCATCACAGCTGGTTGTTTTACAAAAGAACCACTCTGCGAAGCCATGCTGCTGACTTTAACATTCAGTTCCATGGCGGCTGCGGCTTTCTTCTTTTGCTGTATCTTAGCAACTTTGAGCATCTGTCTGTGCGACGCGACATTCACTCGCTGCACAAGGTTGATCTTCTTCATGAATGAAATGATTAGCCACGATAGGTCAAACTCCCACAGGCGCATTCCGGTTCTTGCGGAGCCGGGGCTTGCATGGTGGTTGTTGTGCCATCCTTCACCCATGGCCAGTATGCCCACCCACCAAACGTTTACGCTGTCATCGTCAACCTGGTAGTTCTTGTAGCCGAGCTTTGGTATGTGGCAAAAACAATTGAGCATAAGCGGAATCTGTAACACCGCCAGCCCGGCCAGCAGGCTTACCAGTGCCACGGGCCAGCCGAAGCACAGACCAAGCACCACACGGAAAGCCAAGGCGAAGAAGAAGCCCACAGCGTGACCTCTCATCAAATTTCCGTCTTGCTCAAGAAATCTATAAAGAGGATCTTTCAACAGATCCTTCGATTGCACAGCCGGGTCGATATGAGCAGGATATTGCTTCTCCGATAACCAACCTGAATAAGCCTGCATGAAACCGAATCTCGGGGAGTGCGGATCAAGAGGCGTATCGACGTGGCGGTGGTGTGCTCGGTGCATGGAAGCCCACCAGATCGGTGAACCTTCAAATGCCAAGAATCCCGGCAATACCCAGAAGTATTCCACTAGCTTAGGGCAAGAGAACGAGCGATGAGAAAGCAATCGATGGTATCCAATCGTAATTCCCAAAGCGTGCCAGGTATAAAAAATTACAAACAACAAGACTAATTCAAGCATGCGAACCTCAATCTCAAGGGCACAGCCGAATCCACAAACACCGCGAGCAATGAAACACTCGCGCTCAAACCATCGGCTTTGGCTGGAGAAAAAATTTGGTTGTAAGAGCAATTGTTTTCTGTTCAGCGGTATAACGCTGATTCCGGTCGTCCCCTCCGAATGTCCTGGCTTCTCTCATCTTGTTCTACAAATTTGTCGACCCACTTGTCGGTCATTAGAAGATCGAGAAATTCCTGAAGATTTTCGGGGACCTCGGCTACTTGCAAAACTCGCCGGTTGTCGTTATCGGGGCCTGGATATTGCTTCCAGGTAAGCCGATCAACTTCCATCCCTTTGCGGTTGTAGTAGGCGAGGAGTGCGAGTCCAACTTCCTTTGAAACGGTGGCCTTATCTGTGATCTGCCAATCGCGCAGAATGGTCCGTCCAATACCGATGAAGTAGTACGCTCTTTCTTTCTCGAACTTAGGTTCATCCACAAAGAACGCCCAGGTGGTTTCGTCTACGTTGTCGAGGTAGGGCTCGCACCGGAGCTGAAACAAACGCCCGGAAGTTGAAGTTAAGGACATAGGTCCAAAACCTGAATTCATCAAGTGAATCTCTAGCACACGCAGTACATGGGCGTTGAAACTTATTCCCTTCTTATCAGCCTGTATTTGCAATCGCTTCCTGTACTCGTCAGGAATGCGGATGCTTATGTTTGCTGTCTTTTCTGCCATGTTGTAGTTACGTGATTACAAATTGCACCTACATCACTATACCACCTCGCTGTATATAAGCAATAGTCACTAACTTCCGAGCTTTACATTGAATACGAATTGGCGTCCCAATTATCGCTTGTTATGCTCCCCCATTTCGTAGCTCCACTCGACATGGACTTTCATCGGCTCCGATGGGCGCTCCTGGCAGGAGTCTGCCAAGATCCGCCTCCAATGAGGTCCATCCTTAGTTGCCGTCACTAAGTCGGGTTTTCTGTTGCCGGCTTTTGCAGGATAGATGAGAGGGTTTTTCAATTAAATAACCATCCATCTTCTTGCTCCTGCTGAAAGTCTCAGTTCGCGGGGAGCTGCCGGACTTTGACTCGTCCACGCATCCGTCAAAACCCTGAAATTGGATGTTTCAGCGGGCGCCGAGTTCATTTGCGCCTTAATCTCCTCGGCAAAATGACTAGTTACAATGATTAACCGATATCAAGTTGGACAACCCGGCTGGAGCCACTTTTGGGAAAATGATGATCGCGTGACAGCTCCCGCATCTTTGGAACGTTGGCGAGTGGTTATATCTTTCTCATTGTCGAGGAAGCTTGTGGTCACCCTTAGTGGACGAAGCATTGGGGACCAAATGTCTCAGTCTATTGTCATCACGGCGGCTGACGGGCCAGGTGCGTCGCCATTCCGCTCGAGTGCCTCGGAGTCTACGATGTCATCAACGCTGACGAGTGCAGACCACCAACTACTTCCGGATCTTTCGGTTGTGCGTACGAACTAAATGATGTGATAGGTTGTATCTGCGTTTCAATGATCCAGTCGGAACACAATTAGAAGTTCTTACCGTGCCATTGTCCCGACTGGACCGCTTCTGTTCGAGAGAACCGAATAGTGATCCGAGACGGTTTGGGACCAGCTCCTTCGTAATTGACCATCCGTACGACGTATTTGACCAATGTCGTACCATCGGCCAGTATCTACCTCATGGATTTCCCGGCCAGTGCCGAGGCCTTAGTGATCAATCCGGATGGGACATGGACCAAGCAATTCAATGGCAAACGTGACTGTCGTCACACCTTCCACCGTATGTTCCTCGCCGGCTTTGGTGAATGCTCCACCGGCGCTTAGATCCCACCTGCCGAACGGCATTTGTTCTCCAGATTTAGAGACGACATTCATTGTTTGCAATCCAGGTAACGTCATCGCATCTTTGCCTAGTGGCTCATCACTACGTCTATAGCCGTTAGGGGCGCCAAGTTGAGGTACCCAAGTAAGGTTCGGCTGCTGCTGCGGCTGCGCGATTTTTGCAGTCTGTGGTTGCTGTGCGGTGGCGGCTTCGTTCTGGAACTACAGCGGAAGCAGGTCCTGGACCGATCAAGCTTGGTCAGGGTTGGATTTCGTTTCACCATTGTTATCTACATGTACTTGAGGCTAAGCCATAATGTCCACTGCGCGAACTGGACGCAATAGTCCGAGTCGAACAGTGATCTCGAGTTTGGGAGGACTTACGAGTATCTTCTCCACAGGCACTTCCATACCGTGTTCTATGCAGACGAGTCCGGCGATATTCTTAAGAACAAGCTTGTCACGTTCTCGTCCAATTTCGAAATTCACGTGTTCCTTAAGTTTAATTAGATACCCGCTCCACGACTCTTGAGCGAGGTGCTCATTGCGCACTTCAATGATGTTGCGGTGGCGCACAATTTCTCTAACATGGGAGGACAATAGGCGTACCAGCCCTGGTATTTGTTCTGGAGAACCAAACGCGTCGAGCAAAACCTGTTTCACCGACATGCCTGCCAATGAGATGTTCTCCGGTCGTTCATGGAGAAACTTGATGACCGCGGTAAAGGGATCGCTGGCTGAACGAATTAATCGCTTGCAGTTTTCCGCCAGTTCATTAATGTCTGCTTCTAGTTTTTGAAGTCTATCGTTATGACAGGAACAATTCACTTTGCTTCCTCTTGACCGGGTTCTTCGCTGGCGCTGGGGTGCAGCGCATACTCCGACGGCGAGATGGAGTATTTTAGGATCTTCCTCATAGTTTTCACTTTCTTGTTCAGGTTGACAAGCGGGTGCCTGTCTATGGGGAAATCCACCGAATCCATTGGCGCACTAGACGAATGTGCCGGTTTTGATGGACTTCCGGCTTTGTGAATTAATGTTAATTCGGGGTGTGATTACTCGTAGTGGGCGGTTTGTTTGGTGTATTCAGCTGCAACCTCGGCAGCGGACGGCTCCTTTCCCTTAGATCGAATTTCCTCAAAGGAACGAACGGATGGGTGAGCAGATTTCAAGGTTGAAATCCGCTCTGTGGACTAGACTATACGGCTCGTAGAGCTGTATTCATGCAGCTGATAACGGCATTAACTGCCGACTGGACGCCGGTAAACGTTCCACAATCAGGTGGTATCGCTGTACCTTTACTATGTGAGGATTTCCAGTGCTAGTTCCACAACCTCCTCGGGTAGCCATTGTTATTCCTGCTCGCTATTCATCCACTCGGTTTCCTGGTAAACCCCTGATTTCGATCGGCGGCATGACGATGATCGAGCGGGTTTATCGGCAGGCAGAAGGATCCAAGTACGCCGATCATGTGTTAGTGGCGACGGATGACGATCGAATTCGTGCCACCGTGCGAAACTTCGGTGGAAATGTAGTGATGACTGGCTCGCATCATCAATCGGGTACCGATCGACTGGCTGAAGTGGCACTGCTACAACCGGAGATCGACATTATCGTTAATGTGCAGGGCGATGAGCCCTTGATTTCACCCAAAACGATTGATGCTGTTATTCACCCGCTGTTGTTTGACCGGAATGTGAAGATGTCGACTGTTGCGGCGAAGATAACAGACGTTAACGAGATTACTAGCAATACCATCGTGAAAGTCGTTCTTGATCGCGCCGGGGATGCTCTCTACTTCTCCAGGTTGCCAATTCCGTACGTGCGTGATGCAGCCGATGCGGCGCAAACTACTTATTTTGCTCATATCGGTCTTTACGCTTATGAAAGAGAGACCCTTTTGCAAATCTCCGCCGCCTCCCGAACCATGCTCGAAGCCGCTGAGTCATTGGAACAGTTGCGAGCGCTTGAGCATCAAGTGAAGATTCGAGTGGTGGAGGTTCCTTCGCGTTCGCCTGCCATCGATTGTCCCGAAGATGTTTTGGTGGTAGAAAGAGCACTGGCAGTTTCCACCGGAGTGACCGGCGGCTTTGTTCCAGGGTTTTCCGTGCAGACTCCTGTGCGTGGCTAGTCCTGTATGAATTTGAGAGGTGAGGAATATCTGTCTCTTCTGGAATTAGATGGTTGGCTGGACGAGATATCCGTTAAAATCAATATAGGTCAAAGAGTGCGGAGGATGTCATTAGCGCATGGTTAATCGTCGGTGCCTGATGGGGTTTGTTTCCCTCTGTGCGATTTTTTCTATATACAGCGATGCTTCCGCCGCAGGGTTTGATCCGCGCACGCCGAGATCCGTTAAACCCAGTGCCGACGGCTATTCGCTTAAGCCGATGGACGTTAAAAACATGCCTGATTTTGCAGACTACAGCAAACAGGGTAATACCGGGGGGCTCAGCAGCGGCACTGCTCTTCAGACGGGGCTTCAGTCAGCCACTCTGCCAACAGAAACGCGCATGAAGTTGGTGGTGGAATATCCCGTGTCGGCGACGACAAGTTTGCCGGGCGACCTTTTCGAGGGGCACGTCAAGGAAGATCTTTTCCTGGGCCGAGCTTTGATACTCCCTCGCGGCAGTCTTGTGCGGGGACGCATTTCCGAAGTGAAGAAGCCTGGATTTATCAGCCGAGCAGCGAAGATTGGTCTCAAGTTGGATCAGATTGTCACGCCCACGGGTGAAGTAATTCCGCTCGATGCCACACTGGAATTTGCCAAAGGAACCACGAACCGGAGGGGGGAACTCGACCCCGGAACGGGCTTTGGATCAAGGGTCGGAGGAAGTGTTCGTACAGTTGCGGGATTGAACGAGCAAGGAGCAGCACGCGGAGCCCTGGTAGCCGCCAACGTTGCAACGCTTGGCGCACCGATTGTAGCTACCGCAATTGGCAGTTCTGCAATTGCGCTCTTTAGAACAGGAGACAATGTTTCTCTCAATCCCGGTCAAGAGCTGGAAATTCTGCTGACCAACGACCTGGGGCTGCAACTAAACTAAGTCGCGTTAATCCCAACAAGAGAACTCGTTAGTGCTGGTGGCTGTGCTACCAGTGCAAGCAGCAACACAGCAGCATAAGAGACTCTGACTCTTTCGCCAGCTTGGAAAACTGGACCACAAACCCAACGGGCGAAACTGTCCAGATAAGGTCTCATGGGAATTCGATTGAGACCGAAGCAGTGCCAGGTGCGGTACCAGCTCAGTGAGCAAGTTTGTTGATTCGCTTGCCGTCTACGGTCAAAGCTTTGTTCACTTCAATTGCACTGTTACCGATAGCTACCGTAAGTCACTAAATACGGTGCTTGTTTATTTCGCTTAGCGGCGGAGTCTTTCGTCGTACAAACCTTTGATTGCTCCAGGCAAAGCAGGAAAAAATGTGTCAGCATGCGCAAGCATTTGCAGTGGTCGAACCTTCATGAAGATAATCATGGTCAGACTTGCTAAGTTCCTGCGGTTTCTGTTCTGTGCGTCGCCTTCATCGACAGAAGTAGCTGCCATACACATGTGTCGTTCGCTTCACCCACGTTTGCATTTCAGCTCATGGGGTATAAGACAAGATAGGCACTCCATCTAAGAAATCGCTACATGCCACAGCACAAAGCGAAATCCACAGACCGCTCCCGACGGAGTTGGCCGTCTCCCCGGGAATATAACGAGGCCGTGCAAAACCCAAGCACGTCCTTTTCGGATTTTGAACTTCAGCAGTGTATCCCGCAGCTAGATGCATTGGGAATGCCAAAGCCAGTTACTGGAAATTTCGCCAGTATCTACAAGGTTTCTTGTGGCGCTAAACAGTATGCAGTCCGTTGCTTTCTCCAAAACATAGAATCGCAAGAACAACGCTACCGCCTGATCTCTGATTGCATTATGTCGTATGACCTGCCTTGGACCCTTGATTTCGAATACTTGCGCCAAGGCATTCTCGTTGGTGGCGAATGGTTTCCGATACTAAAGATGGAATGGGTAGACGGAGAAACACTCGACAGCTACATAGCAAGACAGCTCGAGAATCCGGACGGACTGCGTGCACTGAAGGACAATTTCTTGCAGATGTGCTCAGCTCTGGAAGACACTGGTATCGCTCATGGTGACCTCCAGCACGGCAATATTTTGGTAACAGAAGACGGCGAACTCCAGCTTGTAGATTATGACGGAATGTACGTGCCCTCGATGCGCGGTTGGGATGCGACGGAATTGGGCCACAGGAACTATCAACATCCGAACAGATCCCCAACGCATTTCAATGAGCACATAGACAACTTTTCCGCCTGGTCAATATACCTTAGTCTCATGGTACTCCTTGAATCAAAGGGCAAGCCTCGTTTTGCCGCGGGAAACGATCGGCTACTTTTCCACCGAAAGGATTACGATAATCCACAATCCTCAAGGGTCTTTCAACAGCTATTCAACGGTTCGTCAGAACTCGCAGAAATGGCAAACTCTCTACAACGCCATACTTTCCCCGCTCGATTTAATTCGGCAACAGAATCTATCAGTCGTCGGTCATATTGGGCCTTCTTGCAAGAGCGACTACATAACCGATTCGCCAGTCTTTTTCTTGTTCAGCATCTTTTGAGACAAGACGAGATTGCCCGAGAATGTTTTGTTGGCCGGTTCGAGATTGGCTGCCCTGTGGAATTCTTGCACTGCTTCTTCAACGTATTTCTTCTGCAAGAAAATTACGCCCATATTATTATGTACCAGAGCATTATGGGGCTGTAGCTTCAAGCAGACCTTAAATTCCTTAATTGCTTCTTCGGGCTTCAGTTCATCAATATACACGTTCGCCAGATTATAGTGTGCCTCAAAGCAATAGTAGTTGTGTGTAACCACAGCCTTGAGTTGTTCTTCTGCACCCTTATAGTGCTTATGTTTATGGTGTAGCGCTGCCAGATTGATTCTAACCAGATCCATGTCTGGCCGGTACTTTAGAATGTCCTGATATCGCTTAGCGGCAAATTTGTCGTATCCTGTCAGTTGGTAAATTAGCGCCTTCTTATAGGATGCCTCGTAATACTTCGGGTTAAGTTCCAGGGCCTTGTTGAAATGATTGAGAGCGGCCTGAAGCTTGTTCTCTTTCAGTAGCTCGCAGCCCTTTTGATAATATGCAACTGGATCGCCCACGGGGGGCGCCATGGCCGAAGACGCTACGTCGGTCGTTCGCTCCGGCTCGGGTTCATCGTCTCCTGCTGCAATTGCAGATGATGAGACACTACTAGCCAACAGTGCAAGAACAATTGCTATCGTTCGCCTCATCTTCGCCCTCACAGCTTACGGATACAAAATTGCAACGGCCATTTTTTGAATGCAGGCAATCAAAATTCAGCCATCATAATAAGACGGTTCTTCTGTGGCTGCCCAGTCAAGTGTTCTAATCTTCGGTTAAGACTTTCAATTCAAGGATGTGCACTCGCCGCTTTGCGGTTGACTAGAACAACTCCATCGCACGATTGGTAGTATCTGGTCCACCGATCGTCCCTGTCGCCTTTAGACCGCGCCACTAAAACAGTGTGGCATGTCTTGACACCATGCAGAAAACCAGAGTCATTCCGACCACATCCACCGCGAAGATTGGAATTGGTTGTGCCCCCCTTCTTGCTGTGAAAAGTCGAGCTTGCCGAGTTTGAGAAAGATCACGGTTCGAATGGTGGAGAATCTTAACCACGCAAAAAAAGGTTGTCGATATTGAGCAAGTGCGGATGTTTTTCGATTTTCATCTGCTTGAACCTGGCTAACATCGCCTCCTTATCGTGAAGATATTCAGAAGTTGCAACCACCAGGTGCAAGGATTGTGACCCTAAGAATGATTGAATTCGGTTCAGACGACAAGCCGGACATTTGGTACAAGGCTGAACTCGCTCATATCGACTCGAACAGGGCAAAGGTGACAGAGCTGATAGTAAGCACGGATTGCCAAAAGCGATACTCGTGAACTGCTGGGCACAGAAGCAAGACTTAGAACAACAGCTTGCACTTTGTTTGATTTTGCCTCTTTCACTCCACCATCAATTGCCTTGCCCATTCCTTCTCAATCGCGTTTTGCTGATCGCTTCCTTGGCTGAAAAGGATGGTGCGGAAATGCTTTCCATCTCATTCCGAGCACATCGCTTTGCGTGCGCCAGTTAAGAGAGTCAGCATCACAAAGTCTTGAATGTCGTTGGCACCTTCCTCATTGAGGGACGCGAAGAAGTTCTCCATTTCGCTTGCTTCCAGCGTCCGCTCTCTGGCGTGCTCCTCAAACATAGTGGCTGCATTGAGGGTTTACGGAAGGCAGAGAGGTAGAAAGCAACGAAACTAATTCACTCGGCTTTAAATCAAGTTTGTGATCATGTTCGTCGGTACACTCGTCCTCGTCATTCACAGGAATCAATGCATCCAGAGAAGACAGTTCTTGTAGGTCGCCCCGCCATAAAACATCAACGAGAAATGTAATCCTTCAACGAGCGGTAAATCTTCAATCTCGCGAGCAAACTTGCGAAACCAATGATGGAGATAGATGACGTCGCTTGGTCCTTCTACCCAAATGATGCAGTTCGCCTGCATAAGGTCGGACGGACGATTGGACAAATCAAAAAATGAAGTACAGATGGAGCGAACTTCCAAGGATGGTGAAGACCTGCATACGGGAAGGATTCTGGAAGTATGGCAAGAGCATCGGGGCTGGTGGGTGAAACTAGCGCCTTCCGGAACGATTTCCCCGGTTATGCTGCAGCAAAGTATCCCTGATAAATTTCAACAGGTAGCCGCACTGGAATAGGCACTAGAAGCAGACATTCAAGATGCTCGACTAATTCCATATATTCAGGTGCATGAGTTCGAGACACTGCTTTTGTCTGAACCGACAAAGTTCGATTGCCGTATCGATGTTTCAAAATTGCTACATTAGCAGGGTTTATTTACACAACACCTAAATTCATTCCCCGTCACTGAAGCTACTCTCGATCCGGGCGCTCTCGGTTTCGCCATCCTGAAATCTTTGTTTGTCGCTGTCACAGTCGAGTGCCTCGGCATTTATGCTGCCATGGGCCTTAAGTCGGTTTACGTGCTTTTGCCTTAAGGAATCACGTCTCAAACATGAGGAACAGCTTGCTGAACAAATGAATCTGCATTATTAACTCGTGTCTTGAGGGTTTGATAATGGAAAACGCCGCCTTTGAGCACTTCCCTTCCTGGTTGCGCATCACGCATTTCCTCAATTTCTTCTTTTTGACGCTGCTCGTCCGAAGCGGCATACAGATCCTTTCTGATCATCCAAAACTGTACTGGCAGGACCACTGCTTGCCTGGATCTGAATGGTTGAAGTTCGGCAAAAGAAAAATGCCCGAAGACGGATTATGGACATCAATGGATGAAGCCGATGAAATAAATCCTGTTATTGCCCTGCCCGGAAAAAGACATGCACTCGGCGTCGCCCGCCATTGGCATTTTCTTTGCGTGGCTTTCTGGCTGCTAAATGGCCTGGCATATATTGTTTTGCTTTTCGCAACTGGCAGCTGGCAGCGCCTTGTTCCCACTACCTGGCAGGTATTACCTGCGGCCTGGCACGATCTGTGCCTTTATGCCAGTTTTCATAAACCACCGGATCTAGAATTCCATCCATATGACCCGTTGCAGCAGATCACATACGCGCTTGTTGTTTTTGTTCTGACGCCACTAACCATTTGGACGGGGCTAGCCATGTCTCCAGCCATTGCTAACAGATTTCCCCGGTTTACGGCCGCTCTTGGCGGACACCAGAGCGCTCGCAGCTTACATTTCTTGTGCATGATCGGCTACGTGCTTTTTGCGATCATCCACATTGCACTGATCTTTCTTGTCAAATTTCAACGCAATGTAATCCACATAACGCTTGGCGATACAGACAATTTTCCACTTGCTGTGAGCATCTTCGCAATCGGCCTCATGTTTGTTCTTGTAGCCAATGTCTTCAGCAATTTCTTTTCTGTATTTTTTGCGCGTGCATTGCAGCTTACAGAAGAGCACCTCTTAAAGCCGATTTTTGTGGGAGTTCTCGGGAGAATGTCCGCCGCGCAAGAATTCAAAGATTCGGATATCTCGCCATACTTCCGTGTCAATGGCAGACCTCCAGAAACCGCTGAATACTTAGACCTCATTGAGAATGATTTTGTTAATTACCGGCTACGCATTTATGGTCTAGTTGAAAATGAAATTGAGCTATCAATTGATCAATTGCGTTGTCTACCACGCAAAGGCCAGATCACACGCCATGTCTGCATTCAAGGTTGGACCGGCATTGCTCAATGGGCAGGCGTGCCTCTCTCTTTCATTATTGAGCAGACTAAGCCTTTGGAATCTGGCCGTTGTGTCGTCTTTCGTTCCTATCAACAGGATCCCGTCGGACGGCATTACTACACTTCACTTACGCTTGATGAATGCAAGCATTCACAAACGATTCTGGCGTACGAAATGAACTACAAACCACTGACCATTGAGCATGGCGCCCCACTGCGCTTGCGAGTGGAAGATAAGCTCGGTTTTACCATGTGCAAATGGATTCATTCTATTGAAGTTGTGGCCAACACCAAAGAGATCGGTCATGGTCATGGCGGCTATCGAGAGGACTTCCAGTTTTACGAGACAGAGGCGCAGATCTAATGAGCAAAAGGAGGAATCAACATGTTCTCTTCTACAAAAATGTTTGGTGCGTGCATCCTGAAGGGAGCACCGAAATTATTCGCTTTAATGACAGAACTGCTGCGATCGTCTTCGCCAAGGCTGAAGCTGAACGGTTGAAAACTGAAGCGATTGTGCATCAGCTTGACGGCACCATAGAGACGGCTTGGGTCTATGCAATAGACGCCTTTCCTCAAGTACATCTTTTGAAACCTGAGAGCTACCCGGCACGGATCAACCTCGGCGAGGAGATGCTGTAGATGAAAAGCCAGAAGTCAACCAGAAGCGAATTCGAACGAATGCTAATTTGCGTTGTTGTCTCGGTAATCGAGCATAAGTGTCACTGGGCCATCATTAGTTAAAGTGACATCCATATGAGCACCAAAAACGCCCCGCGCTACGTCCACTCCTAGCGCCTGAAGTACGTCGCCA
>JAKFUT010000146.1 GCA_021732565.1 Candidatus Obscuribacterales bacterium
AACGCTGCCACTCAGAACCAGCACGACCACTAGCCTTACAAGACTGGAAGTGGTCTCGGGTGGTTTCTCCTGATCCGTCATTAGTGTGATGGTTTAGGTGGAGTTGTCGTTTTGTTGCCCGGCTGTCCGGTAGCTAGCAAAGCTGAATCAGTTATCATCCAGCGATCGCCGACCTTTTCAATGGTGTAGTTCACCGTGTATTTGTCGTCAACTTCCTTTAGCACCTGACCGGTAGGCTCATCAATGAACTTGCTAAATTCACGAACCTGAGCAAGAACGATATATTTCTTCCCTGGCACTTGCTCCTGATATTTGTCGACTACAACGCCCCGGGGGTTCATGTCGTAATACTTCTTGTTTGTCACCAGCCACTTAACTGCATCGGTTTGCCTGGCCAGTGCTCGACCGGCAAGCACGTCTGCCAGAGTCGCGGTATCACGCTTTTTCACAGCTACTTTTTTCAAATTTTGCCAGGAGCGAATCACTTCTGCAAATTCATCTCGGCGCGGATCAATAGACGGATTAATGGCTGCTGAAGCCGGAGGAGGAGCAGCGGTTCGTTTGATTGGCGGTGCCACCGGAGGAGGCGTCGCCACGGGTACAAAACTTGTCACCTTCGTGGGGCGTCCCTCTTCCTTAACTGAATGTTCCTTTAAAGTAGCTTTATTGGCATCCAAACTATTGACGACAATGAGACAACTATAAGGAGCCGCACGGCGAGTGCGGTCAATATTAACCTGATAGCGGCCGGCACAGAAGCTCTGGCCACTCTTTGACGCCATAACCTTGTCACGGTTCTTCTCAAGGTCTACGTTGAACTCGGCAATTTTTGCGGGCTTTGCACCGAGCGCCTCCAGAAGGAAATCGGTGGTCATCTCGATATCAAGAAAATCTTTGCCCACGGTATCACCACCGGAACGCGCCATGCCCAGCTCCGCTTTATTAATCTGGTTGGCTGTCAAATCTAGTTTGATCAGATTCTGACCGGCATCAGAAAACTCGCCATTGGAAGCGCCTGTAAACGGTCCGATTCCAGGCCAGGCGCCGCGAGCAACAAACTGACTCCCCTTGAAGTCATCCAATGAACACATCGGTGCCGCGGTAGAAGCCGCGCCCGGTGTCGGGTTCAACGCAGCTACCGGTCCGGTGGACTCCTCATCTTTACCGGAAGGAGGGGCCGGTTGGTCCATCCACATAGACTCCATCGAGCCGTCGTCTGCACGCACTGGTATCGCGACCAGTACCTGAAGCGAAATAACAAAACTCAAGCAAAGTAATGCTCGGCGGTGCAGTTTATTCATGCAGAGCTTCCCGAATCCAATTGACGGCTGCCGAATAAGACAGGTTTTACGCGGTGCCGACAGTGACTGTGGCCTGTGATTCATCATGCTCATCATTATGCGCGATGTTACGTTAGTTCGGCTGAGTTCTTAGATAGAGGTTAACAGTCTCAGCGGGCTACCGCTATCGGCGGCGACTCTTTGCATCTCGGCAAAAGCGAGCGGGAGAGGGCGCCCGGGCCATTTGTGAACCGGCGGCACGGAGGTTTTCGGTCTTGCCGCTCAAGTTACCAAAGTAGATGTAACCTGCCAGCGACACAATGGAAACTCAAAGTCTATCGATTAAAGTTTACTCGGAAAGTCGACTCGTTGAATTGCAAGTGCTCAACCTCCCCGGGATTTACAATCGGTGCCCGGTTGGTCGGTGCCCGCACCGCGTCCGCGCCAACCTCGCTTGAATCAACAACCAACTCACCGATGGGCCGGATTACTAGATACTTATGGGCAACGCTTCGGGTACTTTCATGCAATTACTCAAACCAAGAGTTTGCAAAGCAAGTATACTGGCGCGTCGTTCCACTTCTCTGGGAACGGCGTGCTCTCCCGCTCTTAGATCTACGCCCTGAGCGTAAAGATCCGCCATATGATTCATGCACAATAATTCAGTGGTCAAATGAATCAGAGTCGGCTCCGGAGATCCAGACAGCAACACCACATTGGCAGGTCCACCACCGGCAATCACATATACCTTCTTAGCGCCGGCGCCATCGCCAAGCACATATTCTTCTAAATGCTTCGCTACGGGCCTTTGTCCCTTGGAGGCCTGTCTAATCGCCGGTACATCAATCTCTTCCGCCCAATGACCGACGTTCATCAGCACAACGCCATCGCGCAATATCGCCAACTCACTGGCACCGATAATAGCCCGCCCGCCAGTGGCCGTAACGATAAGTTCCGTGCTCGACAACGCATGGTGCAGGTCCATTAACCCGTAGCCGTCATAGTGAGCAACCAGTTGCCTGATCGGATCGATTTCCACCACCGATACGTTGGCGCCAGTGCGACGCAAGTAATTCGCAACGCCGGCTCCAACCCGTCCGTAGCCGACAACACTGACAGCTCTGCCCGCCCAAACCCGCCACGTCAGTCGAAAGAGAGCCTCAAGCACGCCGTCGCCAACACCGTGGTAGTTCTCGATTAAGGCTTTCAGTTCGCCGTCATTGATGTTGACCACAGGCATCGGAAGATCATTCAACTGTCTCAGCCGGTGAATACCGCTCGTGGTGATTTCGCACCCCGCAAATACATATTGATTTCCGGCGTCAAGATCTTTGAGATACTCGGTAGTGAGCACAAAACCGGTGTCCGACATTACTTCCGGGCGGTTGTCTAAAACTTTGCGCGGACTATCAAACCCTTGATAGACATTGACACCGAGCTGTTTCATATACGTAACGGCAGCCCAATCGGTGGTTGCCGCCGTGCACTCGGAAACGAATAACTTAGCGCCTGATTTGATTAACACCCGCGCAGCCGCCGCTGTCAGCCCTGTCAAATGACAGTGCCACCCTATTTTGCGGCCTTCCAGCCTGCCTTCGCTGGCAAAATACTCGGTAAGTTTATCCAGAATGGGAAAGGAAAACGCGTAACGTTCCAGTTCTTCCTCTAGCGATGTGTACGGCTGTGTCATAGTTTTCTCCGCACGCTTAGGGCATTCCCAAAACGCGCACGTCGTGTCTCCTTAGCAAACTTATCGTATCTGGCACCGGCAGTCCGATTATATTTGTATAACAGCCGTCAACTTTCTCCACAAACCCGGACGCAATGCCCTGAAGCGCATAAGCACCCGCTTTGTCCATCGGTTCATCGGTCGATACATAATAGCGAATTTCCCTTTCTTCCAGCACCCGAAAGAAAACTTGAGACTCACACCAGATACTTTCGCCAGAGCCGGCGGAATCTAACACCGAAACCCCGGTATACACCTTGTGCGATCGCCCGGATAACCGGGTTAACATCTGGAACGCTTCTTCTCTCGACTCTGGCTTTCCAAGAATTTTGTCACCAAGAACCACAATAGTATCGGCACCAAGAACAAGGCACCGGCCGCCGTCGTCGGGCAGACTTTGCGCCACGGCTTGAGCCTTTGCCTGAGCCAACCCCACTACAACTTCGACCGGATCGCTCAGCGTGGTACGTTCATCTATGTCAGCGGGAATTACTTCAAACTCTAAGCCCAGCAATTGTAAAAGTTCGCGCCGGCGGGGCGACCCGGACGCAAGCACGAGGCGCACCACAGGATGATTCGCCCTGGTTTCCACATCCAACAACCAGTCGCTCTTCGTCAATGGCACTGCGAATTCATTTCCCATATCATCGGCCATCCGCTCGAGCACCGGCGCTATCCCGCCAATATTTCAAACACCTGCACCCGGCAATTGCCTTTATCAACAACGTAAAGAGTGTTGTTTTCCGGATCAATGCTCAGATCTGCCGGTCCTGTGAATTTGCCCAGTTCCAGCCCCTTGCCACCAAAAGAGAACATGTAATCACCATTGTTTGTGAATACACAGATGCGGTGATTAAGGGTATCTGCAATATAAACGCGATCATTTCTGTCTATAGCGACAGCGCGCGGCACGTTGAACTCGCCTTTGGAGCTGCCTTTGCTGCCCCAACTCTTAACAAACAAGCCAGACTTGGAAAATACCGAAACTTTAGAAGCTCCGTAATCCACTACATAAAGCTGTCCGAACCGATCTAATGCCAGACCGGCGGGCAACTGCAACTGTCCTTCACCAACACCCTTTGTACCAATTTTGCGAACCCAGGTACCGGTTTCTGCTGAATATACATGTACGCATCCGTTGTCCAGATCCGAAATGTACAGCTGACCGGCTGCGTTATCGCACAAAATACTGGCCAATCCGCCATCTTTTCCATGCTTGTTGAAAAACTCGCGCGAGAAATTGCCCTGCGCGTCGAAAACACGAATAAAGTGATCGGCCGAATCAACTGCATATATTCGATTGCGCGAATCGATATCAATCGAAATCGGTTTTGAAAACCGACCGTAGGTAATGACATTTTTAAGCGTGGAGTTCGGTCTGGATTCGCCCTGGTAGCGGCCGTCCCGCGAGAAGATCTGCAAATAACGCATTACACCGTCGCCCACTATAATCTTGCCGTTACGGGCAGCAAGGCAGGTGGGTTCCATGAAACAACCACGTTCCTCGCCCTGGCGGCCAAATTGAGCAATTGGTTTCACCAGCTGCACAGACTGTGTAATTGGTTGACCGGCCGACGGTTTGGCTGCCTCACCGGTGCGACCGGATAGCCACGGTTTTACAGATGCCTTGGGCAATTCATCGCCAGTTGGCTGATGCTGCCGATTTCCGCCAAGCCGCACAGAGCCTCCCACCGGAAGACCAGGCGTGTATGCCACTGGCGGGGGCGCATTGCCCTGACTACCGGGAGAAACTCCCGCCGACCTCGACGGTGCCACCGGTCTACTAAGGCCCATGGCCCGCTCAAACTCTTTCTCGAACTCCACCAGCGAACTGAATCGCTCCGGTGCCTTTTTCCGCATGCCTTTGGCAACAACCGCCGCAACATCAGCGGAAATTTCCGGATTCACCTCATTCAACGGTCGTTCAGATTTGGAAATAATCGCCATGAGCGTGGCGGTCAATCCATCACCGCAGAACGGCACGACCCCGGCCAGAGCTTCATAGCAACACACCGACAGAGAGTAAATATCGGCGCGATGATCTACATGTCTGGCATCTTGAAGCTGCTCGGGGGACACATATGCCAGCGTGCCAAGCATGACACCGGGTTTGGTGAGAGTGGAGTCGGAGTTATCGGCTCCTCGCGCTATACCAAAATCGGTGACCTTGATCTTACCGCCAGGCAAAATAAAGAGGTTGTCAGGCTTGATATCTCGATGAACCAGCCCCATGTCATGGGCGTGGGAGAGCCCCTGACAAACCTGTTGCAAAAGTGCAAACAGATCTTGTGGAGGCATCTTGTTATTTGGACGCAACTCAAGTTCACGGCGCAAACTATGCCCGCTCAAAAATTCCATGACGTAGTAAGAATGGGCGCTCTCAATATTAACGTCATAAATGGAAATGAGATTAGGGTGGTTCAAGCCGGCAGCCAAAATGGCTTCTCGGCGGAAGCGCTCGCGAAACTCATCCTTCTTATCCGGATCAACGTGATCCAGAATCAACTTTTTTATTGCGACTGTTCGATTCAGTCGAGGATCAGTCGCCTTATAGATGACGCCCATGCCGCCACGACCGATCTCTTCTATTACCTGGTAAATCCCAAAGTCCTGCTCAGTCATGCCTTAATTTATTTCGAAGACCAGCTCCGTCCGACCAAATTTGATACGGTCACCCGGGAAGATCTGCTTTCGCTCGGACAGAACTTCGCCATTCAACAAAGTGCCGTTCGTGCTGCCAAGATCCTCTACAAAGTAGTTACCCTTGATAAACAAAACCCAAGCGTGATGCCGTGAAATGTAGCTGTCGTTGTGTAATGAAATGTTGTTCGCCTTGTCGCGTCCGATCTTACTGACCGACTGGCTCAACGGATAACGCTCATTGGTTTCTTTGTTGACGAGCATAGCACCGGTGCCCGGCGTTTTCACCTGCGAACGAGCGAGAATCTCCTCAAGAGTCTCGCCCTTGGCACTGCTTTCCGTGTTTGAACCTTCCGGAACGCAAAAACTACACTCACCGCCTGCGGCAATAAGTCCCCCACATCTTGCGCACTTATTCTGGCTTACGTTCATATCCTCAACATACTACAGGACCGTCACCTTCGCGGCGGTCGACCTAAAATCAACTGTAATTTCCGATTCCTTGCGACTTCTCCGCTTAAGCCGCTTACTGAAGGTCATGCGCTGGCCAAACCGTTTGGTTTAGCCACCGCCATTGTCGGAGTCAAAATATCTCACCACAACAACGGTCACGTTATCGGGAGCTCCCCCGTCGAGGGTTTGGTTTACAAGCTCCCCGCAGGCTCTCTCCGGATCATCAACAGTGTCTACAACACCGCTTATTTGTTCGTCTCGCAAGACGGTAGGCAGTCCGTCAGTGCACAAGACAATCCAATCATTAGGTCTAAGTTCGACAGGCGTTTGATCTATTTCTACCTTGTCGTCATGACCGAGGCACCGAGTGATTAAGTTCTTATAAGGATTTATACGTGCTTGTTCTTCGGTCAGTCGACCAGCCCGGACCATCTCCTGGACCACTGAGTGGTCCTGTGTGAGTAAAACGGGCTTGCTGTCTCGCACGAGGTAGGCTCTAGAGTCTCCTACGTGCGCGATTTGCATGTGATTGTCGTCTGCCTGCACCGCCACCACCACCGTAGTTCCCATGCCTCGCACTGAGGCATCTTGCTCGGCAACAGTGTAAACGGAGCGGTTGGCCAGGCTAACGGCGTCCTGTAACCACTGCTTGATCGATTCACGATCTGTAGTGTGAGGTCTTCGATCCCGCCATAACTGCTCAATTGCTTCGACAGTGAGCTTGGAAGCACGTGCTCCACCCAGCGCACCGCCCATGCCATCGGCAACAACGAACACTCGCTCGTCGGGACTTACAAACCAGTTATCCTCATTCTTCGGACGCGCCTTTCCTTCGTGGGTCTTTGCGGCAACACGCCACTTCAGCATTTCTTCTCTCCGTTACGTTGTCCGTGGTCAGACAAGGTTGAATTGGAATTACCCCTTAGAAAGGTGGCAAATTTCCAAATCATTATTCCCCCCAAAATTATATTTCCTATCACTAAATAAAAACCCGGCGAAGCATAATTTGCAAGGAAGGTTGTATCGAGCAACAGAATCGTGCCCAGCGACAGACCAGTGTACCCGATGCCAATCCATCCGACTACACGCATGTGGTGCGCGATTCTCTTCTTGTCGACGGCATGTTTGGTGCACTTCGTGCATTCAGCCCGAACGACGGGCACCCCGGGGTTTTGTTCAGGCGCAGTTTTTTTTGCAGAACGGCCAGCTCGAGCAATTTCTGCCGTTTCCCGTGCGCCTCGCTTAAGTCCGTTAACGGCCAGTCCTGCCAACTGCATCAGTCCTTCAAGGGTCGAGAGGCTTTCCATGCCCTCCATTGCAACCAACTTTCGAACCACCGGTCTGACGGCCTGACTAAAACTGAAGTCGGCCTTCAGCGTACGAGCGATTCCTTCAAGGGAGCTACCGGCTCGCAGTATATATGCCAAATTGGCTGGCAAGCGGAGGCTACGCTCCGTTACAACAGTGTCGATATCGTGTTCGAGTTGACGGAAATCGAGATCGAAAAGCCCCTTGCCAGCGTAATAATCCATAAAGGGGGATAAAGCACGACCGATGGCCTCATGATTGGTGCCGGCCCGCACAACACCCAGCACCACCAGACTCTTAACCAGCGAGTCGGAATCTCGTTTGACTGTTGATATCACGCAAGACAAGAGCGCTCGGCGCTGCTCTTCCGTGATTTCACCGACCATGCCAAAATCGTAGATTATCAGACAGCCTTTGCTGTCCACGGCGAGATTTCCCGCATGGGGATCGGCATGGAAAAATCCTTTCAAAACAAATTGCTCAAGATAGCAAGTGATAAGAATTGCTCCAACCTGCGCTGGATCTATTCCCTCGGCGCGCAATTCATCAACCTTATCAATTTTGATGCCCTCAATGTATTCCAGCGTGAGGACCCGACGCCCGGAATACTTCCACATAACTCGAGGAACCCGAACATCAGTTCGGTCTCGCAGAAGCTTACGGAGGCGATCGGCATTTCGCCCTTCAACCAGGTAGTCGATTTCGGAGAAGAGATTTCGCCCGAATTCATCAGACATGTCTAACCAGTTTCGAAAATCGAATCGGGCCGGGCGATGAGGTCCCTTGATTCGAAGAAACTTTCGCACATCTTGATAGTAACGATCGAATTTGAGCCCCGTCTTCGCTGCAAACCGCATCAAGCCAAGGTCTCGATAAAACTGGCGAGCAAGATCCTGGCGCTGTACCTTCAGCACGGCCTGTCGGCCGTCGCGCAGTTGTACCCGATGCACTTGCCCGATACTGGCGCTGGCCATCGGCACTGGATCGAAATGAGCAAAGAGCTCCTCAGGGGGGGAGCCCAGCTCTTGCCTGACAATTTGTCGCAGGGTGTCAACGCCAAACGAGGGAACGCGATCCTGCAACCCGCACAGTTCATCGGCAACCAGTACTGGCAACAAATCGCGCCGTACCGAGAGAAATTGCCCCAATTTGATAAAAGTTGGCCCGAGCTCGATCAGAAGTTTCTTGACTGCCGCTGCACTCAACTTGTCACGCTCAGCGACAGATAATCGCGAGCCGGGCATGGTATGCGCGATGGTGCTCAGAAAAAACGCCCAAAGACTTTTCAGGGCATCCCAAAACTTTTCATCTTTAATAAGTCTGCTAAATTTTGCAGATTCGTCTGCAAAGTCGGGATCGTACGCCTGGTGGGGACCGTACGACGGGCTTGCCGCACTAACTGCCGCAACTACCGCCGCCAAGGGACCAACAGTTGCGGGCAGTAAAACTTCTCGTCCGCTCGCTTCAAGGTCTGTTATCCGCGCCGGTATGCTTACAGCCGTACCGGGAGATGATCCATTGCCCTCTATCGGGGCTACACTCAGCGTGTGTGATGGTTCCGCCATACCCGCTGAGGGGGCTTGCTCCGCACCGCCCGACACAGTTGCCGATTGAAGCTCGTTCAAGGCGTCTACATCTTGTTGTCTGGATTTGTCACCGGCTACCGTGTCGCGCTGCGCACGCTGCTCTCGCTCTGTACGCTTTGTCGGCTTCTCAGCCATCGTCTCTGCTCCCCGGGCTCCCCATTATAAGCGGTTCATCAGTCCGCTTTTGCGCTCGCTTTGGCTTTGGTCTGTTGCCCGGCGCGGATGAAAGGTTCGCCAATCAAAGGTGAAAACAACTTCACCCGGCAATTATAATGACAACCGGTGCCTCATACCACCTGGGTCGAGGCACCGGTTAATCGAAAGTGATTAATTGCGGTTCAGCTTGAGTCCGTGTAAGTTATACAGCTGCCGCGCGATGCGTTTTCAACTCTGCAATTTCAGCGCGCAAAGTAGCTAACTCTGCGCGGAGTTCATTGATTTCGCTTGAATCACCAAGGGCACCAAGTGAGAAATCAGCAACTTGTCTTTTCAGTTTTTCTCGCACCTCTCCTTCAAGGACTTCGGAGCGTTGCCAAACTTGTTGATAGAGTTCGCTTGCAACATCTTTAACTTTATCTTTGGATTCGCTTAATCGCTCGTTGCCGAGAGATTTGTATTCCGTGGCCTTTGCAGTCACGGAATCGACCGCGTCTTCAACGCGCTCGCGACCAACCTCAAGGGCGGCCTTGGACAAAAACAACATCTTTACGATCGGCCGAAACACTGGCTACACCTCCATCAGGCGGAAAGAGCTTCCCCGTTGTCGGACCAAGCCTTTTTAAGTTCCGACACGCTAACAGTATCGGCAACAAAAGCTCGGAATGGGAGACAAAAGATAACTGAAATTATACACTAGAGATCCGACACAACCCGTTTGTGATGCGATTCGCTGTACGTTGTATGACAAAGCGTACACATACTGCAAGGCACACACAAATCTCTACCCGGATTGCAAATATGCTAATCAACAGTTGGCAAGTGCTGCATCCCACCACAGTCAAACCCGGAGATAATTTCGGAGACATATGAAAAACTTAGCAAGCACGATAAACAAAGAGTCTAGTACGCTGCCCGTCATGAGCGACACCCGACAAATGGAACCAACCACCGCAACTCTAATTTACGTTCCTCTTTTCTACGGAGGAAGGCACCGCGGAACCTCCATGGGCCCGGACGCTGTCCGCAGCGCAAATGTGGATGAGCGAATGGAGATCGCCGGCATAAAATTATTGCGGGAAATTGAACTGGACATTCCAAGAGTGGGAAGCACCTGGAAGGATCCTGTTGTCAAAGGGGTCAAGTGCTGCGACGAAATTTTGACTGTTTGCGACAATCTGATGAACTCGGTGGACGCAGCTGTGGCTGAAGGCACGACAGCTATCACCATAGGTGGCGATCACAGCATTGCAATTGGAAGTATTTCCGGAGCATCGCGTCACCTTCGACGCACGGGCAAGAAACTGGGATTAATCTGGTTTGATGCACACGGAGACATTCATACCCCTGAGACTACCTATAACGGAAACCTGCACGCAATGCCACTGGCAGTGGTGCTGGGAAAAGGCGAGTCGCGCTTGACCAATCTAGGTGGATTTGCACCAAAAGTAGACGGGCGAAACGCGGTCTTGATTGGCATCAGCGATCTCGATCACGAGGAGCGAGCAATTATCGAAGAACTTGGTGTAACCGCATTCAGCATGCACGATATCGATCGGCTGGGCATGCCTGAAGTAATGGACAGGGCAATTCAAATTGCATCAAAGGGAACAGACGCTATTCACATGTCTTTCGACATTGATGTTATCGACACGGAATACGCTCCGGGCGTTACCACTCCTGCACGGGGAGGAATGTCGGTGCGAGAAGCACTCTTTGCCACCAGTGTAATTTCAGAGTGCAAGAAAGCAAAATCGTTTGACTTTGTTGAACTCAATCCGGCCAATGACGTACGTGGCAAAACCGCAAGGCTCTGCGTGGATCTCATGCTCAGCTCAATGGGACACCGCGTCGTGCAAGCGCCGTAGCAATCGGCAACAAGACAGGAAGTTACATCCATAAGCTCTTCTGATGGAGAATTTGACTCAATCAGTACCCGGGGTGGGCAAATCCATATGATTTTATGCGTGAGACGCATAAAATCTTACAATCCGCAGCCTGAAATTTCCTAATTTCAGGCTATTTCGGGAATCGGTTGCTAAGGGAGAATATGCAAGTTACGCATATTTTCATAGGCCGCTTTGGCAACACCCCTCACGCTGGTCCATTTGCCGGGGGCACAGCAAAGTTGCGCGCATTTTCCAGTGACTCCATCCACCGATCGAGAACCCGAGAGCCCCCAATTACCAACAAAAACCCGCTCTAACAAACAGGGCCGGTTGGGGCATTGCCGCCGCATGATCTTAGAATTGAATCCATTTTGGCGACTTTGAAAACTTTGTAAATTGAGGGCGTCACGTTCTTCAATTCGACCTTCGCATCGGCCGAATCGGCGCGAAGAAGCAGCTCCTCAAGCCATTCCACGCCATCTACCGAGATGAACTTGCAATCGGCAAAATCGAGCACGATGTCGGAATTGCCGCTGGCCAGGGTGACATCCACTTCCACTAAGGCGCGGTTGAGCGAACCGGGCAACACAAACTGAGCTTGGCTTTTCATAACATCTTATCCTTGTAAAACGGTTCAGTCCTTCTATCTTTTGAGTGGCGGAGAGTCGATTCATTCAAAATGCGACGGCACTCCCGGGAGCACGCCGATGAGCCGACAGGCAAGCTGCGGCCCCGCGAAGACTTTACGGACGCTCCCTGCGCGGGTACGATTTTACGAAGAGATCTTGAATCTCGGTAACCAGCGCCATTCGCGGATTAGTTCGCAAGCTCATATCTTCAAAAGCAGAACGCACTAGCTCCGGTCCGACTTTAAGCAATTCATCGGCCGGAAGCCCCAGCTCTTCAATGCTCATTGGTTGTCCCAATCCATGGAGCAAGTCAAAAACTGCCCGGCGCAACAACAGACCAAGATTTTGTTCTGATTGATCAACTTCTTTGTCATCGAGGCCGAGGAAACGAGCAGCACGCGCATACTTAGAAGGCGCAGCGTAAGTGCCGTGAGTGGAGTGCGGCGTTATTTTGCGCGGAACAGAACCGTTGTACTCCAACGTAGTGAGCAGAAAAACTCCATTAGCTCGCCCGTGCGGAATATCAAAACGCCCCCCCAGGCTATGAGCCAGGGCGTGATTAACGCCCACTGAAGCATTTCCGATCGCCATGCCGGCCAGACAGGCCGCATTATGAAGCTTATGTCGCCACACTACATTCGATCCATTCTTAACTGCTTCCGGCAGCGCTTCAAAGATGAGGCGAATCGCCTCTAGCGCAAGACCGTCGGTGTAATCCGACGATATAATCGACACCAGAGCTTCCAGTGCATGAGTAAGCGCATCGACAGCAGTATCGACGGTTATCTGCGCAGGCAAGCTGCGGGTTAGCTGCGCGTCAAGTATCGCAATGTCGGGCAGCAAGCATTCATCAACGAGAGATATCTTTCGCAGACCATCCTTGTCTTTGATCACCGCAAATGGTGTCACTTCCGATCCGGTGCCCGAGGTGGTCGGTATGGCCACAAGTTGCGTACTTGCACCGGTGGGAAATTTGACTACACGCTGGCGAAAATCGAGGAACGGGGTATCGATGTCTTTGAGTTTGAGATCAGGCCAATCATAAAACAGGCGCATGATTTTGGCGGCATCCAGCACGGAGCCGCCACCAAGTGCAATTATGGTATCGGGCTTACTCTTGCGCATCATCGCCACGGCAGTTTCCACTGTAGACATATCGGGCTCTACACCCACTTGCGAAAACACGTCTACTCGGCATGATTGCGGCAGTCGCTCGAGAACCATCGACAAATGGCCCCGACTGGCAGCGGAAGCCGACGTGACGACAAATGCCGATCGCGGCTTCAAGCCTCTAAGGTGTTCAATACTGCCCGGATTGATATAGATATTCTTCGTCGTTTGGAAGCTCATCACAAAATTCTTGCGATGAGGTACTCGCTTTATGTTGAGCAGATTTTGAATGCCTACATTGTCGGAAGTAATGTTTCCGCCACCGGTTCCGCAACCGAAGCTCAAAGTTGTATTCAAGTTGTTGTACACTCCGCCCAGTCCACCAATTGAGGTCGGCGAATTGACGATAACGCGCCCGGCGTTTATAGCTGTTGCAAAAGCTTCAATTACACTTTCGTCGGAAGCAAATACACCGGCAGTATGACCGGTTCCACCGGCATAGTTTACATCAAGAGCGCGATTGATTCCTTCTTCCACCGAATCAACAGCGACAAATCCCAGCACCGGCATCAGCTTTTCGACGGCCAGCGGATGATTGCGCAACTCACCTTTGAGCGGGCACATCAATATCTTCACGTCTGGCGAAAGGTCTAGCCCGGCAGCTTCTGCAATGACAGCGGCCGACTGCCCGACAAACTTGTAATTCATTCCCCCGGTTCGGGGATCTATCACAGTGGCGGCAACCTTGGCTACTTCTTCGTCATTGCAAATGTGGCATCCCAGCCGAACAAACGAGGCCAGTGCCTCAGCCATGATAGAACGATCGATCACCAGGGTCTGTTCCGAGGGGCACTCGGTGCCGTTATCGAAAGTCTTAGAAATAATGATGTCGGTTACGGCGCCTTCCACATTGGCAGATTTGTGAATGTAGACAGGCGTGTTTCCAGAGCCTACACCGATTGCCGGCTTTCCTGAGCTGTGAGCAGCTCGTACCATTTGCGTTCCACCGGTGGCGAAAATTAAATCGACCTCTGGATGAACCATCATCAGTTCGGTCTCTTTTCGCAGCCGCGGCGACTTTTCCACCCAACCGATGAAGCCCTTTGGAGCACCAGCTGCAAGCCCCGCCTCGTACAATACTTTGGCGGCAAAATTGCTGGAATTTGCCGCCATTAAGTGAGGGCTGAAGATGATGCTGTTTCTGGTTTTGGCACAGCAAAGACTCTTGAAGATAATTGTTGAGGTCGGGTTGGTCACGGGCGAGAGGGCCAGTATCACCCCCATCGGCTCGGCAATCTCGACCATATTGTCTTCGGGAAATTCCCGAACGATGCCCACCGTTCGCTTATCTTTTATCTGGTTGTACAAGAACTCCGAAGCGACAAAATCTTTCAACATTTTGTCTTCCCTGGTTCCCATTCTCGTTTCTTCGTGAGCCATGCGCGCAAAAGCGTGTACGTTCTCAAGCGCGGCAAGGGTCATCGCTTTGACAATCGCATCAACTTGTTCCTGGCTGTACTGCGTAAAAACCGCAGCAGCAAGACGTGCCTGACGAACAAGATGGTTAGCTCGCTCAATCAGGCTGCGATCATTGTCTACTTTGGATGTGCCGGCTCCGGCTGATTGCTGATTCATCTCTGCGTATCCCCGGGTTAACTACTTCTAATCAGATACTTGTCGTTTCTGCCGGGAACGGAGGACCG
>JAKFUT010000040.1 GCA_021732565.1 Candidatus Obscuribacterales bacterium
GGTGGCGACCCATAGCCAGAGGAAAAGATGTTTCTTTCCCTCCGGGCTCGTTATTCCGCCGCGCCAATCATCCAGCGAACGCTTGAAGGCAAAGGGCAGGAATACCGACCACGGCAGGAACCCGGATAGCAATGATGAAACAATAAACCACACGGGGCGGTGGGTATCATAAGTGGAACCGGCGAACCTTTGCACGTTTTCCCGGATGAAGAAATAACTAAGCGCTTCCGCACCGTTCTCACGAAAAGCGGCTATGAACCAGGGCACCGCAGCTAGTGACATTATTGCTATCCCTGGCAATACATGAGTAAGCGGTTTGATCACTTTCCACTGCTTGCTCAAAGTGAGATACAGCACATATGCCAATCCGGGCAATGCAATTCCCACTGGTCCCTTGGTCAAGAACGCCAGCCCCGCACTCAATGAAGCAATCCAAAAGTAAATGTTTGCCTTGCTTTCTGCCGACAGTCCTTTGTCCGGTAGACTTTTGTTGAGTGGTACCACCTGTGCCGTAGCCGCACACGCAGTGGCTGCATATAACAATGTCAGCGTGATGGTATCAAAAAACACCAGCATCATGTCGGACATGCACATGTTCGAGAATGACAGAAACATGAAAGCACTAGCCAAAACCGCGCCCGCTAACGTTCCAGCCCTCGGCCCGAACAACTTGTGCGTTCCCACTGCAGTTGCAGCAATGGTACCAAGAGCCGCTAAGATGGATGGAACACGAGCCGCAAGGTGGCTGACGCCAAAAAGCTTGTAGCTGCAGCCAATGAGCCAGTAACACAAGATAGGTTTATCGAAGAACGGTGTTCCATGATAGAGCGGGGTGACGAGATTGTCGGTCTGGATCATCTCGCGCACACATTCGGCGAAGAACACTTCCGCCCGACTGAATTTGGGCCAACCCGCTGCCAATGCGGCGTATGCAGCAAAGGCTATCAGCAGTACTCCCGCGAGAACTATGCCGAACTTGATGCTTTCATCAGAGTTCCTTATATAGGCACGAACATACTCACTAGTGAGGGTCTTCTTGCGGGTCGCAGTACTCATCTCGCTCTTCTCCGATACGTTCGCGATTCGGCCTGCGATTATCGCACTAGTTGGTTTGATTATTTCTGAACGTGAAATAACCGCCACACATTTCATCCCTCTCAGAAACCCCTGAAACCCGTATTCTATGGGCATGATTAGTTGCTATTACAGCTGCGCGAGGATAGGTGGTGCGGAATTGGTGGTCATCAGTTCAATGAGCCTTTTTCCTTTTTGTTATCAACATTGGGACTGTGGCGCCAATTAGAAAGCTCATTGTGCCTGTCTTTTCAGCACGTAGGGACCCTGGACATTTTTGGGGTATCCTCCATGGGAATTCTACTAAGCGAGACGTAATTTCCCCAATCGACTTAATTAATCCTGGCAAATAAGATTTCTTCCAGTGAATCACATCGCGAATGAATAGGGCTTCATAAGCGATGAGAAAACGGCCTGGTTGCCTACTGCGACCTTAACCGGAGGGAATCGTCGACACCACTCGGCGATGGACAATTGCGGGAGAACTTAATATATGACAGTAAATGAGCTGCGTGGGCAGGAGATAACGGCGGTCAAGGACAATTTGCTTGACTCGCAGATATCATCTGCGATGAGTAGCGACAATTCCGTAACCGCAAAATTCCAGAGAGAAGCGGAACTGCTGAGAGATGGTTTGTCCAGCGGGTTCAACGCAAGGGTGGAACACGCTCAAGAAAATATTGCCGCTACCACCCTTGAGGTGGCCGGTTCGTTCGCCATTGGCTCAACGTTAGCGTGGATGGCGAAAGCAGGTGGGCGGTGGGGAACTGCAGCCAAAGTTGTCGGCGGAGCGTTTACTGTTTTAATGGTTGGTGATGTTGGCCGGCGGGCTGCTCCAACCTGGGGTGCCGTTGCAGATACGTGGAATTCGGAAGTCAACCTTGCTCATAATAAGGAAGTTGTCGGGCATTATGCAGGCAGTGCCTTGTTTGACTATCCTGTAATGCTTGGAAGCGGGATGGCTGGTGCTGGAGCCGTCCATTTCGGTCCGAAAGTGGCAGAGATGTTTAAGACGATGAGAGAGCCAGGCACGCTTTCCTCCTCAAGCCATCTCAGCCTGGAGATGAGTTTGGGTGAGACTGCCAGGCTTGGAGCCAAAGAGAAAGGTAAGTTGGCGGATTTGGATCCGCTGATGGACGTTCGGGCTCGCCTTGAAAAACCCAACCAGAAAACAATGCAACTGGGCGACCTGGCTGACGTAATGACGGCTAAACGACTGGCGGCACATCCGGAAGTGGCTCCACTTCGCGGATCAATGTTAGAGACTTTGGGCAAAATTGATACGCTGAAGCCGGAGATAGCCACCAATCGGTCAAATCTGACAGCTGCTGAAAGGCAAGTAGCAGATGTTAAAGGGCTTAAGGCTGAGACGCGGGCTGTGGAAGCCGCGCAGCGGAATGTTGAAGCATTACAAACAGAGCAAGCCAGACTGCAGGAACTGAGAGCCGATGAGGCTCGGTTGCAGACCGAGTTAAGAGCGAAGGGCGAAGAAGGCTCTACTGCCAGAGATCCCGAGGTAGTGAGACAAGAACTGAGCGATGTAAGACAAGACATTAGAGGCTGTCAGGCTCGGATTGAGACCGTTCCAGCGGCACAAGCGAGGGTGGTCGAGGCGCAAACCGCTTTGCAAAAAAGACAACGAGCCATCGAAGCTGGAACAGACGGAGAATTGACCGCCTTTGAAAAGAAGGTCAACAACCTTCGCGATAATCTAGCCAAGCAAGAAGGGCAGTTGGCTGACCTATCAACCGAACTGCGACGACTCGATGGACAATTCACGCTCAAGGCTGTTGAAGTAACGCCCACCCTTGATCAAACTGCAATTCCGAAGTCTGTTCCTGATTTGGTTCGTGCCAAACCGGGTGACGCTATTCGCCAGCCAAAACTTGAAAGACCAGCCACGGAGGTGGTGCCGCCCGCCAAACCGGCAGACGCACTGAAGCCTGTGGAAATTCCGCCAGCCAAGCCATTACAACAGGCACCGGATGCCATAAAGGCGGCACTCGAGAAACCGGAGTTCAATCCCGCGAAACCCAATGGTGGGCGCGTGGAGGCTAAGCCGTCACCTGAACTTAATCGCCCTCAGGTCAACGATCGTCCTCAAGGACAACGTCAACCCGAGCGTCAACCCGAGCGTCAACCAGATCGTCCGGGAGATCGCAATCGAAATGAGCCCGAACGACAACCCGAACGATTCGGAGAGCGACCGCCCGTTGGTGAGCGCGAAGTAAATCGAGCCCTCCAGGATGCTCAGAGAGCTGTGGATGATTTCCACCGAACTGGTGCACGACACACGACTGCACTCAAAGGTGTGGCTGAGTACTTGAACAAAGCCACTGAGTGGTTTGGAAATGATTCAGCCGCCACGGGGCGTTCAAGAGAAATTCTCGCCAATGTTGAAGGTATGCTGGGTAAGGTGAAGAATTGGGAACGAGGCGCAAGTTGGGTTCCGAAACACGGGCCGGAGCGGGCTCAACTGATGTCCAGGAATGGTATGACTGCCGAGCAGATGGCTAAATTCGACAACTGGGCCGACAGTGTTCGTGGTAACTATCAGCCCAAGCCAAATCAGATGGCTGAAATGACGCTTGCCGATATTCAGTTGCACCTGGAGAATCGCGTAAGAGTTGAGAGCGTGAAATGGTACCTCAAGCAAGCTCCTGATACTGCTGCATCCACCAGTCCGATTGTGGAGAAAGGGTTCGATATGGTGCGTGAGGGACGCTATCCAGACGGTTCACCAATACACCCCGATGCTGATTTGATCGTATTTGAACAGCGAACGATTAAGGGACAAGATGGTAACCCGATGGATGTGATTGTTCCCTACGGAAAGGATGGACAACACATTCAGCGATTTGACGCAGTCCATATAGTGAACGGCATGCGCAAGCAGAACTTGATTAAAACGGAAGGACCTGCCGCTCTAACTCCGGACGAACTCTATGGATTCAGACTCGACCACGATCCCAGTCGATTGACGGGTGCCAGGCAACAGGTCGGCTTCGCCATTCTAAGACCAGGCGGCCACGGCAAAAACATCGCTTATATGGAATTCAAACCAGGCGTCGATACAACTCTTCTACCTAAGCAATTAAGAGCCGACGTTCCCGGTGGTGCTCCTGGTACAAATACAGGCAGTTTGTACAACATGCTGCGTGGATTGAGTTCTGGACCCCAGCGACGTAGTGGTGTCGCCCTTGGTGTCAACGATGCACGACCGCCAGCCGATCCGAATCTAGACGGGCTGCCCAATTTGGAGATCAAATAGAACATTTGCTGAATTTGAGTTGACACTGGTCGGGCAGATAGGACGTCATTAAAAATGAAAGGCTCGTCTTTGCGGACGAGCCTTTCATGTTAGCTGGAAAATTTGGACTTTCAGGTGTTCCCGATTCACCGCGTGGCCGGCCTTGCAGCTGGAACGAAATCCTGTTTCTCCACTGGGCTGCAGTCACAGCGCTGAAGTTATCCTCATGGCCGCCAGACATTGGCAAGACACGTTCGTGCTGATGCCATCCATATTGCGGATTCCAATGGGAGAGCGATTTCGTCTGAAGCAGAATTTTGACTTCAAGATTCCTCGACCTTTACGGACCTGCCGGATCCACGAAGCCCGGCGCGGACCTCGGGTTCTTCCGGTGGGAACGAACTAATCGTTGAGCTAGACTGATTCCATACGTTGTTGAGGTTCAGATGAACGAAGAACCAACAGTTCTCGATCGACTAGTCATCGCCGCGCCTTGTAGTGCTTCATGGAATTCGATGGAAGGGGACGATCGGATACGCCACTGCAATTCGTGCTCTAAGCACGTTTACAACATATCGAGCATGACACGGCAAGAAGCTGAGCAGTTCTTGTCTCAACAAAGTACCGGTAAGTGCATGCGGTTTTTTCGCCGTAAGGATGGCACCGTATTGACGGACGATTGTCCTGTCGGATTGCGAAAGATTCGCGAGCGTTGTCGCACTGCGATAAATTGGATTGCCGGAATGGCAACGCTGCTGATGAGCTGGTCTGGTGGGGCTCTTGCCCAGTACGCAGGCAGTTCCGATTCCTCTCCCGAGTCAAAAGCCTCACCACCTCCTTGCCAACCGTTGATGGGAGACGTATACATCCCGCCACACCCCGCCTTGAAGCCTCTATCGGTGAAACAATCAGAGGCTGGCTCTTCAACCTCAACAGTGCCAGCCAGCAGCCTTTCCGGAGATTCAAAGGGTTCTGTGAAACTGCGAGCCGAAGTGAATGCCGATTCCCGCGCATTGCGATTCTATCGACTGGCTCAGGAAAGTGCCGACCAGGGGAAATTCCTGGTCGCGCAAACATATTACCAGCAGGCAATAAGTGCGCTCGGTTCAAATGCCGATCCGAAATTTCGCGAACTTCTTCAAACCGACTTGCGCCTTCTGCAGGAGAAGCTTGGAGGCGTAAATCGGACCAAAACCGAATCACGTGGAATCTCACTACCCTCGACGACTGAGGAGACAACACTGGTAAACTGCCTTGTGAGACTGAAATCGGCTTACTGCTTTGACGGGCAGTACACCGGTTATGCCGGTTCGAAAAGTGAAAACTATCTTGCGTACGAAGATTGTGGTGCTAAAGGTGCCAAGATTCGAGTTCAGTTGGAAAGGTTGGTACATAGTGGTTCTCCTGCTGGACGGCTCTACGCAGCCATGTTGCTTCGACGTATCGACAAGAAGAGCGGGGACACAGCTTTGCGTGCCATGGCAAAGGACCAAACCGCTGTTGATTACAACTTTGTGGGCTGCTCTCCCATGCAGGGCACAGTGGCGTTTGTCGCATCGCGATTGCTGAAGAAGAGTTCCGACCCGTTGTCCTGGTAATGCGAGATTTTGCACCCATCTACTGATGGGCGGATTTACCGACTTTCTCTGCTACAAAAATCCACGCAGTTGAGCTGGCTGAGAGAATTGACACGGAGGTCGACCGCGATAAGATCTCTCCAATGAGGTAAAGGGAATCGACGTTCAACTTCAATGCTCATTATGAATTTGGTCTTTAACTACCCTTTGGCGGAGTCGCGGTGCCAGGACTCAGCGTAGTTCGACCAAACAGAGCCGGCCCGCAATGACCGCCATTCATTACCCACATTTGCGTTCCGTAATCGAAATGCCACCACTCATGGTGGTAATTAGCAAAGCCGACCTCGCGCGCCCGACTCGAAGTGGAGAGAGTCATAAATGTGGCGGCGCTTGAGAAAGCGTTTCTTGCGCGGGAAGAGAGAAAATCTTCATTTTCCAAAGTGGGAGTCAAGAGGGCTCCGTAAGCCAGACCACTCATCGCCGACGCGCCCACTTCCACGGATGTGGTGCCACCTGCCAAACCGGCAGACGCAGTAAAGCCGGTGGAAATTCCCATGCATGACACAACCGGCAGATCTTTCAAGGTCAAAGAAATGGCGTAGTGTCATCCTTTTGACGCAAATTGCATGACACTTAAGTCATACGGCTTCTTTCCTTAGAGGCACTCTCTTGATCTTAGCTGACAATTTGGTTCAAGATTTCGCAACCTCAACCGGTTTATCTGGCGCAGAACATAAAAACAAGACATCAAAACCGGTGCGAAAAACAGTCGCTTATTTGCGCGTCTCGACATCTCATGAAAGGCGAATACCACTGTCTGTAATAGCGAACTTATGCGCCTTGCGGTCGTGCTTGGTAGCACGAGCTTTTATGCAACGGATCTCTCTCTCGAAATCTGGCTCCCGTCCCATTCCAAGCAGAACAATATTGTCGGACATATTGCTAAAACGACTAATGGAAGCGGTGTCTTTCCCATCGTCAAGCAGGATGCCAACTGTTTCGTAAGTCATTAGCGTCGTCACCCCTTTCAACGACAGATGTTGAAGCAGTGAGTAAAGGTAGTCGTGGAGCCGATCTGAATCGCTAGATGCCCTTGAGAAATCGCTGATTGAATCAATGACCAGGCGTTTTATGTTCTTCTCTTGAATCAGTCCAAACAATTTGACAATGACGCTGTCAATTTGCAGCTCGACCGGAGAAACGTATAGTAGTTCAAAGCCAGCAGCTTTGATTTCTTCCAGGTCCGATCCCAAGAATTTAATCAGGCGTGCAAGTTGTGAGGGATTCTCTTGAAAGTTTACGTACAGACTGCGCTCCTTTTGCTTGGTTCCAGCAAGAGCGAATTGCAGCCCTAAAGTAGTTTTGCCGGAGCCCGCAGGTCCTGCTACAACCGTTGCGCTTCCTCGTAATAAACCACCGCCGACAAGTTCGTCAAATCCGTCGATGCCGGATGAAACACGCTCGATCTCAGCGGCATAACTTTCTGCCACTTTAGGAGTAACGAGACGCGGATAAATGTCGAGACCGGAAGCCGTAATTTTGCATCCGTGTAGTCCCTCTAAATAGCTGCTACCACGTAGCTTCAGAACGCGCAGGAATCGCTCGTCTCTTGTGCTTAGCGTACTGCGAAGAAATTGAAGAATGCCATCAGCTATTGCGAATTCAGGTAAGGTTTGGGAATGTTCGTCTGTGTATTCGCCTACGAGAAACACCGTGGTCTCAAAGGAGCTTAGCAGGCCTGTCAGTTCATACAGCATACGCCGCATTTCTTGGGGAGATTCCGCCAAGTCGTGTAGAGCCTTAAACGAATCGATCACGATAATCTTGGGCGCAATGGAATGGATGGCCTCTTCGACGCACGGCTGTAGCGCACCGATGCCGTTTCTAGCTAAGTCGGCTCCTATCTCCCGGTAATGAACCACGGATCCGACCTTGTTTTGATCGAAAAAAGTAAATCGTTGCAGATAAGTAAGAACCTTGGCTACAGGCTCTGAAAGAGTGGTGAGATAAAGAATGGTGCGCCCATTATCAGTAGCATGATGAAACACCATTTGCTCGGCGAAGATAGTTTTTCCAGTCCCGGGCTGTCCCATGATGATATTGATTGAATTTGCAGGGAAGCCACCGTTCAAAATTTCATCCATTTGATGGTTGCCGGTGCTAATGCGTATAAGTGCATTCATGCAATCATGTTCCTCTTTCTGGTCGCTTCTTCAAGTGCCATAAGTAAGCGCTTCTTTTCTAAATTGTGAATGAATGCGTCTGTACCCGCTTTTAGAGCCCGTTCCTCGGCAGCAAGAACACTGAACACTATTACAGTGACGATATTTTTGGTAGCCTCATCACCCTTAATCAACCGACAAAGGGCCAGACCGTCCAGCCTGGGGAGCAGTATGTCAGCCAGGATCACCAAAGGCGGCGCTTTTCGTGCATTATCTAAAGCCTCATAACCGTCGGTTGCAAAGATTACTGTATAACCGGCTTCGCTAAGGAAACGGCTAACCATTTGGCGGACGTTATTGTCGCTATCCGCAATCATTACTACTTTGGAAACTGTATCCATTGAATCCTGAAGCACCCTTCTTCCATGTCAATAATCGCTGGGGCACCTAGTCCGACAGTCTACACTAACTGGACAAATTGGGCGGTGACATGCATTCTCTTTAGTTCTGAAAGGCGGACCGTGCAAATCCTCACAAACTGCTGGACCGATGCGCATAAGCAAACGCAATAATCAATTTTGGGATACGAAGACACCCTGCTCTACCGTTTGCCCAAATGACAACTTTTGGCTGGAATGTTGGTTGGTTCGGAACTAAGTAACGGTCCCTACTAATCAAGTGCAGCCATCGGATAACAGTAGCATTTTTAACCAGGACAGTGTTAAGAACACTCGCAACCTGACGTAAACCAGAAGCAATGCGACTTTTATAAAGTCGTACTCCATTGCTGCATTCCAAAACGGCACAATGAAGCTGTTACTGATGTTTTTGAAAAAGTTGCTGATCGCCGGACGCCGTTTTGTTTGTTTGTATCAACGTGCGCCTTTTCGTTCCAGTGCCAAGTCCAAGTACTGAAGCGCATATGGAAAATCAGAAGCGTCTTACTTCTCAATTACCCTTTGCCGCAGTCACGGTGCCAGGAGTCAGAGTTGTTCGACCAAACAGAGCCGGCCCGCAATGACCGCCATTCATTACCCACATTTGTGTCCCGTAATCGAAATGCCACCACTCATGGTGGTAATTAGCAAATCCGACCTCGCGCATGGCATGAAACAACAGACGGCGATTGCGTTGAGCCTCAAGTGCACTCTGGCTAGGAACCTCGGGCTTTTCGAAATGACGCGATGATGAGACCGCATCAGCATCATCGAAAATGCTTCCCATGAATAACTCCTGTCCAGTCCGTAAAGACCTCAATGTCACGTCGATTGCACCGCCGGTATTGTGCACCGGCCATGTGCGAAAATCGTTGGGATCAAAACCGCGCGGGTCTGAACAGAATTGACCGGCAAACTTTTCAAGGTCTTTCTCTGTGGGGTTTGTTAGCGCCTCGCGGCCCTTCTTGATGAAGTGATCCCACAATTCGTGCTGAAGATCAATTGGACGATATCCGTCAAGAGCCAGCAGCTCTGCCCCATACGGGCGAAGTTTTTTGTTCGCTTGGGCCAGCTTTTCTGCGACCGCCTCGCGTATGAAGATTGCCTCAAGAGCTGTTGCGAATGAACGGTAGTAGGGGGCATTTGGTTGAGCATAAGCTGAACTTGAGGCGATGCCGTATTCTTTGACGTTTACGACTCTTTGCTTATTCAGTTTGCCCGTGATGTCGATGGGGATTTGATGATAGTCCAGCGCCGTTTTCGTAGACCTAAGTTCAGGCATGGGTTGCGTACGCCAGTCTAGCCCGCTAATTGGTTGCTCTGTGCCAATTGACGTTTCAATGATTTCTGTACCCTTCGCGCTGTGATCGGTTTGGACCCGCGAACCTATTCTCGATTGTGCAAAACCAAATCCGCCACCAATTATGGTGAACCCGTACATAGATTGCAGCACTTCCTTCCCCGACGCGCTTCCCTTCCCCGATAGTATCGAGTGGGATTCGGCCGAAACAATTCCGGCGGGCAAACCCGATGCTGCACCGGCCAGCACTTTGTTTTTCACTCCAAAGGATTCAAGCGCCCGACTCGAAGTGGAGAGAGTCATAAATGTGGCGGCGCTTGAGAAAGCGTTTCTTGCGCGGGAAGAGAGAAAATCTTCATTTTCCAAAGTGGGAGTCAAGAGGGCTCCGTAAGCCAGACCACTCATCGCCGACGCGCCCACTTCCACGGCTGTTTTGCAGGTGAAGAAGCGTTCGCCTGCTCTGGCAGCCACCGCGCCTTCGGTCTGCACCACTGATTTGACCAGAGTCTGGCTGCCGAGTTTGGTCTCAATGCCGACAATTGCTCGGTTGAGTAAGCACGAACTACCTTTGTGTAGTGTGAAAATCCAGGGAATCATGCCCGCCGCGCTACCAACTTGCTGAGCATGCCAGTTGGTAGATCCGAACTCTGCCTCGCAGGGTGGTCGAATTACTTGCACAGAAGGCGCTATATTGGTGCCGGCGACCTTATCTACCAACTGCACCGCCCCATTTACAGGTGATTGAAAAGCACTGTAAACTGCCGACCGTGCTAAGTCTTCAAAAGCGCCTGATTTGTTTTCTTGCCTGAGCAATTCTGGTGCGTGCGATAGTTCTCCAACCATGTAACTTCTGTTCCTCTCGACTTTATCATGGGCGATTTAATGATGATTTGTAGTGGGTGACTTTGAGTTCTTTCAATGACTGGCAAACTAAGGGTTGTGGACGAATGGGAGAAGGGTATTTGCAACTGAAAACAGTCATTCTCCTGGCACAATGACATTTCGGCTCCGGGTCCCACAAGTGCAAAATCACGCAAAAGTGATTAAGCCTTGGAGAAAGCTCCGCTAGGTTTCAGCCATATTCGTGACTGATTATTGTGTCCAATTGTCCGATTGCGGTAGTTTTTGCGCTCATGAAAGGAAATATCGTGCAGCCTCACCGTCGTTCGCGAAACAATCGAGCAGCGTTTGCTCTGCCACCTTAGGAAGGGATTCTAGCGCATCGTCGCAAATATCGACGATGCTCGAACCTTCGGGCTCCATGCATCGACTGCTCGATCGGGTAAGAGGGCGCCACCATTCTCAATGTCTGCAGCCAGATTGCACTGTTAAGGTTCAAGAGTTGGCTAACCGTCTGTTTCGCGACCAAACAAACCAATTGCCACCAACCCAACACATCCAGAATCTGGTTGCTTAAATGGTGCGACTACTCAACGAACAACCTCGCGCTATCGGAAGGGGCTGAGGTATGGCAGAAGGAAGTTGCTTATTTTGCTTCGTACTGTAAAGCCTTTTCGACCAATTCTGCATCGCCCTGTTGTCCGGCCATGCGCAAGGCGGCTGCAAATTTCTTTGCCTTTGCGTGCGCATCTGGATCCTTGTCTGTGATTTCCATTGCTTTGTATACGCTGCGGAGATACTTCTTGAAGTAAGGTTTTGCTTCTGCCGTCTTTCCGTTCTTATCATAGAATTCGGCAAGCTTAGCCGTCATATCTATTACATGATCGTTGTCTGCCGGGAGAAATTTTTCACCGCACTCGATGCCGTGCTTCAGGTCGGCCTCTGCTTCCGTCGCTTTTCCTTGCTTGGTATGAAGCACTGAAAGATTGTTCCATGCCATTGCCAAATTGGCGCCGCCTTTCGGTGTCGCCGAGTATATGGCCAGCGCACGCATGTATAGCGTCTCGGCTTCCTTGTACTTGCTTTGATCTTTGTACAAGTTAGCCAAATTATTCACGGTGTCTGCTACAGCGAGATCATTATTGCCCAATTTTGATTGTCGGATCTGGAGCGCACTTTTATACAGAGGCTCTGCTTCGGTGTATTTGCCGGACTTCTCCAAAACGACGCCCAGGTCGTTTTGCGTGCGAGCCAGACGAACGTCATCAGACGTGAATTTACTGGCCTCTTTCATTGCTTCATTAAATGAAGCTTCGGCGGCCTTGAGATCGCCGTTCTCGTATTGTTGCTCGCCTTCGGTTATGAATTGCTGCCATGTTTTTGCTGCTTCAGCAGAGAGAGTGCCACACGCCAGGGCCATGACTATGGTTGGCATAATTCGTAGTGAGCGACTCATTGCGTTCCTCATAAACGGACCGTTGGTAGGGCGTTTTAGAGGATGATACCACCAAAACGTCTTATGCTTCAAACTTGTGCCCGGGCACAAGTGCGCAGTAGTTAATATGAGACTCGTGGTTGGTTGAACTGCGCGCGGCAGGCTTGCGTTAGTTCGTAGTGGAAAACAAACTACCACTGGTTTTCCAATCGTGTCGTCGCTTGCCACTTGGCGTTGGTACTTCGGCTGCCTATGATTTTATGCGTGATATGCATAAAATCTTACAATTCGGCTTCGCGAATTCCCCAAATTCAAGGCGTTTCGAGATTTGGTTGCTAAGGGAATATATGCATATGGCGCATATTCTCATAGGAGGCGATAGGTGGTCACCCCCTGAATCGCGAATTGCGCATCACTATTTCCGTCTGGCACGAAGCTGTTAGCGCAAAACGAAGTGAGCTGAGCCTGAACCATGTTCACTTTAAGAAATCATGTTTCGGCGCTTCTACCAGCTGCCGAAATTGCGCTGAGAGTGCCCAGCATCCGATATATGCACTGATTAGCAAGAACATCAGCACCAGTATAGCCACAATTATCATCGCGCACGCCTCTGCCGGTGGTGAAGTGTTCGCACATATATTGAGAGTGCAAGACGCTGGCGGTCAGATAAGTGCTCTTTCCAGGGTGGCATTGAAGTTCCCGGAATTCCTTCAGCAAGTACGCGCAGTGCATACGCGGGAGCCGGTTGTTCCAGTTGAAAATTTGTCGGACGTGGTGCGATAGTTGCCGCCGCGGGACCGTTGCCCTCGCCTGTGGTGCCATGACAGCTCGCGCAGTTTTGCTTGTAAATTTCCGCTGTGCTCTTGCTCGCTGCTATCGTATTAGATTTACTCCCCGCTGCATTATCCGTTGACTTAGCGCCAATATTAGCCTTTGCATTCGTTGCATCAGTTTTAGAGATCTGCCCGTTGGCTGAGTCGTGGACTGTATGCGTTCCTTTCGATTGTTCTGGCGGCAAGATCTTGTTGTCATCTTTGGGCGCTTCAGGTGGTGCTTTCTCATCGAGTGCTTCGACTTCCCCCGGCTGTGGCTGCCTGAACGGCAGAGCCAGCGAGGAGACATACTGTTTCAACGAGTCCATTTCGCGATGCGGAAGATCTCGCCACGCTGGCATGGAAGTACCATAGACGCCATTATTCATTACGAAATCCAAACGAGCAGCAGAGATGCTTCGCATGGTCAGATCCGCTGGTTGTGGAAGTAGGCTCGCGGCAGCTGGTCCATCTCCAGTACCTTTCGCTCCGTGACAGCCGGCACAATTGTGCGCAAACAAATTTGCGCCCTGCTCGGAGGCGCCGGAAGAGGAGTCCGCCTCGGGGCGCGGGTGTGATACGGGTTGCATTGAGTTTTGTTCCTCCGCATTCCCGCCCGTTTCGCCCGCATCAGGTCTGGCCATGCTGGCACTGGCAGTCACCGCTACTGGTGTGCTCTCCAGAGTCTTTACCTCGGCAGGACAAAGGCAATAATCAGGTACTTGTGGTTTTCCAAAACCAGCCCGCTCTCGTTCACGTCCAAGCGACCTCATATAGGCCACCAGGGCTCGCGCCTCATTGGTCGGCTTTTGCGGGGCTCCGTCGAACAGCCATGGAAACCCCGGCATTACCGAATCGGGCACCAAAAGCCGCGAGTTGAATAGATGAGCATATTGCCAGTCATCCGGTCTTACTTTGGATTCACGGGCGAGATCCGGTCCTATCCGTCGCGTTCCCCAAAGCTGAGGATAGTCGTAAATTGTTTCCCAGACTCGAGTGGTGGCCCCAAATCTTGCCACATCCGCAGATACTTTTCGCACTTGTTGAGTGTGGCAATAGGCGCAGCCTTCTCGGGCGTAAACCGCCTTGCCTTCTTCTTCCAGGGGAGTCAGAGATAACATTGTTGCGGGTCGAGTTTTCTCCACTTCCGTTTGCATGGCCATGCCGGGGATTATGGCTAGCGCAAGAAACGAGACTAAGAAAAATCCGACACCCGCTATAAACGCTGATGCATAGGCCATGGAGAGGGATGCACCGCTGGCGGTGCTGGATTTCTCTTCGGACTTGTCGGGTGATTTCTCTCCGGCATCGACTAGTGAATTCAGATGCTCAGGAACGGCTACGTCTCCCGTATGCAGAGATCTCCAGAAGAAGAAAATACCGAGAATAATAGGAATCGCTGAAAGGGAGCGAACCAGCCAATAATTGCTAGCGCCCCGCACCGATTCGAGCC
>JAKFUT010000283.1 GCA_021732565.1 Candidatus Obscuribacterales bacterium
GGGTGCGGCAACTGTTGCTTGAGCTGGCCGGTTCCGCTTACGGAACGGGATGTTAAAGAAATTGTGGCACACCAAATACCAGGGCAAAATGCGCCAACTCGCCGATTGCCTGTAACATCTGCAAAAATGCAGGCCTTCACGCATTCATTGGAAAAGAGAGCTGATGGCCGGTGTATTTTTCTCACTCAGGCAAATCGGTGTGAGTTACATGCACAGTTTGGTGAGGCCAGCAAACCCTCGATGTGTCGGTTGTTTCCATACACGTTTTCCCTCGCGCCCGATGGTGTTCGTGCCTCGGTGAGCTTTGCCAGTACAGGTGTGCTGCTCAACACCGGTCATCTTTTGTCTGAACAAACCGAATTGTTGAGAGAAAGATATGAAATTTTTCAACAATTGTTTCCGCAGCTTCATATGGATTGGAGCCTCGCTCAAATTCTTGATGGCATTACTCTGACACAAGCGCAGCTGCAATCGATTCAGCGAGATTTTAATGAAATTGTCTACGCCGACTCCAGTGATCCGTCAGTGGCACCGACAAAGCTAGTAGACAAGCTCAAGCAAATGTCATATCGCGCTGTGAACGAATTGCCTTCTCGGGCAGCCACTGAACGTGTGCCGCAGCTCGAGTCGCCGCCGGAAATTGTAGATCAGCTGGTGCTGAAGTATCTGGACAAATTGTATTTTCCGGCGAATGTTTTTTCTGAAGACAAGTTTGATTTAGACATTCAGAACCTAATGAGAGAACTGGTGTCTGCACCAGATACGGTGCATCTTGGTGCGGGCGATAAGAGACGTTCGTTTAGTGATCTTGTGAATATGCCGCTCGGTCGGCTTGAAAATTCATTGCAAGATCTGATCGATCGATTTCTGTACTGTCGCGTTTTTTCATGGCTCTATTTCGGTCCGGGGTTCTACCACCTTAGCTTGATGGCTGGAATTCATCACCTTCTTCACCTGGAAGTTTTGATCCGGTTGAAGTTAAAGTGTTTTATGCTTGATACCGGCAAAAGTGATATTGACCTGTTCGACCTTGTAGAAATAGTGCGCACATTAGAGCGGCGGTTGACGCAGCTACAACTGTCCGGTCAAGCCAAGGCCGGTCTAGATGTGTTATTGCCGAGTCTCGATCGCGCCGAGCGAATCGGAACTCTGGCGCAATGAAGACCTCAGAAGACACCGGATGCACGGAAGATCATCCACGATTAAGACAAGCTGTCGCTGCAACCTTTCGTTCGCTAAGCCAGCGCAACTTTCGCTTTTATTTTTGTGGGCAGCTGGTATCAGTGTCTGGCAGCTGGATGCAAGGTCTGGCGCTGAGCTGGCTCGTGTATCGCATGACAAATTCTCCCATGGTACTGGGCCTGGTTGAGGCCTGTCAGTTTGTGCCGGTGCTGCTGCTGGCACTGGCTGGAGGCTGGTTGGCGGACCGCGTCGACCGTCGCAAGATAATGATTTTTGCGCAGCTTATCATGATTGGGCAAGCGAGCACGCTGGCGTTTCTGACCTACACAAATCAAATTCAAGTGTGGCATATCATGTGTCTGGCAGCGCTGGCCGGCACTGTTAGTGCTTTCGAAATGCCGGCCCGACAGGCGTTGTTGGCGCAGCTTGTTGAACGTAAATATCTCGTCAATGCAATCAGCCTGAACTCGTCTGTCTTTAATGCCAGTCGTGTGATTGGTCCTGCTATTGCTGCGATACTGGTGGCAAGAGTGGGGGAGTCGATATGTTTCGCTTTGAACGCGCTGAGCTTCCTGGCGACCCTTGCGGCTTTCACGATGATAAGACCGATATCGGCTGAGGCTTCCAGCAATGGCAAGCCTCCGGGCGGAATTAAAGAGGGACTCAAATTCGCGTTCAGCACCCCGGACATAGCCAGAGTATTAAGGCAGTGTGTGGTTCTTAGTCTGTTTGGCGCGCAGGTCTCTGTGCTCATGCCGGTAATGGCCAGAGACGTGTTACATCAGGGAGTCGATGGTTTCGGGGCGCTCAGAGTGGCTATAGGAGCTGGATCTCTATGCGCGGCATTGTCGCTTGCCACCAAGGGATCGCAATCAACATTGGTGAAAATTATCGGTGTCTCCAGCATCGGATTCGCAGTAGCTTTATGCGCGTTTTCCATCAGTCGCCAATTTTCGCTTTCATTGTGTATTGCATTTCTTCTCGGGCTTACGCTTACTTCTCAGTTGAGCGGGAGCCACTCCCTGATTCAATTGAAGGTGCCCGATGAATTGCGCGGACGAATGATGAGCGTATGGACCATAACTCTACTTGGTATGAACCCCGTGGGCAGTTTAGTGAACGGATGGACTGCCTCGACCTTCGGCGCTCCGGTGGCGCTGTTTGGTTGTTCAATCGTTTGTTTGATTTCCGCATTGGTTCTTGGCACCGATGCGATGAAATCTCAATCCGAACGGGCACAAAGTTAACCTGAGGTGCTCCTGCGGGTGGCTCAAAAGAGGAACTTTTCGGGGGCGCATGGATGACTTCGGAGGGCAAGAATAGTTTACCGCCTGGTGTTCTGCCCGCCTCTGTTTGGCTCGCGCTCATCGTAGCTGCCGGAATTAGCGGCTACCTTGCAGGGCGACCGGGCAATTCACCTGTGGCTGATCCGGTTCATCGATCTAGCGGTGCGTTGCGAGCGGCCAGCACGGGAGTTGATAGCGCCCTCTCTCCGACACGAGGAGTTGCCAGCCTCAACGCCAACACTGTGTCCGACATTGCGGCTCGGGCGGGTGAATCGGTGGTGCACATCGAAATTGCTATCAAGCCGCCAACCAACAAGAACAAGTGTCCGTACTTCTTCGGCCCGCAGTCGCATCCGCTGCCGGATATCATGACTATGCACGGGCAGTACGCTTCTGCTGCTGGAGTAATAATAAGAGAAGACGGCTATGTGCTGACGAACGCTCACGTTGTGCGAGGCGCTGACGAAATTAAAGTGACCCTGGCGGATGGCCGGGAATACATGGCCGAGCGTGTCGGTCAAGACGATGCCACGGACCTCGCGTTGATCAAGATCAAAGCAGGGAATCTGCCTTTTGCACGATTTGGTGACTCAAACAAAGTTCGCCCCGGCCAGTGGGCAATTGCCATTGGCAGTCCATTTCATTTGAGACATTCTGTCAGTCTGGGAATTGTTTCTGCCTTAGATCGTGCTATTGGAGATCCCTTTGGTGGTCTCGATCTCCTTCAGACCGATGCCGCGATCAATCCCGGCAATTCGGGCGGACCACTGCTAAATCTTGAAGGTGAAGTAATCGGCATCAATTGTGTTGTTCGCAGCGATGCCCAGAATATTTCATTTGCTGTGCCGTCTTTGGTCGCTCGCGAAGTGGCCGACGCTCTGTTGCAGCATCGCCAGGTGGAGCACAGCTACATCGGTGTGAAGCTGCAGTCTGTTCTTCGCGAGAGTCTGAGTGACGGTGAGCCTCGCGTTATTATCACTTTCGCGGAACCGGACGGACCGGCATGGCATGCCGGTATACGTAGTGGCGATATGATTCGAACCATCAACGGGAAAAGCGCTAAGTCGGTTTACGAAGTGCAGAAAGCAGTGAACCGTTCTGCTCGCGGTGACATTCTTCAATTGACCATTGTGCAAGGGGGAAAAGACAAGAATGTGTCGATTAAAGTGGCGGCGCAATCGCAATCGGGTTCTTCCGATTAAGTAGCTCGGGTGCTGCCGCGCATCGTTTCCGGCCAGTTGATGTTATATCTGCCGCCTTTTTGTTCCGTCCACACTAATTGGCGAACGGGAGTGGCTCGAATATAGTGGTAGAGCAGCCCCGCTCGTTCATAGAAACCGCGGGTGTGGTACGTATTTTCGAGATCGAGGTGTACCACGTCGAGGTGGTGGCAGAGTTCATGGCAGAGGGTACTGAGAAAGGTTCCGAAGGCAGTCGGTTTTTGCAGGACCGCTGTGCGCATCCACAGCCGGATTTTATGCGTTTCCGTGTCATAATCCCCAAATGTTTCCGTGACAGAGGTTTCTGTAACTTCACGCGGTCTCACGCCGAGTATTCGTACCTTTGGCGCAGGGATGTCATATGCGCCGGAGAAGGCCACACCAATGGCGGTGGCTGAGATCTGCACGGCTTTTCGATCTTCACGAGCGAGTGCTTCCTCCATTTGCCTGGCGTGAGTTCGCACGGGTTCGGCCGGGGGCAGTTGTATCGCTTTAAGCGAGTCGCTACGTAGATATTCGTCTTTGTTTTTCCGCGGGAGCTTATCTGTGATCATGCCAATTTCCGGTGAAGACCCAACCCTCATATTTTGTACTGGAATGAGCGGTGCCGCCACACATTTTTCTTTAACCGGCGCAGTGACCTTTGGCCTGCAGACCAGCGCGTGAAAACGTCTCGATTGCCGAAAGGAGGCTTTCGTTTTCTGCATCTGTTCCCACTGCAATTCTCAGACACCCCCAGAGCGGATTCTGAGGAGCTTCGCTCCCTCTCGATAAATTGCGCACCAGTATATTTTGTTCCCGTAGATGCGTGAAAAGCGCTTCCGCGCGGTGACCGACCTTGAGCAGATAAAAATTGGCGCCGCCTTCAACGAGTTGATATCCGCGGACTTTTAGCTCGTTGACGATCAGTTTCTTTCGCATCATTGTATTTTGCGCCATTTGTTCAACTTGTTCCTGGAACTCACAAGCGCGACATACAAATTCCGCCGCCACGGAACTGATCGGAAACGGAAGTCGGCTGCGCTTTAAAGCTGAGATAAGGGCGGTATTGCCTATGGTGACCCCAACGCGCAGCCCCGCTAAGCCCCAAGCTTTTGAAAAAGTTCTGGTGATTAGTAAGTTTGTTCTGGTCTCAAGTAATTTCATCGTGGTTTGGCGAGCGTATTCGTAATAGGCTTCATCAATAAGAAACACGGTTTCTGGATACCGTTGCGTCCATCTCGCTATGCGGTCGACCGGAATTACAGAACCGGTTGGATTGTCTGGCGTAGCCACCATCACCAACTTGGGCTTATGTTCCTCCAGCGCTGCGTTGAACGCCGCTTCATTGAATGTCATATCCGGAAGCACGGGTACTTCTACAAGCCGTGCTTCGGCTAATACAAGACCTTGCCTTATTACCGAGAACGTGGGTTTGGCAATGATTGCACAGTCGATTCCAGGTTCGATCAAAGTATTGGCTATCGACGGGAGTGCTTCATCACTGCCTGTGCTGAGCATCAGTTGAGTCGAATCAACGCCGTAGAGTGCACTCAGGCGATTCATCAGCTTTCCGTATTGAGGATATGCAGACAACTGGACCATGTCGAGATTGTCCAACGACATTTCCTTGAGCGAGTCTGTATTCTCGTTGAAGTCGAGTCTTATCGATGAATAGCGATCTGTTAGTGCTTCCGGGAAAGGATCTATAAGTAAAATCGTTTTGCGAGTACTAATTTCCACGAGTTCCCTCTGCTGATTTGCGATTTGCGGAAGTGAGTAAGCCGGAATCAAAATGGAGCTTATTTGGGAATCCGAACTATGGAAGAAGTCGAAACGAGTGGGCCGGGGTCGCCGAGAGCGCTTCGATTTGAATCCGAATTAAGTTAACCTCGATAGGATGTTCTCGTCAATTTTTGCAGCTAGTACAAAATCTGCTTCAGTAAGACCGTCAACTTTATGAGTCCAGATATCGATGTTCAGTTCACCCCAACGCACCAGGAGGTCGGGATGATGTTTCTCTTCCTCAGCTACCACGGCGATCTTATTAGCTAGTTCCAATGACTTAGCGAAATTCTTCGTTTTCACTGTCTTTCGGAGTTTCAGATCGTCAATTACGCTCCATCCGGAAACTTGTGCCAAAAGCGTGTCAAACTCTGATCGTGTGAGAGGTCGAGTGGCTGACATGCAGGAAACACAATTTTTTTCTGAAAGCGTGCTCATCAGTCAACTCCTGTGGTGTCCGGGTGACCATGGATAATTTAGCAGAACTCTCAAGAAACAAAGTTAAGCTCGGCGTTGTGGAGTGAAGGAAGCCTGATTTACACAGATAGCATAAACTGGTGTGTAATGGAATCAAAACCTCGCATCAATTGTACTGAATGTCTGCTGAGACCAAAATTCTTTTCATATGTAGCCAGAACAGATGGCGCAGTCTCACTGCTGAGAAACTCTACCAGGACTTTGTCGGCTATCAGGCGCGCTCCGCCGGTACCAACACAGGCGCTCGAATCAGAGTTACTGCGGGGGACATTGGTTGGGCTGATTGGATCTTCGTGATGGAAAAAAACACTTGCAGATTCTGAGAACAAGATATGCAACTCAACTGGTCGGCAAGCGCATTATCTGCCTGAACATTGCGGATGACTACCGTTTCATGGAGAGGAAGCTGGTTGACGTTTTGAGAGTTAAATTGAGCTTGTACATTGAAGTGCCATAGCAGCCGAATCTGTTAGTTAGCGATCGTGGTGACATCCAATGATGCTTTCATTCAAGCCGGGCCAGTTGCACTAAAACCTGAAGCTTCAGAACCAGGCTGGCTAGACCTGGTACCGAGGTGTTCGGGTAGTTTGAAGAATCCTTAAAAAACTTGCTTGTGCTCTCGCGAGGCATGATTTGTAAGCTTTGGGACGAACATCTGGTTCCGCGCAGGGACAGCACAGTCGATGAAGTGTTCCCTTCGGTTGTTCAGTTGCCGGCCAGTCAGCCAGAATTAACACATGAAATCAGGTCCTTTGCGCCAGCGCCTGTATAGACCGCACGTTTTGGACACAAGTGTGTTCTTACGTAGCTATTACCTTCTTCGAAAGAAAGCAGAAAATGAAAAATTTGACTGTCGGTCTCGGTGCACAAGCACCTTCAACCCGAGAAGTTGTAAATGACAAACATTCGCAGCTAAATGCCACGTTTGTGAAAACGCGAGTGGCCCCCTGCAATCTCGGTGAACTCGCAGCTGTAATAAAGCAAGCTTGCCTGAACGAAGAGCCGGTTAGTATTTGCGGTGGTCGCCACGCCATGGGCGGGCAGCAGTTCTTGCAAGAGGGACTGTTGGTCGATACATCGAAACTGAAGGACGTAATTAATTTCGATCGCGAAGCCGGGCTTCTAACGGTTCAGGCAGGAATTACGTGGCCTGAACTGATCAAAAGTCTTCGAAATGCGCCGATTGGTTCTCACCGAAATTGGACGATTGCTCAAAAACAAACTGGTTGCGATGAGTTGAGTGTTGGGGGAGCATTGAGCGCTAACGTGCATGGTCGGGGATTAACGATGCCTCCCTTGGTTAACGATGTCGAAGAATTTACCATTGTTTTACATGATGGCACATCTGTGAAATGCAGCAGAGAACAGAATTCTGAACTCTTCAGGTTAGCCATCGGTGGGTACGGATTGTTCGGCGTAATCAGTAGTGCAACGTTGCGCTTGACACCACGCACGGTGCTTCAGCGAAAGGTTGAATTGGCAGACTCGATTGACGTCGTTGAGAATCTGGAAACGCAGGCCGTTCACGGTGCGAGGTATGGAGATTTTCAATTTGCTATTGACGATGCTTCGCCGGACTTTCTGAAAACTGGAATATTGAGTACCTACACGCCCGTTGGTGAGGCCCGGGAGCTGCAGAACGACAACAGGTTACTATCCGTGGATGCATGGCGCGAGTTGGTTTATCTTGCACATGTCGACAAGTCTGCGGCGTTTCAGCGCTATGCCAAACACTACCTTGCGACTGACGGTCAACTGTATCAGTCAGATACATTTCAGTTGAGCACTTACCTGGACGACTATCACAAAGAAATTGATGCAAGAACTCCTCAGTTGCCTGAGTGCCACGGAACAGAACTGATCAGCGAACTATATGTCCCTCGGCATGCCTTGTCCAGCTTCTTGCAGATGGCAGCCGATGCATTACGCGAGCACAAAGCCAGTGTAATTTATGGAACTGTTCGTCTCATTGAAAAAGACTCGGAAACATTTCTACCGTGGGCAAAGGAAAGCTGGGCCTGCATCGTGTTCAATATACATGTGGAGCACTGCTCACGAGGCATTGAAAACGCTCGACGTGCATTCTCGGCATTGATCGATGCCGCCCTCTTGTTCGGCGGATCATATTATCTGACCTATCACCGATTTGCCTCGGGCGAGCAAATGTCGCAATGCTATCCACAAATGTCTGAATTTCTGCAACTCAAGGAGAAGTATGATCCCTTCTGCCGGTTTCGCAGTAACTGGTTTGATTATTGCCGTCAGATTACTTCCTGCTGACCACTTTCAGCCAAGCCCAGGGAGAAAACGTCTAATTTTGCCTGTCTGTCGGTATCTTCGGGCAGGATGTCTCTGAGCACGAGATCGAGATTGTAGGTCATGTTGAAGCTCACTTGCGACATGTGCCATAACACGAATGCTTCGTACATCGACAGTAAGAAGGGCACCAGTGTCCATGACCAGGTCAGATAGATCCACCCCAAAACTCTGTCGCCTAAGTAAAACTTGTGGCTACCTACAATTCCCAAGGTTACTGCTAAAATGCAGGCCGTAACTCGATTCTTTCCCTCGGGGAGTTCTCGTCCTGCGGCTTCAATAGCCCGTGAGCGTTGTCCTCGCAGAATGTGAGCTTCTTCCAGTGATCGCGCATGAGTGGCATCAGCCTTGGCCATTGGGCGGTCGTAGATTCCGCACCAACATTGAACGGTGTCCGAAAAACCGCGACGAAATCCGAAGACCTCAGCTTCCGCTAGCAGGCGTTTGCACCCCGAACAATAGAGGGGAACGTAGCGCACCTCCTCTTCAAGGAGGGGGCGAAAATCTTCCCTGCGGAAGAGCCGATCGAAGCTCAGGTTTGAGCTGGCAACGAGGTCTTGCGATTTTTTCAGCCAGACTTCGCTCAAAATTTCATCTGAAGTAATTTGAGAGATAATGCGGTACTGGTCGGCTGCTTCTGGAATCTTTGACTGTTTTTCCAGTGCCTGACCCAGAAGTTTCCGTGCTTCTATTTCTCTCGACTCCGCATCATCAAGAATACGGCTGCGCTTAACCGCCTCTCGCAACGACGTGACCGCTTCTTCCAGGTCGGAAGCATGCAGTGCCGCCTTGCCCCTCTGCATACATATCTTATAGGACTCCTCCAGTTCAATCTTGGAGGGAGCGGTATCAGCCACGACGGGGTTGTCCTGCTTTCCCTTGGCGCACACGCGGCAGCTGAGATCGGACAGCTCAAGTGGAGTTTGGCATTGGGGACAGGATTTCATGAAAAATATCACATTACTTGTAAATCTCATTCTAGCCCGGGGTTCCCCCCTGCGCTAGCCGGGCAATCGGCGGAGTTGTCAAAGTCCCCCTCCTTCAAAACAGAAGGGAGGGCTCCTGTGCTACCTGATGCTGTCTGCATCTGAAGGATGCGGATGTCAAGCGGAGCAGTCCACGATCTGCCCTGGTCGTGCTTTTTGAATCTTTACGAATCGGTCGGCTTCCCGAGTTTCTCTGGCAGAACCTGAATGCTCGTCCGCCCGATAATTTTGGGGCACATGACGACATCCGGGATGGTATTTTTTTCGACAAAGAACATCACTGGCGATATGGTCAAGTAGAAAACATCCTACGGGTGGAATATTTTTTCGCACATGACGACATCATCCCTGGTATGTCACTCAGCAGGGAAGGCATGAGGCGCGTACGCCGGAGCCGGCGGCACACTCGAACCCGTGTAAAGTTGTTGGCTTCGGCGAGGTTTTGACCCTTGGCTGTACCAGCCGGGAATTCCGAATTCCCGGCGCTATCCGCTTCTTTCAGCCAGCTGCGAATTCCGGGCTCGGATTGCCAAGTCCTAAGGCAATCATAGAAGCGCATGGTGGAGAAATCGGCGTGAAATCGGAACTGTCGAAGGGCAGTATCTTTTGGTTCAAGCTGCCTGTAGATGCTACTGAAATTGTTGGTCAACCCGAATTCCTGCGTTATCCGCTTCTTTCAGCCAGTTGCGAATTCGGATCAGCGGGCGTTATCCGGTTATGGCTGCTGAAATTTCGTGTACAGGTACGCGAACGACAAAGGTCCACCTGAATTCTCCATGTAACCGGCTCCAGCACCTCCCGGGGACTCTGAGCTGAAAGTGATGCGCCGGCCCCCAATACGCAAGCCTTTGTACACGTTGTCAGCAGGCTTTCGTCCGTGGTTCTGGCGCTCATTCCCCGGGGCGATAGTAATTGTTTAAGAGGGGAATGTAGTAGTTGGCGAAGCACTGGAATGACTGTGGCTGGTACCCGGGCATACCGATGGTGATAGCGATGGTTAAGAAACAACCGACGGACCACTCTTTCTTGTTTACTAAATTGTCCCGTTCTTCCAAAAATGCAGCCCAAGGGCGTCTCAGGCGTGTTTCGCGTTCCATCAATTTCGAGCCGTTGCGTATGAATGCCGTTACTCCGCTGCTGCGAAGGGAGCTTCCCTTCGTGTTGGCGATGTCCTTTCTAATGCAATTCGATTGCAACGGTGCCTGTGCTCAATCATTGCCTTCTAATTTGGACCTTACATCGAACAACGAGGTTTATAGCGCTCAGACCAGCGGGCAGATAAAGGTTGGCGATCACACCAAGCCGGTCGCGCTTGGAAGTTCTCTAACCGCAGCTGAGGCGCTGGCGTTTCAACAGTCTTTGACCGGTAATCAGACCATTGAAGTTTCCGGAAATCGGACCGCAGGAGGTGGGCAATTTGTCATCGATAGCAGTTTCACCAATGTGGCACATCTGGCAATTCCTGCAGGTGTAACAGCGGTTTACAGAGCAGATGCGTTCAGCACTTTGAACCTGGCGGGTAATCTGACCAACTCCGGCTCTCTTTTCGCAGTGGGCGGACCTTCCACTGTTACGGCCTACATACAAGCTCAAAATATAGTTAATGGTCAAGCCGGCCTGATTAGCACTATCTTGCCCTCAAACCTGGCTGCCGTATTTGGGACTAGCCAGCTCAACTTGCAACTTACCGCACTGAACAGTTTTACTAATAGTGGTGTTATATCCAGTGCCGGGTCGTTGGCGGTCTCGTCTGGCAGTCAAATGATTAATGCAGGAACGATGACTGCCGTCAACGCCCTTAACTTGACCAGCGCCATTGGCAATATCGTTAATTCCGGTGCGCTCCTTTCGCGAGCAGGTGATGTGAACCTTGCCACGAGTCTGGCCAATAATCTTGTAGTCAACAACATTGGTGGACGGATCGAAGCGCTGAATGGTTCGGTGAACATCGGGTCGCTGTTGACAGAGCTGAATACCAGTATTACAGGCGGTGACATACTCGCGCGTGAATTGAATGTTTTGGCTCCCAATGGTACGGCGACTGTGGCGGTAAACGAACTATCGGCGGTGACAAACGTCTTCGCGAATGAGGCGCACATTACGGCTTCCACCGATGTGCTCAATCTCGGCAACATTTGCTTGAGCGGCGACCCCACATTTTTTAACCTGACCGGCAGCATTATCATTAACACCGACCTGACTTTTGCGGGACAACATCTGTCCATTGTCGCAAGTGAAGATGTTCTCACTAGCGCCGGTGCTAACAAAATTTCAACTAGTGTAGTTTCCGGAGCTGCCGGCCAGATTTCCATAGTGGCGGGAGCTCGGTTTAGCGCAGACAATCCCGGCGCTGGTCTCTTCGATCCCTTGACCCTGACCATTACGGGAGCATCAGGCACGGGAGGCAAGATCGATCTCAATCTCATCACGGCTCTTGAGTCGACAGGAACATCCGCGGGCGGACATATTACTCTTGTTGCGATGAAGGGTCTCAACGCAGATAGCGGTCAAATTTTATTGCCTAATTCACTAGCAGTGCGAACGGGCGGTACTGGAGCGGGGCAAAATGGAAACTTCACTGCTCTGGCCGGTGCTACTTCGGGAACGGGCATCAATATCGGGTCCGTAGACACTCGTGGCGGCTCCGGTGGTGGCGGGCATATTCGGCTCTTGTCGGTAGATTCTTCGCCGCTGACCTCTGTTCTGGTGCAAAACGGAAAGAGTGCAGGCGGATTTGTCGGGGAGTCGTACACTGCAGCCACCCTCGAGTCTGGTGCGGCCGTTCTTGCCGGTACAATCACGGCCACCGCCATTGCTGCTCCGGGCGGCGCCGACGTTGTTCTGGGAAGCGGAGCAGAAGTTAAAGTTAATGGGATTACCGGTGGTGGCACGGTCGGTATAGAAGCAGCCGGCATCTCGACTCCTTTCGTGGTTGGTGCAGGAGCCACTACTAACGGTATTAGCGGAAACATCGATCTCAGCGGCTCTGTCGGTGGGGCGTTGCATTTCTATAACACTCCCGATCTGATTCTTGATCCGTCGCACATTGATCTTCATGGTACAAACCAGGGTGGTCAACTTCTTGTATCAAAGTCTGACACCCTCACTTTTGGACCAGGGACCATCAGTGCCGGTGCCACTGCCGCGGGATCAATCGGCGGCGCCGTGGAAATCAAGAATACTAATTACTTCACGGTGCTTGGTGGCAATCTCCAATTCGATACGTTTGCTCCCGGTGCCTCAGGCAGCGTCAAAATCACGGCCAATAATTCCGCTCTGGCAATCGGTTTCGGCTCTGGCGAAATATCGATTGTGGCGAGGGATACCTACTTTGAGGCTCCTCCCGGATTGACACTGGACTTTAATGCGCTTACTTCGCCTAACTCGGTGAATCTGGTGTCCAATAGCTCAGTATCGGGAACCGGAACACTCAACCTGAACGGAGTAGGATCAAGCTCCGGTGGTAAGTTGATCGTAAACGTTGACGCCCTTGATGTTGATCTCTCCGGTGCGACAATTCTGGCGCGAGGCGGGCCGACCGGCGGTAGTGGTGGAATTGTAGATATATGGCACACCGGCGGAAAGACGACTCTAGGACCAATTGATTTGCGAGCACAAGCGGGAGCCGGAGGGCAACTCACCGTAAGGTCCATTGATTTGAGAATGGCTGCGGGCCTCTACTCTGTCGATGGTGCGGGAGGCAGTTTTGACGGCGGGCGCATTGATCTTCGCGCTCCAGTCACCATCTTTGGTGCCGGAGCCCTTGCTCTTTCCGCCAACGGATCTGGTGCTGGCAATGGCGGATCCGTTGGCGTTGAGCTTACTAGCGGTCAAACACTGGGAAGCGGGAATGGCGAATTCTTGATAACGGCGACCGGCGGTACAACTGGTTCAAAGTCGGGCAACGGCGGAAAACTAAGTATCTCGAGCGCTTCTGCAGTCACGCTCGACCCGGCCAGCCTGAGTATCTTCGCGCAGGGCGATAACGGCGATGGACCATCCCTCAGCGTCAATGCGCCCAATATTTATTTCACCAGCAGTGTTAATTTAGACGGCCGTGGCACTGGTAATGGCGGCTCCCTGAAGATTGACGGTGTTAACACTTTCACCATAGGAGCGGGAACACTGGCTGATGGTGTTAATGGCAATGTCTCAGCGAAATCTTCCAAGGGAAATGGCGGAAGCGTGGAAATAATTGCTCCGTGGGGGATAACTCTCAACGATCCATCCGCCATTGTAGTAACGGGAGCGCTGAATGGAGGAAACATTCGGCTAGATGCTTCATCAGCAATCCTGACTCTGGGCTCCAATGTCTTAAATGTAGATGCGGGGACTGCCGGTGCTCAGGCTGGCACGATAGATCTCAGTTACGATACTTTGTCTGTGCCTGGCGGCGCACCGCTGGAACTAAGAGCAAACGGTTCTTGGAACAGCGATAGTCCAAATGTTACGGTTTACTCGAATTCCACAATTCATATTGGTACCGCATCCGGTGACCTTCAGGTGTTTGCACCGGCGATTCGACTGGTGGCGTTTCAGGAAATTGATGTTGCTGATACTTCGTTGTTGGCTCCAGTCGCTCCCGGAAAGCTCCAATCTGTGAGCCTGGTAGCCTTTCGCGTGTCGGTCAATGGTGATTTGCGAACGTATAACGGCAAGGGAATCTATATCGAAACGACAACCATATTTGAACCATTTATTATAGGGGCATCTTCCACTACTGACGGCGTTAAGGGAAACCTCTCTGCTGAACGAACCGGGTCAGGCGTGAGCAACCCGTCGGTTGTGCTTAAGGTAGATTGGCTGCAAGTGGATTCTGCCGACAATCTGAAGGTAGTTAACACTGATAGTGGAACTGCTTCCCTCAACATAACGGCGGGGCTAGTAACGGTAGGTAGCGGTACTTTGGACGTCGGGGGACCTGCCAATGGTGCGGTTTCAGGTTCGATAAATATTACCGGGGATTTCGTCGCTACCGGAGCACTACCGGTGGTGGTTCACGCATCCGGCTCAAATCTTGCCGGTGCACCCGGCGGGGCGATTTC
>JAKFUT010000376.1 GCA_021732565.1 Candidatus Obscuribacterales bacterium
CTGGAGGACTTTAATGAAACGACTGTTTAACGCGCTCATCGTAGCGGCTCTTGCGGCGGCGCCCTTAACTTTCGCAACTGATTGTCTGGCTAAGGACGTGACACCTGAAGCCTCACCCGCCAAACAGACCGAGCAATCGACGCAGCGTGGAAGGCACCGCGGAGAGTTGTTTTCTGTACTTACTGAAGAACAAAAACCACAGGTGGAAAAGCTGATTGCAGAATCGCGTGAACGCTCCAAACCATTGTTCGAAAAACTCCAGGCATTCAGTGAGTCACACAAACAAGAAGCCAAGCTTGATGACAAATCCAAAGTGGAATTCGAAAGTCTCGTGGAGCAGCTGCGCTCTGAGCGCAAGGCTACCAGCGAGAAGATCATCGGAATCCTCACGCCCGAGCAAAAAGCAAAACTCGAAGCATCGAGAAAGAACGCTCAATAACGTGATGATGTTGGACTGGACGGACTATCAGCGCGGACCATGGACCAGCACGATAGTCCGTCTGGGTTCGGGCATTCAGATTTTGCGCTATTCTTCTTTGTCACCATGAACGAATAGCAGGGAAAGGTATTTTTCAAATTCCGGCGCTTACAAACCCTGTAGGGGCACTGTGTCGGATTTCTAAGGACTAGATACCACTTAACCCCGGCGACATGGTGATCCCGTTTCGTGACATAGCTACGTGGAATTGTTTCCGCCGCTTATGCTGATGCACCTAAAGTGCAGATGCACCTAAAGTGCGATAGGAACGCTGCTAGTTTCCATCTTATCTGCTTGCTCCCACTGTTCGGGTTTGTACTGAAGCTTCTGTGCCTTGCGAAAATCTTGCACGGACTCTTCGATTCGTCCAAGGGAAAACAAAATCTTGCCTCGATGATAATAGGCCGCCCCATCTGCTCCCGTAATTGAGATGCTTTGGTTGACGCAGGTCAGTGCTTCATTCAATCGTTGCAGATTCAACAATGCCACGGCCTTGGTATCGTATGCGGTGGAGAGACGAGAATCAATTTGTAGAGCACGTTCGCAATCTTTCAAGGCTACTTGTGGTTGCCCCATCGCAATGAGGGACCATGCGCGGTTGTTGTAGGGGATCGCTTTTGCAGGATCTGCACTGATGAGAGAATTGAGATCGTCAACTGCTTTCTGTTCTTGCCCCAAGAAATGGTACGCAATGGATCGCCCTGCCAGTGCGCCACGATCATCGGGCTTCAGATTTAGTACTGCGCTGTAATCGTTTACTGCTTCAGGGTATCTCTTTAGCTCAGTGAAGAAACCAGCCCGAGTGATGTACAGAACTGCGTCGCTGCATTGATCTCCAATGGCTTTATCCATTAACTCAATTGCACCGACATAATTCTTGTCCCACTTTGCCACAGTCATGGCTTCTCTGCACTCCGCCAGTCTTAGAAGTTCAGGCTTACCAGTGAGAACTTGTGCCTCGACGCCAAAAACTGCGATGGTTAATGCCGTTGCTGCTACGCTTACAACGGAGTCGATTGAACTCCATGTTCCATGCCAACCGCGCTTAGAGTAGACCATTCCGAAGAAACATCCGGTCAGTAAACCTGCAATGTGTGCGGCATTGTCCACGCCTTGCGTAATGAATCCCAGAACGAGCATATAGCCCACAAAGACCAAAACCAGCCAGCGCTGCCGGGCGAAAACCAGGTGTTTGCCATCTGGTGAGCCGGACATCAGAAATAAGCAGCTCACTATGCCGAATATTATTCCGCTCAATCCGCAGCTAACAAATGTCGGATCCTGAGTGACAGCAGATAGAGAGGCTGCGGCACCACACGTTAGAATGAGCAGTATGTATCGTCGCCATCCGATCGTTCGTTCCATCGAAGACCCGAGGTCATGCAACACATACAGGTTCGTAAGAAGATGAAGTATTCCGGCATGAGCAAACAAGCCTGTGGCCAGACGCCAGTATTGTCCAAGACCGAAAGTAAATGGCATGTAATTTGCCCCCCACCAGAGCAACCGCTCGGGAACAGGTAGGAGGAAGGCCCCAAGGTTACCGTTAACAGTGAATATTGCCGCGAACGTGGCGATACTCAAAACTATGAGAAATCCTGTCAATGGGGCGGGGGCACTCGTCCAGTGCCGTTTGCGTTTGGTTGTGAGCTTTTGATCTGTTTGTAGAATCGGCTCGCTGAGCGTTCTCTGCATAATAGCAATATCTCCAGGCGCCTTGAATGCAAGCGCCGGCAATCTGAGTGTTGCATGTTTAATGCGGTCAATCGCAGTGCACCGGCACCTGCGTTGTGGTCGAAACGGTTGCCCTCCTGCAATAAGCAATCGCTATGAGGGAGCGGATTTTTCATGCTCCTTCTCGGTCAACGTATCTCACATTATTGAACCAAGAGCGCTCTAAAGTCCAGAGCAATACTCGTGGCCTTACGAAAGCAATTTGTTGTCGGGTACCTTGGTCGCCGAGGTTGCAAAACCAGTCTCTTTAGAAAACGTTCCTGACAACGATTCAAGAGACTGGCTCGCTTGACTTCATGGCATCTGTCGGCGGGGGTCAATGAATCGGTTCACAATGAACCGACTTAGTGGTGAAGTTGTGGAATCGCTGAGTTAGCCTTCCAAGTCGGGTGTTAAACTGCTTCCTGATTGACTGGTGTGCATCCCCTGCCTCAACTCGCCATGCTGTGAGCTGGCAGCGCAAGCGGCAAAAACTGTCTTGAAAACACTGTTGGCGTAAGTAACGTAAACCGGCGGAGCCGTGGGAGCTTGTCTTATGGCGGTCAGTGCTATATTGTCTCCAATTTCCGCAAGACTACTGTTAACAGTGGTCGACTATCTAATGGTTCAAGGAGGTTCACAGTGCTCAGAGCAGGAATCGTAGGTCTTCCTAATGTAGGGAAGTCAACGCTCTTTAATGCCTTGACCTCGTCCTATCAAGCCGATTGCGCGAACTATCCATTCTGCACCATTGAACCAAACAACGGGATAGTGAAGGTTCCGGATAAGCGACTCGACACCCTGGTGTCGCTGGTGAAGCCGCAGTCAATAGTGCCTTCTGCATTTGAGTTTGTGGATATTGCCGGATTGGTCCGAGGCGCGAGTCAAGGGCAGGGGCTCGGCAATCAGTTTCTCGCGCACATTCGCGAAGTTGATGCGATTGTGCATGTGGTGCGGTGTTTCGAAGACGAAAATATTACTCATGTAGATGGTGTAGTGGACCCTGTTCGGGATAGCGAGACTATCGAACTTGAGCTGGCAATGGCCGATTCAGGATCAATCACCAAAAGAATGGATCGATTGCAAAAGCAGAAGAAGCAAGGCGACAAGAAGGCATCGCTGGAGTACGACATATTAGAAAAGATCATGCCATTTATCGAAAATGTTAGCGCAGTTGATCTCTCCGTTCTCAACGCTGAAGAACGAGCCACGTTGCCGCAGATGCAGTTGTTATACAGCAAGCCGATGCTGTATGCGGCCAACGTGAAGGAAGAAGAGCTGAGCGATCCCGATAAGAATCCACACGTACAAGCGTTGAGAAAAAGAGCGAAGGAAGAAAATCGGCCGGTAGTGGTTATCTCCGCGCAGATCGAAGCTGAACTTTCAGCGCTCGAGCTGAATGATCGTAAGGAATATCTTGAGGGATTGGGCGTCAAAGATTCAGGCGTGAACATGCTGATACGCGCTGCGTATGATTTGCTCGGTCTGAAGACGTACTTTACTGCTGGCGAAAAGGAAGCCCGGGCTTGGCCTTTCCCTGACGGCTTCACTGCGCCGCAATGTGCAGGTATCATCCATACTGATTTCGAGCGCGGCTTTATCAAAGCGGAAGTAATTTCGTATGACGACTATGTGACTGCCGGTTCGGAAAAGGTTGCGAAAGAGAAGGGAACGTTACGGCTGGAAGGTAAAGATTATCTGATGCGCGACGGTGATGTTGTTCATTTTCGCTTCAATGTTTAGTTTGGTACAACAAACGACCACGCAATAATTCTGTCAGCTATGGAATTATTGTTTGGCGGTGTCGTCAATCACCTGGAACAGCATCGTATCTAGTAGTTTGCTTAGCGACCAAAACGATGGCGCGACGTTGACGACGGGTATTTTGTCCATCCTCGCTAGCGTTGCCGCTGAAACCACTTTCCATCCTCAATCTTAGTCCGATGGTAAGTAGCAAGCCTGAACCACAAACATAAACTCCATTCCCTTGACTGCGGTTATGGATTAGATATAACCTTTTTTGATATCGTCTAAATCCGAGCCGGTAGTTGTCGAGGCTGATCGGATAGCCAAAATCACTGTGCATCTTTAATGCTGCGAAACCAGGAGTACGATAAGACGGGTACCAATGGCTAGATCAATAAAAGCAGAAAACAAGTCCTTTTTCGGAAACTTTCGAATCAATGAAATTCGATTGAGACATTTTCGCGCCTTTGAAAATACTGTTCTTCGACTGTCGGATCTAACGGTGCTTTTAGGGCGAACGGTGCCGGAAAAACAACTGTAATGGACGTGCTCAGTCATCCAGCCGTAACCGGAGACCGTATTAGAGAGAGTGCTGGATTGGCAAGATGGCGTCAGTGAAATTTACAACCTTCGAGCTGAGGTGTTGGAGCATTTAAAGCTACCTGAAACGGTGGGAAGACTCCTTCGCACTAACTCTCTTTGGAAATCCGAAGAGTCTGAAAAAACTGCAGACACCAAATTTTTCAAGATCTAATGCAGCGCGAAAATATACCCTTGTAACTATAGTAGAAGGCGAAGGCGAGATGACGGCAGTGCCCGAGCTTGTTCGGAATTGGCTGGCTTACCGGAATTTTGGTAATTTTGAGGTCGAAGGACCTTCTTTGTCGATTCGAAGGGTTAATGCCACGCAAGTGAAATTTTCGATCACCCTTGCAACCTGAACCGTGGAGCTACGTCTGAGGGGGAATCAACCCGCAGGTTGTCGAAGCGAGCAGTCAATCGCTCGCTTCCGCTTACGAGTGGATATTATTTTTGTGGGGGTCCTCTCAGCTTCTAAGTACGGCAAGCAATTGTCGGCGCTCTGAGCCGAAGAGAATTCTGTGAGACTTGACTGCGCACGAGCAGCTTGTCCTGTTGCGCCACCCGCCATCAATGCCCGGTGCCGACGGGAAGCCCTCCCTGTGCCTCATGTTGTTACACGGAGCCTTGCACTTGCTTAAGTGTTTTGTCGACCCCAAACAACCTATGCGGGAAGCAGATAATCACAGAGTTGAGAGGGGTAGATCCACAATGCAAATGCCATCCACCAATTTACATGAAAAGATGACAGAGCCGGTGTCGTTTAGAGCGGTGGCAACGCGGCACAGTCGTAGACGTTTGGCAAGCCGACCGCCAGGTGAAAAGCCTGGAGAATCGTCTTCCGTGAGTGCTGAAAGATCGCCATCTCTGATACGTCGACTTTGGCAATACCAACAAGAGCGATTTCCTTTGCACAAACACGGGGTGCTGGTGGCAGCATTCTCTTTTGCCGGCATGAGTTTGTCTGCGGGGCTGCGAAATCATCTCTCTATGCCAGATGCGGCCGCTTTCCTGGTTTGTTTATTCACCTCGTTGACTACATTCCTGATGTTGCGAATAGCTGATGAGCACAAGGATAAAGTAGAAGATGCACTCTACCGTCCCTATTTGCCTGTACCGAGAGGGTTGGTGAGCTTGGGCGAGTTGCGCTCAGTATTCAAGATTTGTGCCGTCTCTCAATTGATAGTGAACGGGCTGTTTTGTCCGCCTCTGTTGTTGTTACTTTGCGGCATCTGGTCATATCTCTTTTTGATGAGCAAAGAATTTTTCGCCGGTGATTGGTTGCGTCGACACCCGGTGGCTTACTTGCTAAGTCACATGCTAATTCTTCCCCTCATCGACGGCTATATTACCGCGTGCGATTGGCTTCCCGCCGGGAGCCATTTGCCGCTAGCCCTCATTCCTTTTCTGATGCTCAGCTTCTTCAATGGATTGGTTTTGGAACTCGGGAGAAAAATTCGCAGCCCCGGCGAAGAAGAAGTCGGTGTTGAAACCTATTCGTTGTTATGGGGGCAGCGCCGGTCATTGATCGTTTGGTCTGCAGCGATAGTGGTCGCCGCAATTTTCGCAACTCTAACAGCTGCTGCCAGCGGAACACTCCTTGTTGTATCGGCTGCCATCGTCTTATTAATTGTGTGCGCGCGTTCTGTAGCTGTCCGGGTCGCAAAAGGCGAGACCGCGCAGAGCGCTGGCAGAATGGAGACCATGTCTGCATGCTGGCTGTTGATCATATATCTCTGCCTGGGGCTCTCGCCGTTTTTGAATGTAATGGGGTAAGGCAATGTTTGTTTTCGATACCGCCTGTGGTGTAAGCAAGTCCGACTGTGGAAGTAAAGGAAACAGCTTGAATGAGCTATTCATGGCCGGATTCAACGTGCCTCAGTGGTTCGCTGTGTCGCCAAGAGCTTTTCGCCATAGTCTGAGCGATGAGCAGAATGCCGCAGTCGAAGCCCTCGACGACGTTTCTCCACTGTCAAACGCGGCAACCGTCCTAGCCGGTTTATTTGACGACTTTTCTCTTGCGCCTGAAGTTGAGCAGGAAATTAACGTCGCGCTCGCCAGTAAGTTTGCCGATGGCACGTTGTTTGCCGTTCGCTCCTCCAGCGCAGAAGAAGACGGTGTTGAGCAGTCTTTCGCAGGACAATTTGAAACGTTTCTGTGTGTGCCGCGGGAGTTATTGATTGAAAAGATCATAGCTGTTTGGAAATCCAGCCTGGCTGAAAGAGTAATGGTTTACCGGCGCGAGCGCGGTCTCAAGTTCTCTAAGATATTTCCTTCTGTGTTGATACAAGAGATGGTAAACGCCGATGCCGCCGGTGTAGCATTCAGCGCGGATCCAGTATCGGGCGACACTTCTCTGTCCATCGTGGAAGCAGTGACTGGTTTAGGCGAAGGGTTGGTAAGCGGGCAACTCGACGTGGATTCCTGGACGCTCAATCTTGAAGGAGTCGTTCTTCATGAACGGATTGCCGAAAAAAATCATGCGGTGCGTTTCGACAGTGCCACCGGGCACGGCACCGGACTTGTGGAGGTTGAAGAAAGCAACAGGCATATTCCTTCTATAAGCGCAAACGATGTCAGTTTCATTGCCTCCCTTTCTCGGGCAGCGGAAGCACACTTCGGCTGCCCGCAAGATATTGAATGGTGTATTAGAGATAGCCAGATCTTTTTGTTGCAATCGCGTCCGATTACTACCCTCAAGATAAGTAAAATAGAGTCTGATGCATCCCCCCTGGCAAACAATTCCTCCAATCTCGGTGGCCATGTTTCGGTGCCGGCCAAAACGACCGGTGCGGAACATTGGAGAACCACCGACAAAAACAATTGCGGCAGCAACAGTGCCTTTCGATCTGTTGTTGATTCGCTTCAGACGGAGAACACGTTGTCCGGCCCAAGTGTTGAGTGCGTCGATCCCGCTCGGGATATGAACATATGGGACTGCAGTAATATTTCCGAAAGCTACCCCGGCGTTACAACTCCACTAACATTCACATTCGCGAAAAACGCATATGAACATGTGTATCGCGAATTCCTTCGCTTGATGGGAGTACGCCCAAGCGTGATCGAGCGCTTCTCTCATGTGTTTCCGTGCATGCTTGGTCTGGTTCGCGGACGCATGTATTACAATTTGCCGAGCTGGTTTCGGTTACTCTCTTTGCTGCCGGGATTCGGGAAAAACGCTCGCCATATGGAAACGATGATGGGCTTGAAGGAGCCTTTACCAGAATCCATAATGCATCAAATCAAGTACGACACTGCTGCAAGCACGCCCGGTGTTCTGGCAACCGTATGGGCTGCTTGTGGGCTGGGATGGAGTCTGTTGGCGCTAAAGGATAGTGTCTCGCGCTTTTACAAACGTGTTGATGAGGCTCTGAAAGCTCCCCCACAGTCACTGGAAAAGAAAAGCGCCATAGAGCTCGGGCAATATTATCGAGAGCTTGAAAGCAAGCTGCTCAAGAAGTGGGATGCTCCAATCACCAATGACTTCTTCGCAATGATTTTCTACGGTGTGTTGCGCAATCTTTGCAGCAAATGGTGTGGCGATCTCGACGGCTCGCTTCAGAATAGGCTGATTTCGCAGCAAAGCGGCATCATAAGCGCGGAACCGGCTCGCCGGATCAAGAGAATGGCGAGTCTGGCTTGCGTAGATCAGGAGTTAGTTCACATACTCTGTTACGGTACCACAAGGGATGCTGTGCATCGTCTGCAACAGCATCCAATTCTTATGAAGGAATACGAAGATTACCTGGAGGTTTTTGGCGATCGATGTCTTGAGGAGCTAAAGCTGGAGACGCCCACTCTAAATGATGCTCCGGAACTTCTACTGAGGTCGGTGGGAGTCGTTGCAACGCAGGCTGTTCCTCCATCCACTACGACTCTTTGCGGAGTCTCAAAGGCCTCGGTCGGGAGCGATCCCCGTTCTCGGCTCGCATCCACCACTAGTGATACCGATGAAGCCTTTGAACGAGTTGCTCAATTGAATCCGATTAAGAGGGCGGTATTTTACTTTGTGCTTTCGCAAGCAAAAGAGCGCATCAAGCAGCGCGAGAATCTGCGTTTTTTGCGGACAAGAGTTTTCGGGCGAGTGCGGCGTATTTTTATCGAGCTGGGCAAGAAGCTTTGTGCCGCCGGAGTTCTGTTGGAAACACGTGATATTTTCTATCTTGAAGTTGAAGAATTACTTTCTTACCTTGAAGGTACGGCAACCTGCAACGCTCTTTCGACGATAGTCGCCGCTCGGAAAACGGAATTCGATCAATTTAGAACGGAAGCTGATCCGCCCGTACGTATAGTGACAATGGGACTCCCCCATATCTCTATGGCGCTGACCGCCCAAAACAGCAGTGACGATCTTGACCTTGCGCAAGTCACTTGTCAGACAGATGTTCCTCTCCCGATTAAAGGAATTCCCTGTAGCCCCGGTAAGGTGAGGGGCCGCGTCAGGATTATAACGGACCCGGCAAATGTTCGAATGGAAATGGGGGACATTATCGTTGCCCGGCGTACCGATCCTGGTTGGATTTTGCTGTTCCCGGCTGCTTCAGGATTGATTGTCGAACACGGTAGTTTGTTATCGCACTCTGCGATCGTTTCCAGGGAACTTGGGCTTCCGGCCATCGTCGGGGTGTGCAATGTCACACGGGTTCTAAGAGAAGGCGATGTGGTGCAATTCGATGGAAAGACAGGCATCATTGAAGTTGTTGAAAGAGCGCAGAGCATTCATGTCTGCGTCGCATAACCAACGTGTGCGAGAATTCGAAGCACACGAAATCCGTTACGCCCAGTGTTGGGAAGACGCCGACGTCATGTTAGCTGCCCTGGGCATTAAGCCTGGCGACATCTGTCTTTCGATTGCCTCTGGTGGAGAAAACACACTCTCTATGCTGGTGGCGAACCCGCGAAAAGTTGTTGCCATTGACATGAATCCATCTCAGTTGGCTTGTCTGGAGCTTAAGATGGCAGGGTTTCGTTGTCTTACTCACTGCGAACTTCTACTGCTCATTGGTTCTGTGTCGTCAACGCAACAGTACCACCAACTTTTCGTACAGCCTGCCGTCTCGGTCGCAGCAGCGACCGAGGCACATTTAGCGAAACCGCAACCGACCGCATTATCTTCGAGCGCTTCCCTGAAATTGGAAGCAGATTCCCGTATCCAGCCGTCGACAGCAGATAACACGCTCCGGTGGCCAGGTTCAGCAAAGAAAGCCGAAAAATCTGCGCCTGACTCTGCAGACATGCTACGCAAGGTTCAACAGCAACGCATTGCTTTGTACCGCCGTTGCCGCAAGTATTTATCTCACGCTAGTCGAGACTTTTGGGATGCTCGACCGGACCTCATTCGGCAGGGAATTGGTGCTGCAGGCCGCTTTGAAAATTACTTCAAAGTATTTCGTAAAGTTGTAATGCCGCTAATCCACAGTCGCCGAACAGTTGATGAACTGTTGACCTCGAAGAGTTTGGCTGATCAAGAAGAATTCTACAAAAGAAGATGGAACACCGCCGCATGGCAGTTATTATTCCGAGTATTCTTTTCGCGCAGTGTTATGGGCGCGTTGGGGCGTTCCTCCTATCAGTTTCAGCACGTGCACGATCCGGTGGCAGAAAGGATCTTATCCAGAACAGCCTATGCGCTGCAGCGTGTACCGACCTCGCGCAATGCTTATCTTAAATGGATTTTGACTGGCGAACATGGCGCATCGCTTCCTCATGCATTGCGCCGCGAAAATTTCGAGAAAATCAAGCGGAATATTGATCGTATTGAGCTGCGTTGCTGTTCCGTGGAAAATGCATTGGACAGCCACGGCGAAGGTGCCTTCGATCGCTTCAATTTGAGCGACATCTTCGAATATATGGACATGGATGAATATCAGCGACATCTTGGTCTTATCCTTTCTGCAAGCCGGCCGGGTGCGCGGATGGTTTACTGGAACATGCTTGCTAAAAGGAACTCTACATTGGCCTTGTGCGGTGAGATTCGATCACTTGATCAACTGTCATCCACCCTATTTATGGGGGACAACGCGTTCTTCTATAGTGATCTTGTAGTCGAGGAGCTGGGGAAATGTTCGGTGATATCTGCGCAATTTTCGTAGTACTGGTGGTGCTGGCGGCACTGTTGCAAGGCTTGCACGCATATCAGCGCATTCGTTCCCCTCATCCTGAAATCATGCGCAAGTTGGTGCATGGAGTCATGGGCGGTGTCACTCTTTCATTTCCGTGGTTGTTTCAGTCGGCCGTCTCCGTGATAATACTGGGCGTCATAGCGGCCGCTGGTCTTACCTACATAAAAAAATCGCAGAAACTGCGCTCTGGTGTAGGCTCGGTTTTGTGCGCAGTGAAGCGCCAATCGTACGGAGAGGTGTCATTCACTGCTGCGATCGCCGTGTTATTTTTGCTCGCCGGGCACAACCCGCTGCTATACTCTATACCTGTTCTCATACTAACTCTGGCAGACAGCAGCTCAGCGCTTGTGGGGATTTTTCTCGGGAAGCACAAGTTCACCACCTCTGATGGCACTAAGACAGCGGAAGGGTCACTTGCCTTTTTCATCGCGACCGTGCTTTCCACAACCATTCCACTTTTGCTCTACAGCTCGCTTCCAGCCGCAAACATTTTGCTGATCGGATTGCTCCTGGGCGGATTGGTGATGATGTTCGAGGCCATCGCGTGGCGGGGGCTGGACAATTTTCTGATTCCGATCAGCGCCTACATTTTGCTCAGTATGTACATGAATCTGAGTGCTGACGGCCTGCTCACACGGCTATTTGCCGCCGGGATGCTTCTTGGTTTTGCCTTCATCTGGCGCAAGCGTACAACGCTTCATGATGGTGCCGCCATTGGTGCGGCGCTGTCTTGTTACGTGAGCGCTGCTGCCGGTGGCATTGAGTGGCTGCTGGCACCGTTGATGGTGTTTTCCCTGTATAAGTTTGCGCTTCCCGCACGGTATCGCAGAATGCCTCGGGTTCATTCGGTTCGTGCGGTGGTTAGCGTGGCTTCCACCGGACTCCTCTGGCTTCTCGCAGCGAAACTCACTGACAATCAGAGTCTATTCTTTCCCTACACTTTGAGTTTTGCGTCTAACTTTGTGATGATAAGTTCAGCGCACTTGCAACTCTTGAGGCATCATTCAGTAGCCAGAGACATTGTGCTATTGGTTGTCTCAAGTGTACTCACTTGGCTTATGTTTTTCCTGCCGTACCTTGCGATAATGGGATGCAGTGCCATGCATCTGCAGGAGGTTATGGTCGCTTTGCCTCTGATAGGATTGTCGGCGCTTTCGTTCTACTGTTACAGTCCGCGCGACAGAGCCGAGCTGTCGGGAACCAGGCGTTGGGCAAGGCAATTTGGTATTGCTGCCTGTATATCACCGCTGGCCTTGTGCTTCTAAGGAGCTATCATGTTTGCAGTTCGCCAAGCCGGTAAAGATAAGTATGGTAAAGCTAACCCGCCGTTGATGATCAATTCAATTGTGGTCAATCCATGCTTACTAGATGTCGAACTATCTACCGAGAAGGGCGGAGCCGATCGCTGGGCAAAGGGTGTCGGGAACGGTGCTGCAAGCTGTATCGTTGGCGGGCCACATCAGAACGTGGAAGAACCACCCGCTGGATCGGTGGTAGTGCAAAACCGCACAGCGTTTTCTCCTGCTCGAGAAGAAGCCCTGATGCCGGTGGCCATAGAGACCCTGCAATCTATCGAGGGGGCCGATGCTGTTGTGTACATTTCATCGCCGAACGGAAGGGTGCTTGCCCATTGTTCTCTCTGGTGGAGCGAAACTCCGCTGTTAGACGGGGAGCGTACAGGCTTCGTGGGACATTTCCAGGCACCGTCGCCATCTTATGCCAGTCATTTACTAGGTCTGGCTTTCTTCCAACTTGCAAGCCAGGGCTGCAGCATTGCCATTGGTCCGATCAACGGTTCAACTTGGCGTAGTTATCGATTCGTCAACGACACTGGAGCCGAAGCCCCATTTTTCATGGAGCCTGAGAATCCCGCAACCTACCCCGCGTTCTTTGTTGAAAACGGATTCAACGTGTTGTGCAACTATTACTCCACGGTGACCGACGGGCTGAAAGTAGACGAAGATGTGAAAGGGCAGTATCAAGCTCGATTAGCCAAAGAAGGCATAAATATACGAGAGTTCAATGTCGCATTGATCGACGAAGAGTTATCAGCTTTGTACGACATTAGTGCCAGGAGCTTTGCATCGAATTTTCTCTATCAAGAGATATCTAAGCCCGAGTTCATGGCTTTGTATAAGCCATTGGTACCAATTCTCGATCCGCGGCTGATATTAATTGCTGAAGTTGAATCTCGTCCAGTGGGATTTATCCTTTTGGTTCCGGATTTGAATGAAGCCCGAAAATCCACTGATGGCAAAGCAAAAACCGTGATAGTAAAAACTGCCGCCAGACTGCCGGAAGATAACTTCGCCGGGCTCGGGTCGCTGCTGCTGCTTGAGGCGCAGGCACGGGCTCACGGTCTGGGGTATGAGAGAGCGATCCACGCATTGATGCATGAGAAGAATGCATCGCTTACAATTTGCCATCGATACGGGCGAGTTATGAGGCAGTACTCGTTGTATCATCGATACTTGTAATGGCGACGTGTACAGTTCTTACAAGCCCGCGCATAGTCAGGAAAGACCGGCCCTATGACCCGATGTTCGGCCCCGTTGGCGACAGGAAATAACTGATGTTTCAGAAGTGGAAGAGAATCGTAAGCCCGATGCGATGAATATAGTTGAGCTACTCCGGCCTCACGTCAAACACCAACCTTCGGCAGCGGCAATTATAGACTGCATAAACGGCCGTAGCAGGACAATCAGCTTCAGGCAGATGGAGGATCAAGTGCGCTCCATTTCTGCTCGGTTGGTAGAGTCAGGACTGCGCGCAGGGGATAAGATCCTGGTATTACTGCCGGTGTCAGCGGAGCTGTATGTTCTCTTGCTGGCAATATTCAAGTCCGACATGATCGCCATGTTGCCGGATCCTTCTGCGGGATTGGAAAGACTCAATCAAATCTGTCATCGAGTTCCTCCTGCTGCCGTGGTATTTTCAAACAAGACATGGTTTCTTCGCCTGTTGAGTACGGAATTGCGGCATCTCCCTAAACAGTTTTGCGCTGCACCTATGCCTAATACTACAGTGCTGGACCTGGTTCCTCCGGTAGCGGACCTTTTGAGCAAACAAGGTAGATCCGGCTCCGAATCATCAGTCAAGAAAACTGTCGCCGCCAGCAACACGTTGGTCAACCTCGGCGCCGGCGGTAACGAAGTTTCGGTAACCTTCGTCGCGAACTGTGGCACCGTGCAGATCTCTGATGCTGCGACGAGTTCAATGATCGCGACTCACTCAGCGATCATAGATGACACTCCGGCGTTACTCTCATTTACCAGCGGGAGTACAGGTGAGCCGAAGGCAATTCTGCGCACGCAAAGGTTCCTGTTTGCGCAGAGTCGTGCAGTAGCTGCATGCACTCATCCCAAACCAGGTACTCTTCAATTAGTTTCTCTACCCGTATTCGTGTTGGCAAACCTGGCTAATGGAGTTACTTCTGTTCTTCCGGATGCCGACTTGAAGCGGCCTGGAAGCATTGACCCGGCTCCGGTTGTGAGACAGATCGAACGATTCGGGTGTCGCGAAATCCTGGCGTCCCCCGGCTTTATTGAACGTATTGTGCATTACTGTATTG
>JAKFUT010000221.1 GCA_021732565.1 Candidatus Obscuribacterales bacterium
CCAGTCGCTTCACGGTAGCATGTAGTTTTCCACATGGTAATCCAGCCGCAATTCCCCGAAATCAAAGCGCGAGAGACGCCCGCGGTCCCGGGGAGGACTGACTCCGGCTTGCGGGTTCCAGGCATTCGCGTATCCGACAGGACATGAGAACACGGGTCTGGCCAGTGCGATTCAGGGCCCGAACCCGCCGGTATCCATTATTGGCTGCTTAACGTCCAGCGCAAAGCCTTAGCACGTGTTTTTGATCGTCAGCCTGAAGAAGCTGTCGAAGAGCCACAAAAGTACAATGTTGACGAAACGCAAAGCCGTATGATTAAGGTCCTGTGAATGATTGCGGTACCCTCAGTCAACCGGCCTTATTCTATATCTTCGATAAATGGCGCCTCTAGCCAGCAGTTCAGATGAAATCCGGGCAAGAAAAAGCAGGTTTGCAGATGTACGGCGGCACGGGCAGTCAAGTGTACACCCATCGGGGCGCAATCATCCAGCCACAGGAGGCCACATGGCAAAAGTAGCAATCAACGGATTTGGCAGAATCGGCCGTAACGCATTTAGAGCATACTTGGAATCGAAAACCAAGGACCTTGAAATCGTCGCAATCAATGATCCTCTGCAGGACACCTTGCAGTCTGCCCATCTGCTCAAGTACGACTCGGTATTGGGTGAGCTTGCCCATGAAGTAACTCACACAGAAGATGCGCTCATTGTTGACGGAAAGAAATACGCCTTTTCTAAGGAAAAGGATCCGAGCACTTGCCCGTGGTCAAAGCTTGGCGTCGACATAGTACTCGAGTGCAGCGGCGTGTTCACGGAAGCAGAAAAGGCTAACGGACACATCAAAGCCGGCGCGAAGAAGGTTTTGATTTCTGCTCCGGCCAAAGACGAAGACATAACCGTGGTGCTTGGTGTCAACGACAAATCCTATGACCCCGAAAAGCACCATGTTATTTCCAATGCAAGCTGCACCACCAACTGCCTGGCTCCCGTGGCCAAAGCCATTGATGATGCTTTTGGAATTGAACAAGGTCTCATGACCACGATTCACAGCTATACGCTGGATCAGCGCTTGCTGGACACCGGTCATAAAGATTTACGACGAGCAAGAGCAGCAGGTCTTTCGATGATTCCTTCGAGCACCGGCGCGGCCAAGGCCATCGGATTGGTCCTTCCCCACTTGAAAGGAAAGCTCAACGGATTCGCCATGCGAGTGCCAACTCCAAACGTTTCCGTCGTTGATCTGGTGGTGACCACGAAGAAACCAATCACTAAAGAAGCGATTAACGAAGTGCTCAAGAAAGCTGCGGGCAGCAACCTCGACGGGATCATGGGCTACACTGAACTGCCCCTGGTCTCCAGCGATTTTGGCGGCAACAAATTGTCCTCAGTCGTCGACGGCGATCTCACCATGATTGTCGGCGACAACATGGCTAAGGTAATCGCGTGGTACGACAACGAGTGGGGTTATAGCAACCGCCTGATCGAACTGGCGGTGCTGGTGGCAAACAAACTGGCCCTGGCAAAAGTCTAAACCATTGCAAAATCCACGAAGGGCATGTCGCAAGGCATGCCCTTCGCCACTTTCTGCCATATCGCTAATCGGCTCTCTCGGCGCCGGGCCACCCGAGAAGTGACAGGTCGCCCGCCTGGAATTGCTAATCGGATGAACGGCTAGCGCAGACGACAAAGCCTAACGAGGAGCGGCAACGCTTACCATTGACGAACCACAACTGAGTCTCCAGTAATCAACGAATTGAAAGGAACGAAGATGCAAAAGAAAACCATTGCCCATGCGGGTCATGAAACATTTAAGGGCAAACGAGTACTTGTACGAGTCGATTTCAACGTTCCGCAGAACGAAGACCTGACTATTTCGGACGACTCGCGCATTCGTGCGGCACTAGAGACTATTCGCTATTTAAAGAAGTCAGGTGCCAGGGTCATTCTGGTATCACATTTAGGACGCCCGAAAGGAACCAACGAAAGATACAGCTTGCGACCGGTAGCAAAGAGACTATCCGAAATTTTGGGTGAAGAAGTAAAGTTCATTCCTACCGTAATTGGCGAGGCGGCCCGGGCAGAAACAAACAACTTGAAAGACGGAGAAGTAGCCTTATTGGAAAACGTAAGGTTTCATTCTGAGGAAGAGAAGAACGACGCTGAATTTGCCCGCGAGTTGTCGGCTCACGCAGAGATATATGTGAATGACGCTTTCGGTACTGCCCATCGAGCGCATGCCAGCACTCACGGCGTTAGCAAGTACCTGAAACCAGCACTCTCGGGATTTCTTTTGCACAAGGAGATTAAAACCCTTGGAGAAATCCTCCACAATCCGGTGCGTCCATTTGCCACCGTAATTGGTGGCTCCAAGGTCTCGACAAAAATTGGCGTGCTCAAGAATCTTGTCGGCAAGGTGGATGTATTAGTCATCGGCGGAGCCATGGCCTTCACCTTCTTGAAAGCGCAAGGAAAACAAACCGGTAAATCGCTGGTGGAAGAAGACAGAGTAGATTTTTGCCGTAGCTTGCTGGAAGAGTTTCAATTGCATGGAACAAAAGTGGTTCTGCCCGACGATGTCGTTTGCGCCGCCGAACTGAAATCTGGAGCGACCGCAACTATTTATTCAGCGGATTCTATTCCAGCCGATCAAATGGGGCTCGACCTCGGTCCAAAGACGATCGAGCATATAAAGAAAGAGCTGACTGTGTGCAAATCAATTTTGTGGAATGGCCCGCTCGGCGCATTCGAGTTTAAAGGCTTCGAAGACGCCACCTATGCGCTTATCGATCTCCTGGTCGAATTGACTCATAAGGGCGCCAAAACAGTAATTGGTGGTGGTGACTCAGTAGCTGCCATAGAAGCCAAAGAGGTGAACCCGGAACTATTTACACACGTCTCCACAGGCGGGGGAGCATCCCTGGAGTTTATAGAAGGCCTGGAGCTCCCGGGAGTTGCTTGCCTGGAAGCGTTAGAGAGTGTGGGCAGTTCCACGGGGCATCCGCAATAGCACATCCTGTGAAGGGAGATCTCGGCCCGGAATCCATCCGCGTTGTTAAAGCGCCGCAAGCGACAAGGCTTAATAAGCAATTCACACTGAAATGTCTGCTATCAATGGTTAACACGGGGCAGCGCTGATCCTGGTATAAGAAGAAAAGGCGCTCAGGCAGGCAGGATGAAAAAAGAAATCGTTCGAAAGAATGGTGGTGGCGACATGGTCTTCTGTGTCAAATCTGTTGCCGCGTTAACATCGGTTAGCCTTCTCGTGTCGACTGTAGTCGCCTGTGGACTTCCAGCGGTGGCGGCAGACAACAACCTTCGCTTTGACTCTCAGACCCGAGACATTAAGGCCTTGTTACGAGATGGCATCTCTTTGATGCGGTCCAATCATAACCAGGAGGCCTGCGACAAGCTGCAGCAACTAGTCAACCTGAATCCGTCTTCGGCAGAGGCTCAACACTCGCTGGGTCTGGTGCTGGCTAAATTGGGACGGATGACCGACGCCATTGCAGCGCTAAAAAAGGCTGTGGAACTCAGCCCCGACTCAGAGGCTTCGTGGTTGACACTGGGAGGGCTTTACCAGGCAAATGGCAATATGGAAGAAGCATTGAGCACCTATCAAACCTTTCTTGACCGCTTTCCGGATAATCGCATGAAGAAGAAGGTAGAAGGACTGCGTGAGGCCCTCAATAGTGAGAAGAAGGAATCCACCAGCAGGGCAGACCAGGAACGCTTACTGCACGGAGAAGCCCCTGCTGCTTCGCCTTCCGATAAACTGCCTGCTCATTCGATGGTAGCCCCGCTGGCAGCCACATTCGGTCAGGGCGGAACAGACGATTATCTGAGCCAGGTTCTTCCTAACGGAGCAGTGAGCAGATGGGATCGTCGACGTATTCCCATAACAGTGTTCATCAACGAAGGCGTTGGCATTTCGGGATACAGGGACAGTTTTGATCAGATTTTGAAGCGCTCTTTCGAGGACTGGGCAACTGCGTCGGAAGGCACCATCGCTTTCAAATACGTCAATTCGCCTAAAGAGGCTCGGCTTCAGTGCTTTTGGACCGAAAAGGTGAGCAACCTGGCCAATCCGGCAGAAGCAGGCGATGCGCGCATCATTACAGATCAAGATGGCATCTGCCAGGGCGAAATCTGGCTCCTGACCCGGCCTGTGTCGCGAACAGTTCCATTAACGGATAACTACTTCAGACTGGTGTGCTTGCATGAGATAGGCCACGCCCTTGGTTTGTCAGGGCACACTACTAATCCGGACGACGTTATGTTCTTTTCAGCGACCTTCAAAGATTCCTGGCGCGATCTTTCGGGACGAGACTGCCGTTCAATCAAGCGATTCTATGCTGATCGTTAGTCTATTCAGCCATATAAAGTTTCATTGAATCAGGATGTGTTCTTTCTGCGCAATTCTTAGCCAGAATATCAGCAGCCCTGCGAAAAAATTGTTCGGCATCCCGATTATTTCCCGATTGCTCATAGAGATTACCGAGCCTCATTAATGGCTGGCACAATCGTAAATCGCTGTTTCCCGATTTCACCTCGATCAGGTCGACAACTTGTCTATAGAGATGAATCGAACGAATAACATCTCCCTGCTCATACGAGTGACGGGCGGCCGCCAAGATATCCTGGTCACTCTTTGCCATATTGTTTGCTGACTGCTCCATCTCGCCCGTAGAACCCCGGAAAGTAGTAATGCTTTTGAGTCATAGATACTAAATGTGATTGCTTATAAGGCAGCGTCGGGCACTAAACGCGCAAGCGAACAGCAAAGTAATTTCTAACTGCGAAATGACCAAATAATGCAGTCATGGGCAGGTGGCCCCCGTAAGCAACGTTCAGGCACAGAACGAGCTTCTATGTGAGTAGCTTATCCACGTTGTGTGAACTGCATGTGAAGTTGCTGGAGTGAAATCACTTAGTCAGAGGATTAACTTATTAGGGAAGTCACATTCGCCCCGGTGATGACACTTTTACCGAACGAGTACGGGCAATGGTCGGTTAGAGCATCACGCCGCCGAGAACCACTTTCGCGACACTGAAATACAACACGAGCCCGGTCACATCTACCAATGTAGCAACAAAAGGAGTAGACGCACTGGCCGGATCCAAATTGAGTCGCCGCATCAGGAATGGTAGCAGCGATCCCGAAAGTGTTCCCCAGAGAACAATTCCCACAAGAGTGGCAGACACTGTTATTCCTATTCGCCAGTAATGCGGGCCATACGTATGAAACGCGTACTCCCAGATAACCACCCGCAACAGACCAATTGCACCGAGTATGCAGCCCAGAACGGCGCCCGATATCAGCTCCCTCTTCATCACACGAAACCAATCAGTAGGCTGCAATTCACCCAATGCCATGGCTCTAATCACTAGAGTGGAGGCCTGGGAGCCGGCATTTCCGCCACTGCTGATAATTAGCGGAACAAAAAGGGTTAGAACAACGGCTTTGGCGATCTCAACTTCGTAGTGAGCCATGGCATTGGCTGTGAGCATTTCGCCAACAAACAACACGGTAAGCCAGCCGGCTCGTTTCTTTAGCATTCCTGTAAGTGAAATTTCCAAATACGGAGCACCAAGAGCCTGTGAACCTCCCATCTTCTGAATGTCTTCCGTGGCCTCTTCTTGAACCACGTCAACGATATCGTCGACCGTTACCACGCCCTGAATTCGGTTTTGTCCGTCGACAATGGGAATGGCGATCAAGTCATGCTCGGCAAAGAGCCGGCTCAGTTTCTCCTGATCGTCCTCAACGGAAGCAGTTACAATATTGGTGCGCATAATATCCTGAATCTTCATCGGTGGCTCCGATGTGAACAATGTGCGCAGTGAAGTCACACCGAGGAGCTGCTGACCGGCATCCAACACATAAATTGCATAGACCGTTTCAACGGTTTCTAAAGCTTGCTTTCGTACATAAGTAAGACCTTCTGAAACGGTCATATCAGGACGCAATCTGCAAAATCGCGTGCTCATGACACCGCCGGCCACATCCTCGCGATACTTTAGAAGGGCTTGAACGTCATCGCGGGTGGTATCATCCAACAATTGCAAAAAACGCGCACGGTCCCTTTCGGCAGCCTCCTGTAAAAGGTCGGCAGCATCGTCGGGGTCGAGCAACCGCAACCAGATTGTTTGCTCACCCTCATCAAGGTGAGATATTATTTCAAACTGATGGCGAGTGCTAAGCTGCTGAAAAAATTCTTGCCTGTCAGCTAGAGTTAGAGATTGAAATCGACTCAGTCTATCTTCGCAAGACGTTTCGGCCCAGAACTGATGAAGGTCTGCATACATGGTGGGGTTGCTTCGCACGGCCTGTACCTCGATTTCTATGTTTCCAAAATTTGCCGACTTCTACAGCGGAATAACATAACCAGCTCTGATACTGTAGCAGGAGGAGTGTTACGGTTCCTATCCGCAGAACCTTCCCGGCTTGAACCACTTGGTGTACCGGCCGCATTGGATACCAATCCTGATGTCAGATATGCATTGGCTGAAAACCACAACATAAGTCGAGTTGTGCTCACCAGGCTGTCAGAAGATCCCAACCCGTATGTTGCGTATCGAGCCAATAAAACTTTAAGGCGCTTGAGCACCAATGACTCCGAACTCACTACTTGCGGTGCCTTTCTGCGTGAGGGCGCGGTGCGCACATTAGTTGCCACCGATCTTGCCATCAATCGTGGGACTATAGTGGCAGTGCTCAATTCTATCGAGGAAGAGGGGATGGGCGAGCTTCAGGTCTCGGCAGAGGTTTCTGAGGACGAGCAAGGAGCCTTTTTTGTTGAGCAGAATCTGCCGGTCTCAGTCAGTCAGTCCTGCGGATTGATATTGTGCTTCGACAAACTAACCATGATGGTCTTCTTTGCGGCAGAGGTCGGGGCCGACGATCGACCATTCTTGAAGAACTCGACGCAATTCGTCTATGCTCACAGGTTTATTCATGTAGTCGTCCATTCCGGCAGCCAGGCATCGCTCACGACTTGATTCCGGACCACCTGCAGTAACGGCAATGATCGGAGTGTGTCGGGTGCTATTTTTCTCTGCCGCGCGAATTGTTCGCGTGGCTTGCAGCCCGTCCATCACTGGCATGTGGCAATCCATCAAGATCAAGCTGTACGGGCTTTTCAATGCATTCTCCACTGCCTGTTGCCCGTTAGAAACAGCATGCGCCACAACGCCCAGGCGCTTCAATTGCAACACCGTCACCAACTGACATTCACGACTGTCGTCAGCCACCAGCACCGTTTTCGCGACGCTCGGTACTTCTACTGCGTGAGCCAGACTCGATGATGCCCCATCTTTATCAGACGGCACCGTTCTTTCAAGCACCGCGGTAAACCAGAATTTGGAGCCGCGTCCCGGGGCACCTTCGGCATGAATCTCCCCTCCCATCATGTGAACGAGGCTGCGCGAAATACTGAGCCCCAGACCAGTGCCACCATATTTAGTGGCGGGAGTGAGAGTCCCTTGAACAAATGGCTCGAATACCGACTCTAACTGTTCAGGTGAAAGACCTACACCCGTGTCTACGACAGAGAACGAAAAAGTCGTGCGATCTTCAGTTTCAGCGGCAACGCCCACATAGATGTTCACTTCACCTCGATCGGTAAACTTGATTGCGTTTCCCACCAGATTGAGCAAGACCTGGCGAATCCTCAAAGAGTCTCCAATAACGCGCTGGGGAAGATCAGGAGACAGTTGAATGTTCAACGCCAGCGATTTTTCCAGGGCTGTGGGCGAGAGCAGTTGCACCGCCTGTTCGACAAGAGAACCTAGATTGAAACTCTCGCGCGCCAAGAGGAGCTTGCCCGCATCAAGCTTCGACATGTCGAGCAAATCACTTACGAGTTTTAATAGCGACAACCCCGATTCCCGCATGAGTGAGACTATCTTGTATTGCTCCGCGTCGAGCCCGGACCGCAGGAGAATCTCAGAAAGTCCAATAATGCCACCAATGGGGGTACGAACCTCGTGGGTCATGTGAGACATGATTTCGGTACGCCGACGAGTGGCCTCTTCCAGCCGCTCGCTGTCCTTCTCCAGGCGGTGGCTGCGCTCCATTAGCATGCGCGCCTCAGTTTCCTTCTTCAGCAACTCTTCGCGAGCCCTGTACTGCTCGGATTCCAGGCGTCGCTGCAAATCACCCAGAGAAGCTTCCATCTGCTCGCGCTCCAGCCTTCGCAATCGCTCGGCCTGACGTTTTAACTGCACATTCTTACGATGCAATTCAACGAAAATGCTGACTTTGCATTTCAAAATCACAGGTTCGAACGGTTTCACCATGTAGTCGACGGCACCGGATTCGTAACCGAGCATTTCGTACATCTCGGTGGTGTACATGGCGGTTAGAAACATAATGGGTGTTTGACGAGTTTTCTCGCGCATTCGAATCAAACGCGCAGTTTCAAAACCGTCCATCTCAGGCATCTGCGCGTCCAAAAGAACAAGAGCGAACTCCTCGTTCAACATGTAGCGCAGAGCTTCCGCTCCTGAGTGTGCCTTGACCAGCTTTACTCCCAGGTCTACCAGAGTAAGCTCAAGGGCCAACAAATTTTCCGGTCGATCATCAACCAGAAGTAAACTGCATTCATCCACCGGTTCCATGTCATTCTCCGCTGGCTACCAGGGGCATTGCCAAATAGTAAAAATAAAGACGATGCGTGGGTTCATCTGAGGCTCAATCTCTTATTCCGACTTTACGATAAATCCTGTGCTCGGGATCAAACTCCTGATAATACTTTTCAAACGGCGAGAGCCGCAACGACTCCTTATTGCCCACAGCAAGTAGTCCGTAAAACGTCAAACTCCCGTGGATGAGTTCAAAGATTCTGTCGCGCAGCGGTTTTTGGAACTGAACAAGGCTATTGCGGCACAAAATAAAGCTGAAATCGTTGAACGACCCGTCAGTGGCCAGATTGTGCCGGGCAAAAACTATGTTTCGGCGCAAGTCCGCACTGAGAATCGCCTCATCGTCGCCAATAGTGTAATACTCCGCCAGCCGCTTTCGCCCCCCCGACTCTGCGTAAATGCTCCCATACTCGGCCATAACCATTGGACTATAAGCGCCCCTTTTTGCTTTGCCCAAATCTTCTTCGCTTACATCGGTGGCATAAATGCGGCAGCGATCATAAACACCCTCATCTTCCAGCAATACGGCCAGGAGGTAGGCTTCTTCCCCGGTGGAGCAGCCAGCGATCCAGATGCGGAAATAAGGATCTGTTTTCAGCGCCGGCACCACCCGCTCGCGCAAACACTGCAGAAACGACGGCGCCCTGAACATCGGCGCCGAATTCATGGTTATCACGCCGAGCAAGCGATCCAGCCATTCGGGATAATGCAAAAGTTTGTCCTGAAGCAAAGAAATAGTCTTCAGCCCGTGGCTCTCGGCAAAAGCCAACAAGCGCCGGCGCAATGTTTGTTGAGAATACTGGCTGAAGTCAAGCCCGTACTGTTCATAAAGTCCGGTAAGGAGGAGCTTAACTTCCAGATCGGCCACATCACTGGCCGTTCGTACATTCATGGGGTCCTGTCCGCCTGTCATCCAAAGGTCTCTCCTTCGGTGTATTGTGCACTTTGTTTGTTATCTCACTATTGAGATGGAAGAGGAAAGGGGGCACCGCCGAAGGCTGCGCCCCTTTCCTCGATACCTTAGCGATACAGCCAGACCCGCAATAGCGACAGCAACTGATCGGTGTCCACCGGTTTGGCCACGTACTCCGATGCACCGGCCTCAAGACATTTTTCCCGGTCTCCCTTCATTGCCTTTGCCGTCAGTGCAATGATCGGCAGCGATGCATACTCGGGCATGGTGCGGATTACTCTGGTAGCTTCGTAGCCATCCATTTCAGGCAACATGATATCCATGATCACGGCTTCCATATCCGGATTGTTTTTCAGGATTTCGATAGCATCCTTACCATTTTCGGCGTAGAGCACGATCATCTCGTGCGATTCCAGAGCAGCGGTCAGGGCAAAAATATTCCGCACGTCGTCATCGACCAGTAGTATCCGGCGACCGGATAATACCGGATCCTTACGCCTTACGCCTTCCAACATTCGACGCGTGGCCTCAGGCAACGCCGCCTCTTGTCGGTGTAGATAAAGTGCAGTGTGAGCGAGCAACCGCTCCGGTGAACTGGCATCTTTAATAATTACCGCGTCAGTCACGCGCTTTAGATCGTTTGTCTCCGTGCGAGACAATTCCCGCCCCGTGTAGACAACTATGGGAAGGTCGCCCAGGTTGAACTCAGCCTTCATTCTGGAGATAAGTTCCACTCCCGGCATGTCCGGCAATCCCAGATCCAGAACCATGCAGTCGAATGGAACGCCGGAAGTTAGTTGCGATATGGCCTCGTGGCCGGAGCCAACTTGCACTACTTCAACGTCGCCGTTTCCTATCAGCTCAACCATCGCCTTACGTTGATCCTCATTGTCTTCCACGATGAGCAGGCGTTTCTTGTCGCGTTCAATGTAGGTTTTGATGCGAGTGAGAGACTCTTCCAGTTTCTCTTCCGTCAGAGGTCTGGCCACTACGCTTACTGCGCCTAGTCGCAGTCCTTTCACCCGCTCCTCTTCGGTGGCGATGACCTGAACAGGAATGTGCCTTGTGGTTGGATCGTGTTTGAGACGATCAAGCAGACTGTAACCATCCATATCGGGGAGCTTCAAATCCATGGCGATGGCATGGGGTTTGTATCGTCGTACCAGCGCCAGTGCCGCATGGCCACTACGTGCGACCACCCCTTTAAAGCCGCTGGCACGCCCCTTCTCAAGAACAGACTCGTAGATGGCAGGCTCATCGCCCACAATCAGCAAAATGTGATCGTCTGGCAGCAAGTTGGTTCGGTCGTCGGAATGACCGGTGTCTGCAAGGGCTGGCTCTTCGTAGAATTCGTCGAGAGTTTCTGGAATGACCAGCACCGGTTCGACATTTTCTTCGCCAGGCTCTAGCGTGCGCACTGCTGCCGGTCGTGGCGGCATGTAAGTAGCGGGCAAATAGAGTGTGAAGGTACTTCCCCTGCCGGGTGCGCTTTCTACTCTGATTTCACCGCCAAGCAATCTGGCTATTTCTCTGCTGATCGCCAAACCGAGCCCTGTGCCTCCATACTTGCGACTGGTGGTTCCATCGGCCTGGTGGAAGGCTTCGAAGATGATCTTCTGCTTGTCGGTGGGGATACCGATGCCGGTATCGGTAACCGAAAATGCAAGCACCCGGGGCGAGGAATTGAGGATCTTGTTGTCTATACTCCAACCCGATTCCACAACATTGACGTTGAGTTGAACGTCGCCTCTTTCGGTGAATTTGAGTGCATTGGACAAGAGATTCTTGAGCACCTGACGCAATCTCTTGGAGTCGGTGTAGAGGTGCTGAGAGAGATCGGGAGAAATGTTGATAGCGAAGTCGAGTTTCTTGGTTTCCGCAACCTGTCTGAAGTTGCGTTCCATGTCATCGCCGACATCACTGAGAACAACCTCCGACAGATCAAGCGACATGGTACCGGCTTCGATCTTGGATAGATCGAGTATATCGTTGATGAGAGCAAGCAGATCGGTTCCTGATGCGTAGATGGTTTGAGCGAACTCCACCTGCCTTGCGGTGAGGTTGTGCTCTGCGTTCTCGGCGAGCATCTTTGCCAAAATAAGCAAACTGTTGAGCGGCGTACGTAACTCGTGCGACATGTTTGCAAGGAATTCGGACTTGTATTTCGACGTGAGCGCCAGCTGCTCTGCTTTCTCTTCCAGTGCCATTCTTGCCTGGTCGATTTCGCGGTTCTTGCGTTCCACTTCCATGTTCCGCAGTTCCAACAGTCTGGCTTTTTCCTGCAGTTCTTCGTTGGTCTTCTGCAGTTCTTCCTGCTGTTGCTGCAAACGCATTTCGGATTCTTGCAGTGTATTGGCTTGTTGTTCCAACCGTCGGTTTGTTTCGGTGAGTTCTTCCTGCTGGCTCTGCAGTTCTTTTGCCAGCTGCTGAGATTGTTTGAGCAGATTTTCCGTTCTCATGTTCGCTTCGATGGTGTTCAACACGATACCGATTGATTCGGTGAGCTGATCGAGGAACGCAAGGTGGGTTTCGCTGAATCGATCAAACGATGCAAGCTCGATAACAGCCATCACCTGACCTTCGAAGAGAACAGGCAGTACAACGATGTTGCGCGGGGTTGCCTCACCGAGCCCCGAGTTGACTTTAACGTAGTCTTCCGGAACGTTGGTGAGCAAGATGCGCTGTTTCTCAAGGGCGCACTGACCGACAAGTCCTTCGCGCAATTTGAATGTGTTGGCCAGATTCTTTCTTTCTCTGTAAGCGTAGCTTCCCAGCAACCGCAGATTGGTTTCGCCCGCTTCTTCTTCGCTCAGGTAGAACACGCCGTGTTGCGCTTGTACCAGGGGAGACAGTTCGGAAAGGATGAGGTTGGCGACTTGCAGCAAGTCTCTTTGTCCTTGCAGCATTCTGGTGAACCTGGCAAGGTTGGTCTTGAGCCAGTCTTGCTCCATGTTCTTTTGCGTGGTTTCTTTCAGGTTGCGGATCATCTCGTTGATGTTGTCTTTGAGCGCCGCCACTTCGCCCATGGCTTCCACCGTGATAGACCGTGTAAGGTCTCCCTTGGTTACCGCCGTTGCCACTTCGGCGATGGCGCGAACCTGTGTCGTGAGGTTTGCTGCGAGCTGGTTAACGTTATCCGTCAAATCCCTCCAGGTCCCCGCCGCCCCGGGCACCCTTGCCTGACCTCCGAGCTTTCCTTCTACGCCTACCTCACGTGCCACCGTGGTTACCTGGTCTGCGAACGTTGCCAGAGTGTCGATCATTTCGTTGATGGTGTCTGCCAGAGCAGCGATTTCACCTTTTGCCAGCAAGACCAGTTTCTTCTTCAGGTTTCCGTTGGCAACGGCAGTCACAACCCCCGCAATACCTCGGACTTGCTCGGTAAGGTTACCTGCCATGGAGTTCACGTTGTCGGTTAGATCTTTCCACACCCCGCCTACGCCGGGTACGATGGCTTGTCCACCCAGTTTTCCTTCCGTACCTACTTCCCGGGCTACCCGGGTTACTTCTGATGCGAAGGAGTTGAGCTGGTCTACCATGGTGTTAACCGTGTTTTTCAGCTCTAAGATTTCGCCTTTTACGTCCACCGTCACTTTCTTAGAAAGGTCACCGTTTGCCACGGCGGTGGTCACTTCGGCGATGTTTCGCACCTGAGCTGTAAGGTTTCGAGCCATGGAGTTTACGTTGTCGGTAAGATCTTTCCATGTACCGGACACGCCTTTTACGTCTGCCTGTCCACCGAGTTTTCCTTCCGTTCCTACTTCCCTGGCTACCCGGGTTACTTCGGCTGCAAATGAACTGAGCTGGTCCACCATGGTATTGATGGTATTTTTCAGCTCTAAGATTTCACCTTTTACATCTACCGTGATTTTCTTTGAAAGGTCTCCATTCGCCACGGCGGTGGTTACTTCGGCGATGTTTCGCACCTGGGATGTGAGGTTAGACGCCATGTAGTTCACGGAGTCTGTCAAGTCTCTCCACGTTCCGGACACACCGCGCACGTCGGCTTGTCCTCCGAGTTTCCCTTCGGTTCCGACCTCCCTGGCTACCCGGGTTACTTCCGCTGCAAAGGAACTGAGTTGGTCCACCATGGTATTGATGGTATTTTTCAGTTCGAGAATTTCACCTTTTACATCTACGGTAATTTTTCTGGAAAGGTCTCCATTTGCCACCGCGGTGGTCACGTCTGCGATGTTTCGCACCTGAGATGTGAGGTTAGACGCCATGTAGTTCACGGAGTCTGTCAAGTCTCTCCACGTTCCGGACACACCGCGCACATCTGCTTGTCCGCCGAGTTTCCCTTCCGTTCCTACTTCCCGGGCTACCCGGGTCACTTCCGCTGCAAAGGAACTGAGTTGGTCCACCATGGTGTTAATGGTGTTTTTCAGTTCGAGAATTTCGCCTCGCACCAACACTGTGATCTTCTTAGACAAGTCGCCGTTGGCAACCGCGGTGGTCACCTCTGCAATGTTTCTCACCTGTGATGTAATGTTTGATGCCATCGAGTTTACGTTGTCCGTGAGGTCTTTCCACACACCGGACACACCGCGCACATCTGCTTGTCCGCCGAGTTTCCCTTCCGTGCCTACTTCCCGGGCTACCCGGGTCACTTCCGCTGCGAACGAACTGAGCTGGTCCACCATGGTA
>JAKFUT010000237.1 GCA_021732565.1 Candidatus Obscuribacterales bacterium
AGGGCAAGCCGTAAGTAACTTTCCGCAGTTTGCAGGTCTCCCGCTTGCCTGGCGGAGTTAGCCAAAGCACCATAGGGCTCCTTAGCTAAACGGTACACACCTCCGTTCTTATTTGTTGCGAACTTTATCGCGCTTAGATAATCAGCGTTGTTTCTGGCACGAGAGGTTTCACTGTTGTCGCCTGCTGCTAAGGTCAGTTCCGCGCCTGCCTGACCTCTCAGATAATATGCTTGCATGGTAACGACATCAGGTGCCTTCTTCTGATTGTTTATAATTTTCGTGGTCAGCCGTTTTACTTCCTCAAGGCATTGCACCCGTTTCGCTCCGAGTAACTTACGTTCATCGATCAGTTCTTTCGCTTCTCGCAACCAGCCTTCTGGAGACATCGTGTGTTTAGCAGAAGTGGGACTGCCTCTTTCCATAACACCGGCGCCACGCAGTTGGTGTTGCTGAAGTATCAAACCGATTCCCAGCACCAAGACCATTACTGCTGCAACGGCATAGCGAGGAGAAAATGATTTTGTCTGGTTGGGAGCCGCCGCTGCAATTTGATCATCACAACCATCGCGCAGCTTTTCCAGATCCTCCTTCAAGTCATTCATAGTTTGATAACGAGTCAGCGGGTCTTTGCTCAGTATTCTCTGCAAAACTGCCTCCACTGACTTGGAGAACTTCAGACTGGCTTGTACCGTAGAAAGGCGCGGCGGATTGTTTTCCACATGCTGCTGCATAAGAGACATGGCATTCTCGCCGCAAAACGGCGTACGCCCGCAAAGCATCTCAAAAAGCATGCACCCCAGTGCATAGATGTCTGATCTGGCATCGACTGTTCCCTGTCTGATTTGCTCGGGGCTCATATAGGGGAGACTACCAGGGAGTTGCCCTGTGGCAGTTAAGTGTTGACTGACTTCTTCCGACTGCAGTATCTTTGCCAGACCAAAGTCAATGATCTTGAGCTGACGACAGTCTCCATCTTGTGGTATCAACACATTCTCTGGTTTGAGATCGCGGTGAAGAATACTTCGTTGATGAGCAAATGTCATCGCGTCACAAACTACAATAGCAATCTCAAGACTTTCCCTTACACTAAAATGGTCGCGTTCTTCAAGCAGACCTCGCAGACTTCTTCCCCGGCAATATTCCATTGCGATGTAGGGAGCTTGGTCTGTGGTTCCAAATCTGTAGAACGTGACAATGTTTGGATGAACCAGTTCCGAAAGAAGCTTTGCCTCTCGTTCAAAGCGATTCTTGGTGCGTAATTCGGAAAATAGCCGGGGATGCAAGAACTTAATGGCGACGATGCGCTCCAAAAGCACCTCTTGTCCAATAAACACTGTTCCCATGCCACCACTCCCGATCTGCTCGATCAGGAGATAACGCTTATCGATTAACTGCTCCGGCTGGAATTCCCTCATGCCAATCTCGCGTCTGCAATGAAGTTATGCCACTTTCGGAGATCTCGAAAACCGCAGCAGATTTGCAATTGTTCAATGCCAGGATCAACCAGGGACGAATTAATGAGTCCATGACTAAAGTCATGTAAACGTCACGAGATTGTCACATTAGGAAAGTAAACTGCAAATTGCGTGTTGTTTGAAACGCGAGAAGCAAAGTGAGAAACAGACGTATGTTCGCCCCGTTCCCGGGAGATCATTGAATGGTGGGCGATACAAAATCATTTCGAATAGATCCGTTGATACTGCGGGCAATTTCTATATCGGAGAAACCGTACAAGAATTGAACGCTTGCAGAACAATAGGCAGCGGTGACAAGAAGTGGGGCGAGTATTTTCAGGTTCCGCCCTTCAAAATAAGGGAGTATTTTCTACCAGTCGGGTTAAGCCCGTTACAACTATGGCAAATGCTATCTGTTTTAGAACAGGCAAATCGGCAAAGAACAAAACTCGGATCGCGACTTACCTTCTGGCTGGCTCACTTCGTGGAGAATGGCTGCTTCTATGTTGTCGAAGAACTCATTACCGAGCCTCTTCTGCGCGATGTTATTAGTGAAAGCGGTCCGTTCTCGGAAAAGAAGGTTATTGATTTATCAATCTGTATGATGGAAATTCTCTGCAGCTTTCACGCACTTGCGATCGACGGTAACTGACTCGCAACAATACAAGCCCGTGGTACACGGGTTTCTGTCGCCTCGTTCCTTTGCGGTAGTCGGGCAAAATCTGAAGCTAGTTGAATTCGATTTGATGAGGTTGCCAGAATTCATTGGTGTGGATTTACTGAATGATCGTAGTTACATGTCTCCAGAGCATTACTGCAACACGCTCACTATGCGAAGCGATCTTTACTCGGCGGGCGCCATAATTTATTTCATGGCTACCGGAAAGGATCCGTCTTACCCGGGTAATCGAATTGTGCTTGATGATACCTCCGTGTCTCCCGAACTTTCAGCAATTATCGCCAGAGCTACAGCTTTCGAACCATCGGCACGATTTGAAGATACCGAAGACATGTTCAATGCACTGAAGCGCTTGCGTGGAGACGAAGACGACAGGGAAGAAGGCAACCCTTATGTATCAAGCTTCGCGAAGTAGAAACTTCGAACTTCTCAGAGCTTGTGGTCTGAATCGTCAGTTTTGCGGGAATAACATAGCTGACCGGGAAATCCGCCATGCTGAAGAAGGTTCGGAGGAAAGAATATGAGCGAGTTTGAAGAAGTACGAGAGGGAGGTCGCCCCCCCGAAAAACCGCCTGACCGTCTCAGCGAAGAAGCATGCGAGGATCACTGCGGAGGACGGGGAGCTGCCGTTCCAGGCTCGAAAACCACTGATACTGTGTTTGGACCGGGACGAGTGGATGAACGAACGGGGGCCATCGATTTCGGGACACCACCTGTTCGAGAAACAGTCGCGGCTCCGGGCGATCGCGTCGGCGCTCCGGGAGACAAACCTCCAGCCAGGCTCGATGAAGCTCAGTTGAGGCTGGAGCTAATGCAGACCGCCATGAAGATGATGATTGATATTTTCTCCAAGGCAATGTTTGGATTCGGCAAAGACCAAGGCGGCGGCGGAAATCCATTTATGGAGATGATCCAAAAATTGATGCAACGAGCGCTGGGAGAAGTTACGCCAGCGCCAAAACCAGCAACACCCGGGCCGGGACCGAGAGGCGGACCGAGGCGGCCTTAAGAAGGGTAAACTTTCACGGCAATCGTCCTCGATTACAATCGTCACTGAGAGCTAACCGCGAGCAATAGTGTTACGCTTGCATGCATTTTCATACAGTCGTACTAAGACTGCGGTGCCCTTCGTTATCGCAGCCATTTTCTGCCGTTCGCCACAGCGTCGGCGAGGCAATGACGCTGCCTGCTAATCAGACGTTCAGGAAGTATGGCAACACAACCGCTAAGAATGTTTTCGAAGACGCATTATCTTGCGTTCGTGGGGATGCTATGTTTTTGCAGTACTCCCTTGTTCGCCAAAGATGCTGCCTCCGGAACGGGTGTACACAATACGCGCAAAGAAACTGATACGGCCGCACGGAACAAGAAGTTCAAACTTCTGACACCGCAACTAGACACGCATTCTGTCCCCAAGCCGCTTCTAATAGGGCGCATTTCAGAAATTGCACAGCAGGCTCCACTCAGTCCTCTGTCTGAAAGTCCGCAACCCGGAACAGAAATTAGCAGCACGGAGCCCGTGCGCAGTTATCCCGCAAACTATGAAGGGCTCTGGTCTGGAACTTTTGTGGTGGAGCAAATAACAGGTGGCGCCAAAGACGGTGATTCCATCCTCTATCCGGGCAGAACCGGAAACGGAAGAGTAGGATTCGTTAGATCCCATCGAGATACGGGAACTGAGGTTGACCCGCTTCCAATAGTATTTTTCGAACTGACGGAAGAGAACAAGATGCATCTCAATATTCCTGTGACTCAAAAACATGTGCAAGCGCACGTAGGTTTTGGAGAAGCGCATAATGCAGTTCTCGGTAGTGGCGCCATCAAGAACTCGCATATCGTGAAGAACGTGATAAAGATGCTTTCCAATGGCAAAAGCATGGAACAGCAGATAGTCGAGGAAAGTCAGATTTATTCACCGCGTACCCAAAAGACTTTCTCGGCCGCTCGCGAATCAATTTTTCAGTTTTCACCGCTCAGCGCCAATATGATGGATGCTTATCTAGCAGCAGTCGAATACACGAAAGACGGCAGCCTGATGAGTAAAATGATGCTACACGGTAGATTAATGCGGGAGAAGGGAGCGGGTCCATGACCGCCCGTTTGGCCGCCTGTTCCGCCGGTTGACGGTTGCGATGCAAGATCAGACCCAACCCGGGTGATGATCAGACGGCAGTGTTACAACGCAGACTGCGTTATCTTGCGTGCTCAGTATCCGGTCAACCGCGGAGCGCGAAGACCGTTTGTGAAAGAATAAATGAGTTCTCCTTCCTCACTAATATCCATTTGACAAACACCGCGCGCGGTCAATCTATTCAGGACACTAGCTGCGTCTACGATTCGTATAGAGCAACTCAGTGCAACCTCGGGAATCGTAATGGCACGTCCTTCTTGTTTGGCGAACGCTAAAATCGCACGTTCTCGTTCTAACTCATTGAGGGCTGCGGTTTGCCTGTACTGGTGCCTTGCAATAAGCGAGAAAAGGACGCACACTCCGACAAAAAATATCAAAGCGCCAACATTACCTTCCACGGTGTTGTGCTCGCTCAGTTTATTTCCGCAGATTATTGCGGTCACGCCCGTGGCTGCAAGAGAGCCTGCCACAATTGCCAGCAGCGTGGAACCTACAAATACTCCATTACGTACGACAACCGTGTTTTTTGACGTCGCAAGAACGGGTTTCTGAAAATTCGTAGAAATTTTATTTGTCATAGCTTTGCCTGGTATCGTCCAATCTTTGAGGGTCAAGATTCGCCTAAAGGAGGATAGCTGAAGGGATAATAGTACCATGATATCTCGCTTCGTACCTAAGGCACCTGAACAGAAGGGCTTTCGCGTGTTTTCGTAATGATACATCCGCTGACAAATTTTGATACAGATTAATCACGAACTCTCATAACCCGAATCAGCCTGAGTCATTCTGCCCGGACAGTACAGTACCAACTAATTTGACTATTCCGGAAGTCCAATTAGAAGGAGTAAACGGAAATGCCTCTCAGTCGTTCCAGTGAAGACGAAAATGTATTTTGGCTGGAGACTGACCCGATCCTCATTGGAACGTGAATAACTCGTGATACCGTTCTATTCTAAGCTTCGTTCGAACGGAACGGCATCAGCGGGGGCGGCAAACCTGATATTTCCATCTTTTGATCGATTACGATCGAACTGGTCAAGTTCGGAAGCAATCAAGACGGTACAATATTGCAGTCCTAGCGATTCAACAAGAAGTGGGATCCATTCAATTATTTAGGGGAACATATGAGCATCGTCAAGAAGGTGTCATTGGCGGAATTGGCACTGCCAGTGATGCTAATTGTCAGTCTCCTCGCAGCAATTTCAACGCAAGTCAATGCGGCATGTTGTTATTTCTCAGCCAAAGATAAAGACGTAAACCAGCCAGGTCAGAAGGCGTTTATCACATGGCGCCCGGCCACCAAAGAAGAATCCTTCACCGTTCAACCAAAGTTTGAAGGCAACGCCACCGACTTCGGCATGGTAATTCCAACGCCCTCTCGGCCAAAGCTAGATGAGATGCCACGCGATTTCTTTAAGAACCTTGCGCTCTACACAATTCTGATGCCACTACCGGAACCAATCTATTCTCCACTCGATCCAGAGCCCGAATATAAGTGCTACAAGGAAGGTGCGGCTCCTTCGCGGGCCGCGCGCGAAAAGGTGAAAGTGCTGGAATCGGGAGTTGTTGGTTCGCTCGATTATAAGATTCTTCAGGCGGAGGATGCAAGTGCACTCTTCGAGTGGCTCAAACACAACCATTACGTTTACAGCGGAGATGAAAAAACGCTGCAGTTCTACATTCAGAAGAAATGGATCTTCACTGTCATGAAAATCGATCCCAAACAAATGAAGAGATCGAAAGATGGATCATATCTTGGCGAAGTCACACCAACGAGTTTTAAATTCTCGTCGGAACAGTGCGTCTATCCGTTGAAAATTACGCAGATATCGGTAAAGGACCGAACCGATGCACTCTTTTATGTGCAGGCACCACAACAGATGGACCTTCAGGACGACTGGTCCTGGATGCATTCCTACCGCAGCATGTACCTGACATATATGCTTGGATGCGGAGCTGATCAAAAACAGCAGCAGGAACTTCAGGAATGCAATACATGGGTGAATCTGAAGCGTCAAAAAGATCCTCAGTTCGAAACCACAAAACTGGAATGGGCAAAGCTGCTCGGTAACGGCGAAATGAGCGTGCTTGAAGATCCTGTGAAGAATTACGGGCAGTTTGGAGCTGCCTCAGGAGGAGGCGATTTGCCGCCTGGCGCGAAAGTCGTCCCTCTAGATGCTTTCCTCATCGAAATGAAGTCCCAATACCAGAAACGCTATACGGGTCCTTCGGACTATGCAAAAGAGCAACTGGCGCGAATGGGCGATATTTATCAACCAGCCAAAGGAGTAATAGTAAAATATGACGACAACACGGTTGGCAAATCCTATCGGCAAACCCATTACGCCTGGTACCCTGCGCGGCAAGTTCCCCTGGAAGAGATCAAAGGTCTCTCGCTTCTCAAGGGACACCTGCAAAAGGGACAGTGGCTGACTAAATTTCGAAAGGTATTGCGCAAAGACGAAATGACGCAGGATATGATCCTTGCTGACGTACCGAAGGAAAAACAGCAAACCTATATACGCATCATGCCGACATCTCCTCCTTAGAGAGGATCTTCCCCCGGCTTCTTCCCATCGCCGGCACCATAATTTTCTATTCGCAGCGTGACTGTCGTGCCTTCACCGAGACTGGAGTTGACCCACAGACTTGCCGGAAGAACGCAGTCTATCAATTCGGTTCGTTCACGAATGATACTACTGCCCGTTCCGCCCGATCTTTGTTGAGTAACACTGCTATGTTCAAATCCTTTGCCGTCGTCCGCCACGACCAGCGAGAAGAGATTCCCTTCAACGCAGAGAGTCATTTTCACCTTCGAGGCGGATGAATGCTTCGCGATGTTGTTACAGCACTCCTGCGCTATCCTATATATATGCAACTGAACTTCATCGGTCAAATCAGGCATATTTCCCTGGCAGACAAATTCGCAATCACAACCGATGCGTTCATGTAACTTGGTGCACAACTCCTGGAGCATTACGGCTAATCCACAGTCTTTAAGATCCCGGGGGTAAAGATCATGGCAAACTTCACGCAGTTGTACCGCCGCCTCTCTGACAAGCAATATCATCTCTGCGTCAGGCATACGTCTTCCACCAGTTAATGACCGTTCCAGTACCATCATGTGCCCTAACACCGTATCGTGCAATTCCCGAGCGACTTGCGATAGAATCGCCTCTTGCTGGTTCACAATCTTCTGCACCAGCACATGCTTCTCTGCTACAAGCGACCGCACGGATCCTGTCAGGCTCTGCCCGCCATACATCAGACGAACGGAATCCGGCAATTGCTCAAACTGACCTTGAGACCTGGTTATCAGATCCTTCACCAGGCTTCGCATGAGCGTAATCAGTTCTTGCACGCTCAAGGGAGAACCGTCCAGCATTAGTCCCTTGCTTTCAAGAAGCAAACGCAGTTTGCATCGCGAGGGTAGCTCCGCTTCCATCAATGCAGACAGTTCAGCTGCAGGCACCAGAAAACATTCGACAAAGGCATCAATGCAACGCAGCGAAATAGACCATAATAATGTTGATACCATCAATCGATCAGGCGCGGTCATGCGCCGGACAGTAATCATGAGTGGTTCTTGCGATACTGTGCGGTTATACTCTTCGGCGAGTTCAGAAAAGAAGGATTCCAATTGAACCAACAGCTCGGGAGTATCAGCATGCGGCGTTGTTCCACAAAACTTCGCCAAATTTTCTTTCCAATCAAAATTCATGCCTTCAGCACTACGTCACTTTTCGAGCCCGCCGTATCCGTTTTCTACCGCCCAGGCGATGAGTTCCTCGCGAGTGCCCAGAGATATCTTGGAGAGAAGCTGATCAACTTGCTTTCGCACAGTCTCTGGCGAGGTAACACGCTGTGCTGCAATTTCCTGATACTTCATTCCCCTGGCAAGAAGCCTCAATAGATGCTTCTCGGCAACGGTTAATCGTTGCGGCTGATCAGACTGCAGTTCTTGCGACACGACGGGACTGTTGCCCGCCATCACTTTTCTAATCGCCGCAGCCACTGCCGGAACGGGCTCGGATTTTAACAGATAGCCATCGACACCGCTCTCTAGAAGGAGTTGCAAAATCGCGGAACGACTATCTCCAGAGAAGACTATTACTCGCCTGCCATCGACACCGCAGTAACTACTTGCAAGTGATTTCGGTCCCTGCGAATCGGGCAAGTGTAAGTCTAGCAACACAATGTCTGGTTGCAGGGTCTCAACCAATCTAAGCCCCTCAAGATGTCCGCCGGCGCTACCTACGACACGAATATCCGGTTCTGCACTGAGCTCAGATTCGAGCCCTTTGCGCGTAGCGTGGTGATCCTCAATGATGACCAGGCGAATGACAGCATCAGAATCAGTCATACAGCATTCCGCTCAGAACTTGCCGAAGTGGTTAACGCAGTCACTTTCGATTCCTGTTAGTTGACGCTGTTCCAGTCATAGCGTAACGCAATTATAGTTACATTATCTGGTGCCTTGCGCCAGAGAACGTTGTCCACCAATCCATCGCATACTTGCCCGGGCGACTGGCACTGGCTGACGACCTCGGCAATTTCGGTATCTCGCATAACACAGTTGAGTCCGTCGCTGCAAAGCAACACCCAATCTCCTGCCTGAAACTCAACTTGGGTTTGTTCCACTTCAACTTCAGGATCATGTCCGAGGCAGCGCGTAAGCAAATTGCGATATGGATTCGCCCATGCTTGCTCTTCACTTATCTTATACTTCCGCACCATATCCATAACCACGCTGTGGTCGATAGTTAACGGTCGCGCTTCACCGGATCGAACGACGTAGGCACGAGAATCGCCCACATGAGCAATCGCCATCACTCCATTATCACATTGAACGGCGATAACGATAGTCGTACCCGGGCGGTCACCCGGCTCACTGCCCGTCCACTCCATTATGCTGCGATTTGCCTTAGCCACGGCTACCTCAAGCCACTCTTTTGTGGCGTCGGCGTTGGAAGAATCGGGGGCTTGAATCTCCCAGTGTCCTTCCACCGCTTCCACTGCCAGTCGACTGGCGACTGCCCCGTGAGCAGCACCGCCGAGTCCATCAGCAACTACAAGCACCCTTTCATCGGGACTGATATAGTAGCTATCTTGATTTTCAGCCCGTTGCAGTCCTACATCGGTGATGGCACTTATAGTCCACTCTAGCTTCGGCATTGACACTTCTCCGCGTTGGTTACCATTCCATCCTATGAACTATAGACCCGGCTGTGAATTACCGAAAACGGGTAAATTTGAACTAAAATATTATTAGCAGGAGACCTTGTCGGTCAGACATCGACGGAAGTGAGTACAGCATTGAATTCGTCGCTGGATGATGAAGAAAAAGGCATCGTTGCCAGGGACCCTCTAATTGGAAGGCTGGTTCACGAGGGAGAATTTCGGATTCTCTCGGTACTGGGAACCGGTGCATGGGGGCGAGTTTATCTTGCCAGTGACCATACCACGCACAGGGAGCTCGCAATCAAGGTTTTGCACTGCCACCTGGTGACAGACCAGGAAATGCTACTTCGTTTCGAGCGAGAAGCCAGGTCGGGATTCAGTATCAAACATCCAAATATCTGTGAAGTATTCAGCCAGGGTGTTCTCTCCACAGGGCAACCATTTATCGCAATGGAATACTTGAACGGAGAGAACTTAGCCTCGCGCCTGAGAAAGAAGAGTTCCTTACCGCCCGATGAATCAATTGATATCTTTCATGCGTGCGCGGAAGGGCTGAGAGCTGCTCACGAGCAACGCATCGTCCATCGCGATATCAAACCAGCAAACATATTTCTGGTGAACAACTCACAGTCGGGTGTGAAACTGCTGGACTTCGGCATGGCCAAGATTCTAGCCGAACAAAACGACCTTACGCAGACTGGACCCGGCTTTGGTACCGTTCACTATATGAGCCCCGAGCAAGTACTGGGAGACCATGTGGACTCCCGCAGCGACATCTATTCGCTGGGCTGTGTAATGTACGAAGCACTTTCCGGGCGGAAAGTTTTTTCCGGGCGCACTGCATTTGAGATTATGGAGCAACACATTCGCAGGTTACCAGGAAGACTTAGCACTAATGAGCAAAGTAACAACGAAATTCCTGCCGATTTGGAAGCTATTGTTCTCAGGTCGCTACACAAGGATCCTTCCCAACGTTTTCAATCAGCTCAAGAGCTAATCAAAGAGCTGGTCCAGAAGTAAACTTCAAATTGAGAGATACTCTCACGGACGGAAACATCGATCATGAGTTCCATGTGCTGGATAGCACGACAGCTCTGACTGTCGCTGTGTTGAACTTTTTGTCCGGAAAATTGATAGAGCGGTGGCAACCCTGGTATTTGAGATCTCTAGCAATACACTCATGACTACGTGATAGACTTCTACGACATAGTTGGGAGGAGACTGGCCATGCAAGACCACGGAGAAATCGTAAATTCGAATACAGTTAGATTCGAGCGCCTATTACCGGGGCCAGTCGAACAAGTTTGGGACTTTATTACAGGTTCCGAAGGAATCGCCTCATGGCTATTTGCCGAAGCCACCTTTGAACAGGTGCAGGGCGGTCGGGTAGATCTTAAATTTGGCACACCCGATCCCGAGAATGGGCATCAATACAATGTCCGAGGCACCGTCAGTGAGATTGAGATCCCTCGGTTAGTAACCTATTCGTGGATCGAAACATCAACAGACCTCACTTCTACAGTTCGCTTTGAGCTTTCGCCTCGCGGTGGCGATGTGCTTTTGACCGTGACGCATAGCTCAGTCTCGCCAGAGTTCATGCCTAAGGTTAGCGCTGGATGGCATGCCCACCTGGATACTCTTGTTGCCGTGGTTAAGGGCGAGAAGCCTGACGAATTTCTGCCTGTGTATACTGAGTTGCTGAAGAGATATTCTGCCGCCATTGCAGCGACCATCGTGCTGTCCTCGGCTGTTTCTCCCGCAATCGCCTCCTCAAATGATCCTGCTCATAAAGCACTGAATGCTCAGCGTCAACAGCTCTTGAACAATTACGATAGAGCATGGAAAGACGCCGACGATTTGAAATACAAAATTGAAATCGTGAGAAAAGCGGTGAGCCAAGATTGGACTCGAGCTCAAGACGATCTTGAGAAGGAACTAAAACACAAATACGACGACCTACGTCGCATCGAAGTTGATATTCGCGATTTGGACAAAGCTCTTATTTGATCTGGTGCGTCCGGCTCCGGCTCTGTACCAGTACGATCAACAATGATATTCCCTTTGATAACACTGGCCTGATGAGCTAATCGTTGCCAGTAAGGGAACGGGCCTCACCTGCAACAGGCTTTGGGGAGGTTTCTGCACCATCAATTGAATTCGACAGATTTATCGCACGACTGCAAAGCGTTCCATCGGTGAGAATGCCGGGAATTGTCCGAAGTTGGCGGTTAGAAGTGTTCGTTATATTTCCTTCCCTGGAGGCCAAGTGACGACTATAATACAGTCGTCGACTTGACCACGCAGGCATCATGATTTCCAAACCGACTCAGTCTCCTCTGTTCCTGGCCATGCACGATCCTGTGCTGCACACATTCGTTTCTTATTTGACAGAAAAGAAAGAAGAACAACGGGCCAACCCTGAATCAACAATATCAATTGAGTTCAGCAGAGCGTTCATAACCAGCGTGAAAGAAGCGTTTCGGCAAAAGATCCTTGACGGAGAAAGGCATCTTCACATGCTGGCTCATCTTCTTGCCTCAGCATTGCTTGAAGGCGATTTCGAGCTGCATAGTAACGTTATCGGTATGCTGCCGGGGCACGAAGAGCGTCCGTTCCTGATCCGTGAGCGCATCACGAGGAACACCTTGTTCACTATAATGGATATAGATTTGGGCAACCAGATGCTCGACAATTTTCGCTATCGACAGGGGCGGTCGTGGGTTCCCCTCGAGCTGGCAGCAAACTTCATTGAATACTTGCCGCTAAGCCGACCATCGTCAGGTGTTAACAGACTCACCAGCAGGGTGAAAGCGGAAGAAGAACTCTGGAACAAGGTTACCGACGAAATTTTTCATCTTGATGAACTTGTGACCAGAGATAAGCACTTGCGTCAATACAGCAAGTATGTGAAAGATATTTTTGGCATGAAAATTGTTTGCGAAGACGAGGCTATTTGTCTACGAGTACATGATCGATTGCAGGAACTTACCATTGAACCCGATTCAGAAACCGGCAACGGGCATGTCTTTTTAGCGCCTCAGTCGGAAACCGAACTGGTGACAAGCAAAATCCTGCAATTCGTAGAAACGAAAGATTACCTCACCTGTTCCGCTTCAGAAATGAAGAAAACTGGATGGAAGGCTTTGAAGAGCGTCGCAAAATGGAATAACCGCTTGTTCGAAATTCAAGTGCAGCCACTGGCGAATTATTATCTGGAACTTGATCATATGTCCGGGCCATCGCACCATTCTTTCAAAGTACAGCGAGATTCAATGAGAGAAGAGGTTGCAGCTCGTGTTCCACTCTACGGTTTTTACAGAAAGCTTCTTCGAATGTTGTTCAAAGAGAGCGATGTGTCGTTTGAGTGCGAACACGCTTCAGTTGTGATTAAAGACTGAATTTGAGATCGGTAACTTCCTCAACGACTGAAAGTGATCCCTCTTGAGCGTCGTTAACAACAACATGGTTTTGGCACCACTGTGTTGATCAAAGCTCCTTGACGCAGTGGAATACACTGGCCGAATTGATCACGGTGATCAGGGACAATTATTTTGAACCCATTTTTGAGACCTATTTCAGGCGCTTGTTAACCGGCAATTTCTAATTGTCGGTCGTTCGCCTGTACTAAATATCCAGTCCCTCAGGTCACGAAAAATTTCTTTGCCGGAGAACTCCTTTCTCCAAATGTTATCTCTGACGAATCTTGCATATACATCGAATAATTCCCTGAGTCGTCTTCGAACAAAAGTTGCATCAAGATCTTGAACTCGAGCTTGCAGCTGGTTAAACCAAGGCCGAGCCAATACGTATTGTTCCGCTGCATTTTGATTGGCAACGTCTTGCTACGCCGGGTGTTCTGGAAAATCCATGCAGACAATCTTGTGCATCTCGGAAAGTAAAGCGCGACAAGACATCCACCATTGCATTCTTCCAATTGTGCGATCAAACCTCGCCGTATATACATAGGCGGATTTACCACGCCGCCCACACCCAATCACTCCGTTCACATGTGTGACCGCATTCGTCGCCGCCTATGTGTCAATGATGACCGTCAGTGCGGTGGCGTTGTGATTCTCCGACTCTCCAGTAGTCCTTGCAGCAGGAGCCGTCGATTGAATGCATCTGAGCCGAGCGATTCGGAAAGCTTTGCATCCCGAATAAATCGTTTTTGAGCTTCTTCCGATAAATCGTCCAAGCACGCTTTCGGCATTCTCAAATGGCGTTAGAGTGATTGGCTCTTCCTTTTCTTCAGCGGCTTTGGCTGCTCGTTCCAGCTGCTTGAGCAATAAATTTCTCATTGACAGTTCTGATCTCATCTTGCAAATCGCGATCGAACATGTATACCGTCAACAAATCCAATACGTACACTAAGTCGAATGGCCAATAGCAGGGAAGATTCTCCAATTGCCCGTTACCGACGGGCTCGGAGCTTTGCAAACATTAGAATTTACGGAACAATAGATTGACAGCCCAGCTCGATAAGCTAGAATATCAGGTATCATCCTCGATGCTCCACGGAGACTAGAGGCCCCCCAGGTTACGGCCTGGGTTCTTTTTTGCCCAAAAATGGCTTACGTCTTCCATTCTCGGGGCATATGTAGTGTTTTTCCTTCTACGGTGATGGGATCCGGCAGGATATGCGCGCTGTAGTCAGCAATTTCTAGCCTGATA
>JAKFUT010000368.1 GCA_021732565.1 Candidatus Obscuribacterales bacterium
CAATGGCATTTCCATTGAAATTGGTTCGCGATCTGCCTGAATGATTTCCTGAACTTTGGTAAGTGGAAGCTCCATCGCCCGAGCAAGCTCTTCTTCGCTGGGCTTGCGACCAAGCTCTTGCGCAAGTCGAACGCTGGTCTTCTTCATCTTGTTGATCGATTCAACCATGTGAACTGGAACGCGAATTGTCCGAGATTTATCAGCTAATCCACGACTGATTGCCTGTCGAATCCACCAGGTGGCATACGTACTGAATTTGAATCCTTTTGTATGGTCAAACTTTTCAGCTGCTCTGATCAATCCGAGATTGCCTTCTTGAATAAGATCTTGAAAGGGTAAACCGCGATTTACATATTTCTTAGCAATCGAGATAACGAGTCGAAGATTTGCCTGGATAAGCTTTTTCTTCGCTTTTTCGTCACCCTTTGCGATACGTCTGGCAAGTTCGATTTCTTCATCAGGCTTAATCATCTTTACGCGGCCGATTTCGCGAAGATAAAGCCGTACCGAGTCTTCAGTAAAAGAATCTTCCTTGCCACCAGTGCTGCCGGTTACCGGCTCTGCGTCTTCGGCTTCTTCCGCTAACGCATCTTCTTCCACAGGTGTGAAAACAGCGATCTCGGACCAGTCGTCTTGTATGTCGTCCGTAAGTCTCGAAGCCAAGTTAGTTATTCTCCGAAGGGTAAAACGGGACTTCCTTCCTATCGGAGTTTTACCCAGATCCCCTTCCGGTCTAGCAGTCAAGGTGCATATTAAGTTTCGTAAAATTACCGAAATACCGAGATAGGTTGCCGTTTGAAACGGAGCGCTAAAAAGCCTTCTCGCAATCTGATATATTCAACGCCTTTGCCTCGTGTCAGGAGTGCTTCATGACAAACAAATACAATGCCCGTGTAAAGAGAACCCGCCGCAAGGCGAAGCTTGAGCGTAAGAAACAGAAAGTGCGCGAAGCAATTGCGAAATCCGCCGCTGCCAAGTAAGTCGGCGATGTGAATGAGCAGTACCTGTTTGGTACTGCGGAGTGATCGCGATGCGATCGATAGTAAACGCTCCGTGCGGCTGGTCGCGCTCGCTCGTTTCGCATCGGAGCGCGCTCAACTCAACTTGCTTCAGTTCGACTGCAAGTCTAGCTGTGCACGCGAATAATCGAAGACTGAGAAAGGAATCATCGGATTTGACAGCGACCGCAACTAAGACCCGAATAATGTCGGGCATGCGTCCGACGGGACGACTTCACCTGGGGCACTATTTCGGTGCCCTCCTTAACTGGTTGGAGTACCAGGACAAATATGATTCGTACTTCTCCATAGTCGACTGGCATGCGCTCACCACCAAGTACCAGGATGTAAAAGGCATTGGCGGCAACATCCGTGAAATCGCTCTAGACTGGCTGTCGGTGGGTATCGAACCGGAAGTTTCGACTATATATGTACAAAGTGCAATACCTGAGATAGCCGAATTGCATTTGTTGCTGTCTATGATCACTCCACAGAATTGGGTGGAGAGAGAACCGACTCTAAAAGATATGGTGAAAATGCTTGCAGCCGATGAAGGCGAGGCAAAAGAGAAGGTAACCTATGGATTGCTTGGCTACCCGGTTTTGATGACAGCCGATATTCTCGCTTTTCGAGCCGGCCTGGTGCCGGTGGGAAAGGATCAAGAGTCGCATCTTGAATTTGCTCGCGACGTTGCGAAGCGATTCAACTACATATATGGGGTTGAATATTTTCCCGAACCGCAACCCAAGTTCACCTCAACCCCGTTGCTTAAGGGGCTGGATGGGCAGAAAATGGGCAAGTCGTATAACAATGATGTAAAGTTGGCCGATACACCGGAAGACACACTTAAAAAAGTCAAACAAGCGATAACAGATCGTACGCGCATAGCGCGCGCTGATCCCGGTCACACGGACCTGTGCGAGGTGCCATGGCCGCTGTACAAAATATTTGCTGCAGATATTCTGCCGCAAGTAAAAACTGAGTGTGAATCGGCCACGATTGGATGTGTTGATTGCAAGACTCGCCTGGCCGGTGTCATCAATGAGTTTCTACGACCGGTCAGAGAGAAGCGTGCCGAGCTGACGAAAGATCCGCAGACCGTTGAGAAAATTCTTGCCTATGGAAATGCTAAGGCGCGCAAGGTGGCGCAAGAAACTCTCAATGGAGTGAGGGATATTATGGGGCTGAGCCGCTGGGTTTAACCCGCGAGGAGGGCATCATGTCAGTAAGCGTTAACGTGCTACCGAACCTTGCGGTGGAGTCGCGTGCAACATCAGTGCCGGTAACTCGATTGTGCACGGTTGAGCGCTGGCTGATCTACTCTTATCTCTGTAGCCTTCCGCTTTCTATTACCGCCGCGTGGGTGTTATTCGTGGTCGGTGCATGTGTCCGATTGGCGATACTTTGTATGGATCGCCGAATGCGAGAAGACACTGTTTCGTCATTGCGAGCCGCACCGCTTCTGGTACCACTTACATTGTTCACAATTTGCGTTGCTCTTTCCGGTGCATTTAACAGCGACGCCGTCTATGGTCAGCTTGGTCCTTCTTTTCTCAAGGAAGCGCTGGAGTCAGCCTCCACGCTCAAGAACATGCTGCCATACGTCTGGGCCGTGGTGGCATTGAAACCCTTCAAGGAAAGATCTGCCACAGCAATTACCTTGCTCCTGCTTGTTTCGTCCATTGCCGGTGTGTGGGGCACGATACAACAAGTGTTCAACATACACCCTGGTTATAAATATCTGCAAGGAACCGGATTCCTCGGTGGTCCCATGGCCTTTGCGGGGCAGATGCAAATTTTTAGTGTGCTATCGCTTGCTTTTCTCTTGACCGGGGCGTTTGCATTGCCGGCTGAAAACGACGCGCCCGCAATGGTTAAACGGTTGCATCAGTGGCTGCGCAAGCCGCCAATATTTGTTGCGATTGTAGTGTGTAATTATCTCGGCGTGCTTTTTGCTGGCGAGCGAAGTGCCTGGCTTGGCGTCTTTGCAGGAACCCTGGCGCTGTCTTGGATGCACTGGCGAAAGATCTCCATGAAGGCAGTTCTAGCAGTTGGTGCTCTACTGGTTTTGTGCACCACCGCCGTACCCCTGGTTCGAACCCGCATCCAGAGCATGTTTTCTGGCAACGATGTGAGCATAACCGCCCGATTGACCATCTGGCGCGGGTGTATTGACCTCATTCCAAAGTCACCAATGTTTGGAGTGGGAATTCGACGTTTTCCACACTTCAACATAAGTGAAGCGATCGTTCCCGGGGTTTCCAAAGATTTGAATCATGCCCACAGCAACTATTTCCACGTGTTGACCACGACGGGTTTCACAGGGTTCGCGGCATTTCTCGGACTTTTCGGGTGGCTCTTCCTTTCTGGAAGCCGACGACTGGCCGCCTATCGTAGCGCCGGAGACAGTCTCTCAAGTGGTCTGGCTCTGGGATTGATGTCTGGCGTGGTTTCGATGTCAGTCTCAGGGATATTTGAATATAACTTCGGAACAGCTCAAATACGACTTGCTCAGTGGTTCTTACTGGGATTACTCTAACAGAGCGATTATCGGGCTCTGTTCGGGCAAATTTGCAGCGCGGTGCCGGCAGCTCTGTCATCTTATCAAATTGGAATTTTTGAGTGATTGAGTAACGGTGGTGAGACTCCAGGCGAGCTCTTCAAGGACATGTCCGGAGGCTTCGGCTCAAGCCTTGTGCGGGCTTCAATGCACAGGGGTTGAATCTCTACTGCGATAGAGGAAAAACCCTGACTTCTTACTTGACATTCCGCCGTTTGGAATTTACGATGGCCAAATCTTACTAAGTTAGTACAACTTAATATCATTGGGTCCTTTGAGGGACCAGGCATCCCCTTTCTTGGATTCCTCGATCAGTCGCGCGGTGAACCAACTTATGGTATTCACCACTATTTACTGCTTAGCATCCTAATAAAAATGCAAGCCGTGTCAATTTACTATTAGTTTTGGCCCCGACGTTCCAGGGTATATTTGGAGTAATACTATGCTACAAGCAGGTCGCAGTAGTCACGGACAACAACCAAACCGGAGTTTCGGACAATTGGATAATCGAAGACCTGATCTCAACGTGAAAAAATCAGACCCGTGGAAAGAACGTCTGTCGCAGGAAACTGAGAAACCCCGGAGGGAAGACACTCTCACCAGTCTGCTAATCAAGGCTCGCATACTAAACCAGAGCGATATCTGCGAAGCGATGGAAATAGCTGAGTCTCACGGGCAGCCCGTAGACCAGGTTTTGACCACATCTGGCATCTTGTCGGAAGAGTTGCGCCATCTTTGTGTTAAAGCTGTGAGCTATATCGAACGCGGACTTGTCAATGAAGCGCTAGCCATCGACGGGCTTCAGGTTGCACATCGCAAGGGCCTGTCTTTTGAAGGCGGGCTCTCTTACTTCGGCTGGGGCTGGTAGTTGTCGTCAGCTTGCCGGTGCTAAGAGAAGAAATACCTGATGTGACATGTTCTACGGCAGCTTTGTCAGCGCGGTGTTCTTCAAGAATTTGTCAAAGAATTCCAGTGAGCGGCGAAGTGCGTCTGCGCTGCTGAGCGCGTGTCCTTCGCCATGCTCTAAAGCAAGTTCTACTGGCAATCCGGCGGCTTTGACCTTTTCGTACATTTCTTTTGATTGAGCCGGTGGTACCACATCGTCTTCATCGCCGTGTGCGATGAACAACGGTGGATCATCGGCGGAAATGTAAGACACGGGGCTGGCGTTGAAGCATTTTTCTGGAGTAACCCCACCCAGTAAGATCGCCACCGGGCCGGCGGGATCGTTGAAGTCTAATTTGGAATCGGCCGTTTGCTGGCTTGATAGTGAGCTGAGGTCGGTGGGACCAGCCCAATCGCAAACTGCTTGCACGGCACTATCACGGAGCACTGCCACTGGAATTCCGCTCGCTGTTGGATCCGCCGATGAAATGGAAGGGTGTGCGACGATATTTGACTTGCCGGTACCGAGAATGTCGATATCACCCGTGGTACCAAGAAAAGCGGCCAGGTGTCCTCCTGCCGAGTGCCCCCAGCAGCCAATGCGATTGCTGTCAATGTTATATCTGCCGGCATTTTTGCGCAGCCAGCGTATAGCGGCTTTGCAATCGTTTATTTGAGCCGGATGGGGGCAGTTCTGAGCAAGACGATAGTTGATGCTTGCTACGGCGAAGCCTCTTTCAATCAGTTGCAGTGCCAACCATGGGTGATTCTTGTCGCCCGAAACCCATGCTCCGCCATGAATCCAGACCACGAGTGGAAGTTTTCCCTCAGCGTTCGCGGGAATATAAACGTCGAGAGTTTGGAACGGATTGGTGCCGGTCTCAACATAATTCATGTCGTGGTAAACGATTGGTTCAACGGGCTTGGAAGACGCGCTCACAATTGTTTTGGCCGCAAAGGCTAGAACAACAATACCTGTGGTAATGAGCAGAAGCATGCGCCAATGTTGCTTGATACGAGCGATCATGTTATGGAAATCACCTCTTGCTCGGCTGCACTTTTGTCTGCTGCTCCTTCTCGTTCGCGTCAGATCAACTCGCTTAATCTTTTTCAGAGACCGCCAGCAAAAACGTGCCTGCTTCCGCCCGGTCCGGGAATAATTGTAGCCACTGTTCCTCGCTCGCTGACCACGTTGAAGCCGCCCCCCTGTCTGGGGAGAAGCATGGAGCTGGTGCCGTCTGATTTTATCAAAGTGTACCCGCCGTCTAATCTTGGCGTCAAAGTGCCCATGGAGCCGTCTTCTCCCAGAAGTGCGAACACGCCGCCTGGTTCCTTCTGAAGAGTCATGCAGTGTCCACCACCAGTGACACAGTAGGAGCCTTCTGGAGTTCTGCTAATTTTTGCGGTGGAACCATTTGTCCAATATACGGTGTACATTGCCGATCTTCGCGGGGCGCTGAGTGGCCACGATGGATTGTCTTCGCTATCGGGAGGCAAGTCGATATCGGCATCACCAATGGTTGCTCCGATTAAGGCTGCAGCCGTTCCTCCAACCTCGTCTGCCGCTGATTTCAATAGTCGACGAAAGGGACCCGGCTCCTTCTTTGTGCGTAAAAATGTTGCGGGTACAGGATATGAAGCGGCTGCCGCTGCGGCATCGGGTGCTGGAAACGTCGATGGTTGCCAGGACGCAACTGCGGGCTTACCGCTGGAAGAATTTTGGGGAACTGCTGAGGAGGAACTGTTATTGGAATTGTTGGTGTTTGTGGCGTAATCGCTCGCGAGGGCAGGCCCGCAGGTTGGCAAAAACGCAGTCAAAATAAAAATGAAGAAAGAATGGATCTGGCTGAATTGGCTGAGCGTGGTCGATGGAAAAGAGCCCGCAGTCTTCATCATTTCCTCCAGAGGGCTAAGCACAGCCAATTATAAGGGTTCTGTGTGTGCGCCTGTTTTATTGGTGGAACGTCTTATTGATATGAAGCTGAATTATACGTAAGGCGCCGTTTGTCAGGCGCGGTATGATCGAACCTCCTGTGGAGATGACATGATGACGGCACTAAAGTGGATGTACCATCGCAAGGGTTGAACGTCTTGCACCAGGGCTCAGGAGTTTCTTGAGCGAAATAAAGTTGAAGCGGAAATCATCGTTGATGCGCGAAAGAATCAGATGGGTGCTGAGGAAGCGCTTAAGCTAGCGCGTTCTGTCGAGGTTGTGGTAAGCACCAAAAATGGAAGAGTGTTGCATTTGGAATCAAAAACTACGTCTGAAGATGCATTATTGGCCGCGTTGTTGGGACCGACAGGAAATCTGCGGGCACCAACTATAAAAGCAGGAGACAAACTTCTTGTGGGCTATGATGAAAAGGCGTACAAGCAGATTCTCTGCTAAGAACCACCTTAACTGAAGGTTTAATGCCAATCTGCATGTGCGATTCAAAGATTGTGCCAATACCGATCGGTTAAGGATTTTTCGATATGCGATCGCCACTAGTTGGCTACCGATCAATCCCTCACCGGCTATCGCCTGGAGATCCACTAGACAACCGATATTGCTTGACCGAACAGTATTGGCGCGTCATGCATATCTTCCCTTAGCAACCGAATCCGAAAAGTTGCTGGAATCGGGAAAATAGAAAGACTGGATTGTAAAATCTTATGCGTATCATGCATAATTTCACAGGTAACAATTGAAACCCTGAGTCTGGCGATTCCTGCAGGTTTTTCAGCCTACCTGTTTTCGATATCGCTGATTCGGCTGAATCACCTGATATCCATGAATTGATCGGCGAATAATCCCGGTCAAGGTAAGATATTTCGCTGTGGTTACGGCAGATTGCAGCATTGAATACAGAAATTCGAATTTTGGAATCCGACGGATGGCACGTGGCGCACTGCCTGCGGTGGGAAGTCGCTAGCCAGGGTAACACCGAGGAAGAGGCTGTTGATAATTTGCGCGAAGCGATTGATCTTCACCATGAGTGGCCGGTGACCACTGCCATGAAGGAATTCGATCCAATCTGTAGCGACTCAAATGGTGCCGAATCGTTCATTGCAAGTCTTACTTTCCGTCAGATACGCTTTAAGCTAGAAAACGCCGGATTTACAGAGGTAAGGCAGAAGGGCAACCATGCCAAATTCGTCAAGCGGGAAGGCGAGAGTATTAGGACAGCGATTCTTCCACACTATATTCAGATTGCTGCGCCGGTTTTGAGCAGTGTTGTGCGACAATCTGGTATTGAGTTAAAAGAGTTTCTTGAGGTTCTCTGAACATGGGCTGCAACGATTAAGCCGGCCATGGTGAGTGCTTCGTGCGAAAGTAGGGAAAGCAATCACTGTCTGCATCACGACATTCAAACTCGTTGAGCGCGGATGAGGCGACGGAGGAGCCGACAGTAGAGCGTACAATTGAGTCAAGCTCGTTAAGCACTTGTGCGAGAAACGGGCTACAAGGTTGGTCCTCCGAATTCAGGCCCGCGCAGTGAGACTCATATATTTTAAGATCAAAGGAGCAAGCTCGAATGCATAATTCTTCTCCGCCTGACGTTCCCTCTGAAAGCTCGAAAGAGACAGGACACCCTGTACTCCTATATGACGGTGTTTGCGGCCTGTGCAACGGAGTGGTGCAATTCGTCCTGCCTCGAGATCCGGGCAATCTGTTTTATTTTGCATCGCTGCAAAGTGAGTATGCTCGAAGCGTGCTACTGCGGCACAAGCAAGATCCAGATAACCTCAATACTGTTTACGTTGTTGTAGATAGTAATACCAGGGAAGAACATTTGCTCTCGAAGTCTTCCGCTGCGATTTACGTGGCATCAAAATTGGGTGCACCGCTTTCACTAGCACCGGTATTCAAAATTCTTCCACTATTTATTAGAGATGGCCTGTACGATTTTGTTGCTGCCAATCGTTACAAGTGGTTCGGGAAGCATGATGTTTGTCTGGCTCCCACGCCAAAAGACAGAGAGCGATTTCTGGGATAAACAGAAGTCGCAATATGAAGTTCTAAAGGGCCGACAAAGAGTGTTGTTAGTTATTGGACTGGAGGCCGAACATCCCTGGTCGGATGCTGTCATATCGCTGAAGGGAGTTCTTGTTCTGTTCAGATTGAACCTGCCGTAGGGATCACTTGTGGGGCGCAGCGCAAGATGATGCTGAAGTGCTGACACTTGAATTTTGATGAACGAGGCCGCCATACTTAGAAAATACAGCGACGAGCGCGACTATTCTTCTGGTTCCAACGAAAGACCTTCTAGCGACATACCGGTTATGCAATTCGAGAAGAAGTCAGATAATCCCTTGATAGAACCAGTTGGAAACGCGCAGTTTGTCGAGTTGCGATATACCCCGCTGCGAATACTTAAGCTTGAGGTTGCAAAACGGGCGCCGGTAATCTTCATTTGTTCGGGTATCGGCCTGACGGTAGTTTTGAGCATTTTTTTTCAAGTTGATGAATTAGGCAAAGGTGGTAACGCACTCTTATTTGAATTTTGGTTGCCAGGAGTTGTCGGGGTACCAATTCTAGCTTTGTTCTTTCTGGTGATTCTCAGTGCAGTGTTCGCATTTCTTCTTAGCGGGCATTTTAAACGCTTGTCGGGGCAGCTTCGTATTGACCCTGCCGGTTTATGGCTTCCTTCGCCGAAGGGAAATGCTGTCTTGCTGTCCTGGAAAGACTTGCTTTCCGTCGGACCGACATCTAGGCGGTCTTCCGAGGCTCACGAGGGTGCCGCTGAACAAATAGTGTTCACTTTCAATTCACTGGGATGGGATGAAGAACAACGAAAAATTTCAAGAATATGGGGCACCGATCGCAATAATCGGCACACCATCAATTTGGATTTACGAGCGATGGCTCAACGTGATCATATTCGAGCCCGCACTGCAATCGCACGGTTTGTGCCATCGAACAGGATTGAGGAAAGGCTCAAATTGCAAACTTCAGGACCGGCTCAACCTTCATTTACCCAATTGTGGTTGGATTCGATGGGGGCGTCTCCGCGAAGGCTTTCCAGCGTCAGACTCGATTCTGGTTCATTCCTGGACGATCATCGCTATGAAATCGTTAGAACCATCGCCAGCGGCGGTCAAGCCACAACCTATGCGGCTCTTGATCATCGCGCCGACACTACGCGCGGTGACGCTGCTACGGTAGTACTAAAAGAATTTGTGGTGCCTGTTCATGGTAATCGCGCTGCAATGGAGGAAATGTTTGAAGAGGTGGAGCATCTGGCGAACTTGTTAAATCAAATAGCTTGCCCGCAAATCGTGAAGTTGTACCGCACCTTCACCGAAGACTTTAGAGTTTATCTCGTTCTTGAGCACCTTGAAGGGAATTCATTGCGTGAGGTAGTGGTTCAAACCGGACCGCTGCCTTCCGGTGCAGTTCTTCGCCTGGCGTCTTTGATGTGTCAAATGCTTGCCCATCTGCACCAACAGCCGACACCGGTAATTCATCGAGATTTTGCTCCGGATAATCTCATATTAGGCCCTGACGGTGCGCTCAAACTAATTGATTTTGATGTGGCGATGGGCGAGGATCGCGGTGGACGTTCAAGAGTTGTGGGAAAGCCCAGCTACATTGCCCCGGAACAGTTTAGAGGATTGCCGGTGCCGCAAAGTGATCTCTACTCACTTGGTGCCACGTTATCGTTCTTGTTGACTGGCAAAGATCCTGTTCCTGTTTCAACGTCTTTTCCACGCTCCGTCAATGCCGAGATTGATCGAGGTCTTGATGCCGTCGTGGCCAAATGTACGAATATGGAATTGGCCCAGCGGTATCAGTCCGCCAATGATCTTGCCCTTGCCTTGGAGAGCCTGGCGGAATAAGCGAGTTTGAAATTGTAACAAGTACGGATTCGGCGGCCGCTTCCGCCGGACGGGGGGCGATGAAAGAGCGTGTTGAATTGGAACAGGTCCGGGTGCTGGCTTCTTTCTGCGGGTTGGAGGGATGAGCGAGCGTGCTGAATTGGAACCCGTTAGACCCGGTCGGCCGGCTGTAGGTCACCGGATAATAAAGAATCTGACCACTGTGGTAGCGTGGGTGGTGGTGACGCCTGTTCTATTGATCGTATCGATAATGTCCTTTGGGTACGTTGTAATAGTGACGATGGCCACTCTTGCGACTCTATTTAGCGGCCCGTTGTCTTTTGCCAGTGCACTCACCGCAATTTTTCTGAACCTTTTGATCGCCGATCACTCATGGCTGCTCAAGCGGGTGTCTCGTCCGGGAAAGAGGAAAATAGATCGCTCCAATGTGGCTTCGTACGTTCCCTATCTTCGCAGGCACAGGAAGGACAAGCATTCAATGAGAGTGGCTCCTGCCGCGCATTATCGACGCCTGGCCTGGATACTGTTGCCCGGTTTGTTCGGGGTGCTGGTGTACTCTGTCCTTTATCATCTTCAGTACTGGCTGAGTCAAGACTGTCACAATGAATTTGTAAGATGGCTCGTGTATTTGTTCCCGGGTTACTTGCCTCTTGCAATTACCTGGCGCCTCGCTTCTCTGCATAACAATAAAGAATTTTACGGAACCAGCGAGACTGTTCACTATCGTGATCCTCATGGTCGGCGAGGGGTGAAGTTGTGCGATGTTGTTCTGGTGAACGTTGAACGTGATCAGCGCATTGCAGACGAGGCATATCACGAAGACGATGAATCTCAGCACCTGCTGATGATTACGTCCGCTGAGGGCGGACGACTCATAATTGAGCTGGCTGACTTTAACATGCCTCAGCGCGAGAAGATTTTTCGGTGGCTCGTTGAACATCTGGACTCTCGAGTGATTAGCTCGCGGTCCATGGCATTGCTCGGGAGCGGTCTGGCCGCTAACAAGCTCAAGTTGAGCAGGAAAACTGATGCCGGGAAAGCTGAGAAGTTGAGTTTTACAACCATGTGGGAAAATGAAATGAATACACACATTTCTCGCACTAATTACGTGCCAATGGAACTTGGGCAGACGCTTCAAAAAGGTCGATACACAGTGGCCGGATTCCTGAACTCCGGAGGATTCTCCACCACTTACATTTGCGATACTGCATGTGGTGCGCGAGTTGTATTGAAGGAGTCTTCGATGCCGGCGGGGCTCGCAGACGAATCCCGGGCTCAGATAGCAGAAATGTTTGCTCGTGAAGCTCGTCTTTTACAACGATGCACTCACGAGCGGATCGCTCGTATTTTGGATTTCTTTCATGAGAATGACCGCGAATATCTAGTGCTGCAGTTAATAGATGGAGTTCCATTATCAGGACTGATGCATCGCTCGGATGGTTCGGTTCGCGTTTCAGAGAAACAAGTACGCTTATGGGCGTGGCAGTTAACTGAGTTTCTTGTGCACCTTCACGGGTTAGATCCTCCCATCATTCATCGAGACTTTACACCGGATAATCTTTTACTCCATCAATCGGGAGATATCTATTTGATCGATTTCGGTGCTGCCAATGAATTCATCGGTCAAGCAACAGGAACGTTGATCGGCAAGCAGTCGTATATTCCATTAGAACAACTTCAAGGCAAAGCGCTCCCGCAAAGCGACATTTATGCACTGGGTGGCACGATCTATTTTCTACTGAGCGGATGCGATCCTCTTCCGTTAACGGAGTTGCATCCACGCGAAGATGGCTATGAATGCTCCGTTGAACTGGACGAACTGGTGGGCCAGTGTACTAGACTCGACAAAGATCAAAGAATTTCCAGTGCAACCGAGGTACTGCGGCAGCTCTCATCTTTCGTCGGGTAAAGATCATCGAGATGTGTGCAATTTCAGCCGCGTCAGGCCGGACAATTCGATGTGGAATAGTGCAACAATCTTCCGCCTGCTTCCTTCACGTACGGAAACCGAATCACTCTGTCGACCTATCACTTTCGTTCAAAATCGTTCTCGCAAAGTCTGCCAGAGTCTGGGTTCCGGAGCAAGCGCTTGCCACCTGCAGAAACGTGATCTAGTGAAATATCTTGGAGGTTAACCTGAGCGAAAGTTATAGGCAGAATTACATCCTGACTGCGGTTGGTCACAACTATTGCTTCTTTCACTTTTGTTGAGACTGTCTTCTGCACTGGCTAATCGCGGGTTGGATAAATTTAGTGCGAACATGTCCAATCTTTCCGGAATTTCGCTGCCCGGGCTGCAGCGTGAGACTGTCGAGATGGCATTCCCGGCGCTTCTTGCTATTCCAGAGTTACAATCGTCCCTGGCTTTTTTGCTGCCGCTGGAAACTGATCGATGTGTTCAGTTTATCGTGCGGCTCGGCATACTGAAGAGTCGGTTTAAGGTTGCCATTGATTTCAGGATGCTCGATTTCGGTGATTTCAATTGGACCGAACTATTCGCGGAAGCCGAGGGAGATAAACTAACCACCATTGCGTACAGTGACCTGGTGAGACCATCTCTTTGGAAGCGACTGGTCGAAATGAAACCAGAATTCAGTCGGCTGTTAGCATTATATGCGGTGGCGCGAAAATTCAACGGTCTGCCATTATCTATTCCTGAATCAATAATGAAAGTTTTTAACGAACCCGAACGTATCGTAATTGAGATTGAGTATTTGCAACGACTGATCAGTAAAGGCGGTGCGTCCAAGGAAAATTGGTTACGCGGGCGCCTCCACAATCTCAAAATGCAGGCTTCTGGAAACGAACCGGTACGAAAAGACGGGCTCTCAGTCATCAGTCGGAAGTTGGCGGTGGCCACCGCCAGAGAACAGCTCGCTGCCGGCGAGAAATTTGTAGACGCTCTTTACAGTCGGCAGCTTTCGCAGCTGATTGGAAAGAAGAGTGAGGACATCAAAATCGACAACGCGTTGGTGAACGCTCTGGGAATCTGGACCCAACTTAGTGAAAATAAGAAGTTAGCTGGCCGACTCATCCGCAACCATTGTTCCCGGGATTTTTTCTGGAATAGAAGACTTTTTGCAAATAAGCAGTTTGAGCAAAAGCTAAATACTGCAGGCATAAACTCTGCAGTATGGTTGGCTGAAAATAGACGAATCTTCGAATGTGCTCCTGTAACGGGCGGCAGACTTGAGATACATCTGGAGAATAACCCTTTGGAAGTTCTGCAAATGGGAAACTATTTTGATACCTGTCTGAGTTTCGGGGGCGTGAACTCGCATGCAACAGTGCTCAATGCCATCGACTTCAACAAGCGAGTCCTCTATGCTACTGACGGTAAGGGCAAGGTTGTCGGGCGCAAACTCATTGCTATAACTGCTGACATGCAAATGATCGGATACTACAGCTATACCAATCTTCCCAGTATAGAGGCTAACAAAGCGGTCAAGAAATTGATGCTGAAATATTGTGGTGAGCTGGCATCCCGTGCGGGGATGGAGCTAGCCGACGATGGCGTGGTTCAACTGCTATGCGGTTCTGCCTGGTATGACGATGGTGCGGTTCGCTGGCCAGAGCAAGAGATGGATGCTGAACATCCATCTACGCCCGTGCGGACCCGAGCTAATGGGCGTGGGTGATCCTCCACGGGGCACAGGATCGCTGCCTTA
>JAKFUT010000259.1 GCA_021732565.1 Candidatus Obscuribacterales bacterium
GTGAAAGAGTGACTCACTCATGTATAATCACCGCAATTAATCTGCAGGAATATTGAGATGTCAGAATTAAACTCCTTTGCCCATTTAGGCACTCAGCTTACGGTGATTCTAATGCCCTTCCTGCCATTCCTTACTAAGTTGGCTGAGGCGGGAACTGAAGAGTTTGGCAAGGTAGTGGGGGCACATGGCGGGCAATCGGCTTGGGAATTAGGTAAGGTTATTTGGACAAAGTTAACGGGACGCCCCCAACACCCCAGATTAGAAGAGTTGGGAAAGGTCGCTAAAGCATTGGCACTATTGCCCGATGACGAACACTTGCAGAAGAAATTGGCAAGCTTACTCTCTAAAGAACTAGAGCTCGATGGGATACTGTTCGAGGAGTTAAACAGGCTAGTAGAGGAGTCGGGGACGCAACGGGCTCATACAGTTGGCGATAGATCCCGAATCGAAGGGCTCTACCAGGAACTTGAGAAAGGGACACAAGAGGTCAAAACGGAAGGGACGGATTCTCCGATTATTGGTGTGAGCCAAATTCAAAAAAAGTCCTAAATCAATTTGGCAATATCACGCAATCAGTTAGTGGTGGACCAGTTTCAGCCATTTATCAAATTGCGGGATTTTTGCCAGAAAAAATTGCTCTCTGCCCTGCAGCTCAGTTTAGATTCACCATAGTCAGGTTTTGGAAATTCGATGGAAAAATCGCAGTCGGGGCCGGATTCTTGTGGCAGAATCGGCAAATAGTGACTCATCCGGAAGTTATTCGCTCGTGTCTTCCGCCGTACACTCCAAACCTCGTAGGCGAGGTCGTTCGGATAGACTTTCCACTATTCGTGCCGGACGCGATGCATAACGCGAAAGTTATCGCTCACCACGTTAACGAAAATGTAGCGGTGCTAGAAACTGACACATTCCAACAGCCGCATTGGGCGATCCCTCCTCGTGGTGATTTGGCCGGAGCACATGAAATTGCTTGCCTTGGTTTTCTTGAGGACTACCATGATGGACTTTGGTTAAAAGGCAATGCCGACGGCGTGGTTGCCAGAGGCATGATTCAGTTTACGCCGAAAAATGAATTGGTCTTGGGAGGCGGATACCTTGGGGCTCCTGTATGGGACGTAGATGATGAACACGTGCTCGGGTTGGTAGGTGGAACAGGACAAAAATATAGGGTTGCCTCAGTTATTCCGTGGAACCGAATGCCAGCATGCCCTACCCCGGCGGAACACCAGTATTGGTGTCTCATAAGTTACACCGCAAAGCAGGGAAGGGAAATGGACAATTATGCGAATACTTTTCATGAGAAGCTGTCGCTAGCGCTACACCAGCGAGGACACCACATCAGAATAGCTCTCGCAAAGTACGGACAACCTTCTTGTTCGGCCATAGAAGACGATTACTGGTCCGTTCTTAGCAACAGCGCAGCCCTATTGATTTTGTTGTCGCCCACCTATTTCGACGATGTCAAATGCAGGCAGCATTTGGCCCTCCGACTGTCTCGGCAACAGCCTGTAATACCCATCGTTTTGCGTAATTCCGAGTACCCCGGTCCGCTGAAAGACATCATCCGAGGGCTGTCATCCGACAATCGATATCCTTTCGAGTTTCTAAGTCTATCGGGAACAGTAGGAGCGAATGCAGATGACATTCAGAAAATTGATAAGCTTGCCGACTACCTTACGCAGCTACTTTTAGAAGAGTCTCCATCCCCGGAAGAAAACCTCGTAACCAGTATCTTCAACGAACTGACGGTAGGCAAGCAATCCCTCCCTTGGACGTCACCATGACCAAGGAATCTGGACAATTTATTTCATTCTTCTCTTACAAGGGCGGGGTCGGCAGGACCATGGCCCTCGCGAATATCGCAGTGCTATTGGCTCGAATGCAAAGCAAAAGGGCCGAGTCCAAGGTCTTAATGATTGACTGGGATCTAGAGGCTCCTGGATTGCACAGATACTTCGCGCCTTTCGCTGAAGTCCTTGACGATTCGTCAATTCCTGGACTAGCAGAAATTTTCTATCGCCTGAAGAACAATCTCACGGTTGGATCTTTCGTTGAAGAAATGGACGGACTCATCATTCCATGTACATCAAGAAGTCATCCAGGGGCGTTGAAGTTTAGCTCCCTCTTCCTTCTTCCCGCGTTTGGCGATGACAGTTACGCTACAGCTATAGATTGGCAAAGAATCCACGAAGCCGATCCCGTTTTTTTTCAAAAACTCGCAACAACGCTTACGAAACAATTTGACTATGTCTTGGTTGATTCAAGAACTGGTGTGACTGATTCTAGCGGGATTTGTAGCACAATTCTTCCAGAGAAACTGGTTGCGGTTTTTACGGCTAACCAACAAAATATCGACGGATTGATTCGCAATTTAAGGCGTGCGGCGATGTACAGGTTGGAGTCTAGCGATTTAAGACCATTTATGATTTATCCACTCGTAACTCGTGTTGAGCTTGGAGAGCATACAGCGAGAAATGAATGGCGGCGAGGTCGACAAGGCTATCAAAGGAAGTTTGAAAAGCTGTTTGAGGAATTGTATGGACTGAATGAATGTGATCTTGAAGCATACTTTGACGACATTCTCATTCAAGCCGATCCGTACTTTTCCTTCGGTGAAAAAATAGCGGTGACCGCAGAACAGAACGATCGATTATCCATTTCCAGAAGCTTCCAAATGTTTCTCAATCGACTCTGTTTTACTCGCTTTCCTTGGGAAGATCCAAGTACAGTATCTTATCGTGATCTTGGTGAAAAATTTTTGAGAGAGGCTGAATCGCTATATCTTGATGCAAACGCCTCCGACTGCCTAGATCTGCTGTCTGCGTCGACTTTTGAAAGAAGGCGATTGTTCTGCTCAGGACACCCAAAAGTAGCGGAGTCTCTGGCAAGGGAAGGCGCCTTATGCTTGGAACTCGGAAAACTAAGGCGAGCTGGCGTTTTAGCTCTAGAGATAATGGCAATTGCTAAAAGTACTCACGGGCGCAATCACGTCGAATCCTCTGTGCCGTTGATCATGCTGGGTAAACTGTGCTTAGAGCGATTGAATCTCAGACGTGCTAAAGCATTGATCAATGCAGCACTCCAGCTGCGTATTAGACATGTTGGTCCAAATCATCCTCTAACGGCTGAGTGCTACGATCACATTGCCATCTTAGAAACTGAATCAGGCTATTCGGCTCAGGCACAGGTCTCACTTGGCCTGGCATCGGCTTTGAGAGAGGAGCTGGTAAGCGCTTCTATTGAACTTCATCGATCACAAAATCTAGCAATGTCTGCCGAGGTTTTGTTGAGCGACTACGATCTCGATAGGGCTCAAATACTTATAAATAGAGCTTTGTCCATACAGAAGCATCTTCTCCCACCCACTCATCACTTATTTTCAAAGTTGCTTGTATTTGAGAGCAAACTCCTCTTTGAACAGGGCGAATACGAGCGAAGCCTTCAAAGAATTGAGCAAGTTAAAGCCAACCCACGGTCCTCTGAAGAAGCTAAGGCGATTTACACAATCGACGTGTTCGTCACATGTTTTTCTCATGGAGTCTGGATGGACATATCTGATGAACATGACAGGGAGTTTGCGTGGACGGGCAGACTACATTTTGAAAAAGCGTTACAGCTAATAAGAGCACAGAGGCACCATAAAGTCTTTTCTCAAGCCTGGCTGACCGTACTAGAGCAATACCCTCGGGTACCTTATAGGTTACTTGCCGAGGTATTGGCGGAGCTATCACAAACAATACAGTGGCTCCCAACCGGGAGTCCTCTCTATGTTCGGTGGCTACGATTGCAAGCGCTTTACAGGTGGCAAAGTGGGGGCACACAAGAGGCCGCACCGTTGATAGCCCGTTTAGATCATATTGTCAACTCAACGGATAGCAAACTGCCGGCCTCGATTTGGTCTCGAAGCAAAAATTTCCTGCTTCAATACGAAATGGCCACTACAAGGTCCTGTTCTCAAGATTTTCAACGAAAGGTGATTGCTCTGTTAGCAGAGACAAAGGAGCGGTGCAGGAATAATCCATTTAGCATTGCCCCCTTATTCATTCTCCACGGAGAGCTTCTGAAAGAGAGATTTAGTGATTATACGGGCGCAATAAATGAGTTCAAGAAAGCTTATGATGTGCTGACTCGCCACATTGGTAGAACGCGGTTCAAGATTGGGCTCCAAAAGTGTACGATTAACCATCCACTGATGTCTGAAGCTATAGAGCGGTTGTCAGATACAGAACTAAAACTTGGCAATGTTTCAGAGGCTGCCAGATGGGTTAGTCTGATTCCTCAAGAGAGTTCCAACGATTGGAGTCAGGTGGTGGACATTAAGGTTAGCCACCTTAAAATCCAAATCTCTCTTGCACAAGGAAAGTTTCGTGAATCCTACCGTGAGTTGGAGAGTCTCGCTTGTCGTGGGGAAGAGCACAGGCAAGCACTGGGACTGCAACTTAGCAGGATATACGCGGATTTAAGTCACTCAGCTATGATGTTGGGTGAGTTTGACAACGCTGACCGTGCTCTAAAAGCCGGGATATCTAGAACGGACTCATCGCAGGAACTCGCACTGACTCTTCGATGTTCGTACATACGGTTCCTCTTCGACACCAACACCAACAGCACCGAACTGAACCAAGAGCTCGAAAGGTGCCACTCATTGAGTTTGCGTAGTGACGTTGCTCCACATTTGCGAATTCAAATGCTCCAAGCAGAAGCGATGTGCATTCTGCGTGCATGCGGGACCCATTGGTCAAAGAAAGGAACGGCGAAGATCATTCGTGCGCTTGCTTTGAGCAAAAGTGTTCTGCCGGATCATCATAACGACGTTCTCACACTCAAGAGCTTATTGGTTGCTCAAGTAGGGTTCGTAAGAGCCGGAGCAATAGGTGTAGAAATGATTCAGTCTGCGCTAACGTCCGACAATGTCAATATCTACAATGCTGCCATCGCGACTGCCATTCATCGCATACTTCAATTGTCGCCTTGTTCAGAACAACTTATTGATCTGTGGATACAAAGTATCCCTCTTAAATTGACGAGCCTTATCTACCACCAGATTGCGCTCAGGGCAATGTATTTGAATGAAAACGAGCGGGCTCGCGAGTACTTCCAGAAGGCGGTGCTGGCTGTTAAGAACGAAGTTTTGCACGCTAATGTTTTGGAGGATTTTGCTAGATTCTGTTTGACGACCGGCGATAATGGACAGGCAGTTGAACTCGCTCTAAAGTCTATTCGAGTCCGACGCAATCTTGTGATCAAAATGGGGACCGGCGCAATGTTTTCGCCGTCACAAGATTCGGCAAATGTGTTCGTATTCAGACCAAGCTTCAATCTATTATTCGATGCTTGTAATGATAATGCTCTCGTTATGAAGGAGCTTAATGATAGCTTCGATAACCTAGGCGACAAGCGTGTGTTTACAGATCGCGAAGATATGGAAGAGTTTCGACGTGATATCGAACGGCGGATATACCGAACCATAGGAGAGCTAATATCTTTAGATGATTCGACGGTTGACTTGATTGGCGGGAAGACTTTTGTTGAATGGCAAAAGATTGCCGGGCAAAACAGTCACCCTGCTGTGCTCTTGCAGCTCGCTCAGGCAGCGCTTAGAGAAGGTAGATTTACAGAATGTGTAAGTGTAGCCGGGACCATTCTGGCCATGCCCCAGAAAACTGATGCTCACCTTATGAGGGCGCACGTTCTGCGTTGCATGAGTTTCACACGGGCGGGTAATCTTCGCCAAGCAAAGAATACTTTAGAGCCATTGCGAAGGTCTTCTGACAATCCTGACCTATTTGCATGTATGGCGTTATTAAACTTGCGGGAAGGGTTGAACGATGAAGCAATGCGGAATGCCGAGATGGCGTTGAAATGGGGCGGGGCAGCACACGGTTTAGTTGCTCTATGCGCGGCTCTATTGGGCAATCGGAAACTTGCCGCAAAGCATTGTGTGCTGGCGGCCACTGACGACATGGAAAAACTCCTAGCGAAAGCAGTACTTAATGGCATGGAGCACAGCATTATGAGCAAGTTTGCTGAAAGTACCCCCACCCGCCGACGGAACATCCGAAAACGATGTGAAGAGCTTAACGCTAGGGTATACAAATCTTTTGAAGAAGCCATTTCTATGTCTCCCAAGGAGCCGTTCGCCTTTTTCTTGAGAGGACGCTATCAATGGAGTGCTAACCTTCTCACCAACGCGCTCTTGGATTTCGAACGATGTGCAAGTCTGTCGGTTAATAAAGTCAGCAATGACCCGTTGCCAGTCCTGCAACAGTTTTTATCGGCTAATCATGAGCTCTTGGCAAGAATTGCCGATCGCTCGTTAAACTATGGGCAACGAACGAGAGTGTTAAACATGTTGGGTGTTTGACAGCCTCTTATCCTATTAGAAATGATTTCGGGGATTGGGTGACGGATTCCGGCATGCTGTCGTCGAACATCCCGGTCATCGAATTAATCAACTTGTCTTGCTGGACCCAATGTGGGTTGAGTGAAACAGTCAAACTACAAGCTACTGAGATTTCAGAACTGACCCTATTCTCCATCTCCCCAATATAGAAAAGGAAGCTCATCATAAAGAGAAATCTCGGAGCACCCGAAAGAGACTAATTGCAATGGTTTCAAGACCGCACTGGGTCTCAGCACAACCGTGGAACACTTCGCCGGTGTCGCCGGTGCTCGCCGCGCGCTGGTTGAGCTAGGCCCCAGGTCGCCCGTCGGTGAGTGCCGTGGTCACCAACTAGGGGAAGGCACGCTGAACCGGCTCAGAAGTTAAGACGCCACGACAAACCATCATGCAAGCCACGAAGGTATATCCATTGCATAGAATGCGAATATCTTGCAAATGTGGGAATTTATGATAGCTTATCGATGCTGCCGGTCGTTCCGTACTTGGAAGCAAGTACCGGCAAAAAAACAAAGCCAACCTACGGGAAAAGCCCCAATACCAAGGGGAGACACGTTGGGAGTAACCGCGTGGTGTGAGAGGACTACGATTCTTCTAAATCTGCGCATGACCAGGGTAAGACCTCACGGCGTCAGTCTTGTCAGTCCGTAGACACAGCGCTCCCGGCCGATTTGGTCCAACTTCATTGAGTGCTGATGCACCGCTCGTATTTTTCTGAGCACATGCAGGCTCAGCTATAGGTGTAGAAGGAACAATGTGTGAAATTGGACAAACAATACATTGAGCACTAGCTCAAGAGGGTTGATTCAGAGACCGTGCGTGGAAGATAGTATTGACTAGAGGTTTTATATGACATCGGTTAAAGCCTTAGCAACACCATCCGTACTTCAGTGGGCGCGTATAACCGCCTCGATGGATGTGCAAACAGCCGCGTCAAAGGCATCAGTAAAACCCCAACAGATCGCGGATTGGGAGTCTGGTAATGAGCAGCCGACATTAGCTCAACTTCGAAAATTGTGCGACGTTTATAAACGTCCTATCGCAGTCTTTTATTTGCCCTCTCCTCCAGAACCAACCAGAAATCCTCCGAATGACTTCCGACGGCTCTCGGCGGGTGTCTCGGCAAAGTATTCTTCTGAACTGGCCTTTGAGATACGAAGAGCCAATTATCGAAGAACTGTCGCTCAAGAGCTCTATGTGGACTTGAATGATGGAACACCAGCTCCTCAATTTGATTTTGCTGTACGGAGTGACATGGACCCAGAGGAAGTGGGCGTTCGGCTTCGGAACTTTTTGGAAGTCGATCTCTTGGCACAAAAGTCGTGGGCCGATAGCTACGAGTCATGGAATGGTTGGCGCTCAGCTACTGAGAGAAAGTACGTATTGGTTTTTCAATGCAGTGGAGTATCAATCGAAGAGATGCGAGGGTTTTCCATTTCAGCACAACCATTACCGGTGGTAGTGGTGAACATCAAGGACAAACCTGTAGCCAGGGTCTTCACTTTGCTGCATGAGTTGACACATATTGCGTTAGACGCCGATGGGATCTGCAATTTGACGGAAGACAGCAAGGCTGTAGAAGTCTTTTGCAATGCTGTGGCTGGAGCAGCACTGGTGCCAGCTGCAACCCTCATGAAGGAAGCCGAAGTTCGCCAAACGAGCTCAGGGGATTGGAGCGAGTTTGATATAGAAGCTTTAGCAAATCGTTACCGAGTAAGCCGCCTCGTGATAATCAGACGCCTTTTCAAACTGGATCTCATGTCAAAGCACCAATTTGAATCCTTCCATGTTCTTTTTTCATCTCAGTATAAGAAGGAGCTTGACGATCAGCGAGATGACAAAAAGCCGATCCAAATTCCTCAACATACATTGGCGATCAGTAAAGCTGGAACCTTATTCTCGCGATTGGTTTTATTTGGATACAAACAAGAGAAGATAACCGGTGTAGATTTCACTGATTGGTTATCTCTTAAGCTGAAGTATTTGCCAGCCTTTGAAACATCCCTTTTAAGCAAGTAAACGGGAGGATTGGTGGCAGAGGATCTCTACAGCATTGACACAAGTGCCCTTATAAACAATTGGTGGAAATATTATCCTCCTGATAGCTTCCCTGGTGTTTGGGACAATATTCAGTGATCTCATAGAAGAAGGGCGTTTGCAGGCAGCTGAAGAGGTTTTCAGGGAACTCAACAAACAGGACGATTCTCTATTTGCCTGGTGCAAGGACCGACGAGGGCTGTTTGTTGAAGATAGTTTAGAGATGCAGCAGTATGTTCGGCAGATAATGGCCGAGTGCCCATTGCTCGTGAATACCGAAAGAAACAGAAGCGGAGGTGATCCATATTCGTAATCGCATTAGCTTTAATGCAGAAGCAGCACGGATACGACTATGTCGTTATTTCAGAAGAGAATCGCAGACCATCAAAGGTCAAGTCGAAGATCCCTGACGTATGTGATTCGTATGGTATTCGTTGTTATGGACTGCTTTGGTTGATTCAAAACGAGAGATGGCGATTTTGATCTTTCGTCTCATGACCAACAGTGGTAGATTAAAAGCTTACTCGGAGTATTGGCTATCCCGAAGTGAGCCGCAGACCCCGAGGATACACTCCCGTGGATGATGTTAAAAGTTAAAACGGACTTTTGGTATTTGCCATGTCAGACGAGAATATGAGCCCTCGAAGCGCAGCGGCGATAATACGTTCAGCTTGACGCCCTATATGGAATCATTCTCAGGTATACGGATCAAGATGCACCGCCTGTCGAGTACTTCCTGCGAATGCGATCAATCGACCGGTGGTAGTTGATATTCCGCGTCCACAAAGACAAATACTGGTATTGCCCAAGTTCCTTACGCTAAGATCTTAGACTAGTTGGTGATGCTTGCGGAGAACATGCGAACCAGGAACAAACAACTCATGTATTGGATTGCTAATCTCTGCAAAAACTTCAATGCCGATTCATAAATATTCGACGGGGAATATTAGGCGTACATGTTACGCAATTCCGTCTTGGTCGAGTTCCATCGCTACCCTTGAAAATGGCTTGAAAATATGCAGCAGGTGTTTTCATTGGGAGCTGGCGCATCTGAGGAAGCTGGTGTGCCAGTTGCTAGTAAGTGGATAGATAATTTCGGTCACGACCGTGTACTTGGAGACTCGCTGAGTAAACAAAAAGTATTGGAAATCAATGAGTTCGTCCGGAAAGGTTTTCCGTGGAAGGGACATCCCTTTGACACAGGCGACGATGATGATGGAGAGACGTTAGTAAAAGCTCTATCACTCGTCTGCTTGGACCCACGAAAAGACTTGGACTTAATCCTATGGCGGAAAGCTTTGGCTACGTCACTCGCTATCGATCCGAAAGTCGCTTTGCTTCAGATTCTGGGCGCAATCAACCGTGCGACAACGATAAGCGAGTCCTCGAAAGTCGGTTATCTGCAACCTCTTGTCCGCTATGCAAGTTACAAAACAGCGAGAGAGTCTAGACTATTTTCCCTGAACTATGACAATAGCATTGAGCTTGCGGCCGAAAATATGGGCTACTTTTGCTTGACGCTTCCTGGTCAAACCTTTGATTCGCAACGCGTTGACTTTGAGCCATCCCGCGAGGATTAGTGCTCGAGAAATTGAACGGATCGTCTAGCTGGACTCTGGCTACAGAGCAAAACAACATAAGAGAAAGTTCAATACTGCTTCTGAGCCGCCCTGATAGCTCCTCGAAGGAGCCGCAATCGTTCTGCTACTTAGATTTACTCACGACACCCGTACATAGAAACTTAGCAAGGAGTCAGTTTCAACGGTTTCAATCGGCCTTAAAGATCGCCGAGGCTGTCTACATTCTTGGTTATTCGTTTCGGAGAACCGACGTAAATGACGCGCTTTATACGTGGGCAGGGCTAGAACAAGCAACAGTGGCTGTGGTATATGATCAGGAACTGAATGCGAAGCACCTCAAATTTTCGAACATTGCGATGGCAACAACCTTCGTACGTTTAGGCGCGAAGGAAAGATTTCGAGAATTCAAGACGAGTTCCAATATCTGTAGCTCTGCCGGAGATCTTCCTCATGACCATAACAGCAAAATCCAAGCAACTGATAATTCTCCACCTCTCCGACATTCACTTTGGATCGGGGCACCGGTTCTTGGCTGACAAAACGACAACCGGTGCGATTGCGCCTGAACGTGTCCCTGATTTGCTGGCGTCCATCAAAGCCGATTTACAAACCATGGATGTAAAATACGACACGCTGATTGTGGTCGTTTCTGGTGACTTGACGGTTTCTGCGCACGACAACGAATTTACTGATTGCCGCCACTTTGTTGAGGGGTTACTATCATTTCCGATTTTTGGCACCAAGGTACAAAAGACGAATGTGTTTGTCGTGCCGGGCAACCACGACGTTCGCTACGATCAGAATACGCACGAATCATTCTGGAAGTGTCCGTCCGATCTAGCACGCGTGTAGAACAGAACATGTCATGGTGATTTCCTAATAGAACCACTGAGCGCAGTGGCAAATCAGGGAGTTGGATCGGCATGACTCGAATAGATCCAGAGAAAGAGAATCAGGTCATCGCACAGATGGCAAAGTTTGAGGCCAGCGGGCTCACCGGTGCAGAATTTTGCAGACGAGAAGGCATCAAGTACACCCGGTTCGCGGATTGGAAGCGGCGGTTTGGAAGGCGCGAAAGAATCCAAGTCAGCGCCGCAGCTAGGCGACCAAAGGCTCCTCGAACTCAACGCCAGGGAAGAGGAAAACGAGCCCCGCAGCTTGAACCAGCGCAACGGAAGGATGCCGACTTGAACATGGGCTTCGCTCCGGTTCGAGTTGTGGATACCGAAATCACCCCAAGGCCGATTAACTCGCCAATCGAAATACTGCTCCCGAATTCCGTACGCATCTTCGTGAGCGAACCTTCGTGTCTCGGACTTCTCGCCGGCATTGTGGCCGTATTGGATGATAGAAGATGATCAATTTGTCTCCCGCCGTTCGAATTTTCGTTGCGACAAAACCCGCTGATATGCGGTGCTCGTTCAATGGACTGTTTCAACTAGCGAAAAACCACTTTGAGGAAGATCCGTATGCGGGAAATTTGTATATTTTTCGAAGCCGTCGGGCCAACATGATCAAAGTTCTTTGGTGGGACATTGACGGCTTCGCACTGTTTTGCAAGAAGCTAGAGGTAGGCTCTTTTCTCTTTCCGGACGTTAGATTCATCAATGGTAAATACGAGCCGATTGAGATCGATCGTACGGAACTGATGATGCTCCTGGAGGGGATTGATACGGGATCAGCGAAGCGACTAAAGCGATACAGGAAAAAAACAGATCAACGAGCGGCCGCAACTTCGAAAGTGCACCAGATTCGCTCGGCGGAAAGTCGTAATCCTGCAGCTGCGGCTCAAGGCGAGAGGAGGAAAGAGTAGAAACGGAAACTCATCAAAGCAAAACCATGCCAGCATATGTGGTGGCACCATAAGTTCTTTTTGATCTGCTCATTTGGCACATCGATAGTGGTATCATTTATTTGTTGCCACTGAATCTGGTGCCCAATGACTGACGAACAGAACGAGCTAAAGGTCCTGACTGAGGCACATCCTGAACCCTGGGTTGAGATCATGCGCCTCAATAGACTCGTTGAGGAGTTGCAAAAGCAGCTCAAGCTTTCGTTGGAAAACAATGCTGAGCAGAACAAGATCCTGAAAGATTTGCAGGCGAAGCTTGATACGTTGCTTGCGCAAACGAAGAAACGCAACAATCGGGAGTATGGCAAGAAAACAGAGAAACACAATCCCCGTCCGGCGGGGGGTGTAGCAAAGCCTTCGAATAAACAAGGTGATTCGTCGAGCGAAGAGAGTTCGACAGGAATTAAACACATCCTCGATAATGCGGAGAACTTGCCAGAAGAGCCAGTGCCGCACAACGTAACTGCGGAAGATGCCATTTGCCCACACTGCGACACTCAGACCGAGTTCGTTGGCAACCAAATCACACACCAACTGGAGATGATCAGTGCAAGTCTGAAGGTGCTGAAACACATTCAGGAAACACGATCTTGCCCCAAATGTAAGCAATACATCGTCACCGCGGAGAAACCGTGTCCGCCAATTCCCGGCAGTTATGCCGGTCCTCGGCTCCTTGGTGAGATAATTGTCGGCAAACATGATGACGGACTTCCCAACAATCGTCAAAGCAAAATATTTGCCCGCCAGCAGGTCCAGATCCCGCGCTCTACCCAGAGCGATTGGATGCAGACCACCGCAAACACTTTGAGCCTGCTCTACGATGGGTTGGTCAAGGAGGTCCTGGCTTCTGACATAATCAAGACAGACGATTCTTCCATTAAAGTGCAGGATCGCACGCACAAGAACAACATCAAGAAAGGCAAGATAACGGCCTACGTAGGTGACGCCAATCACAAAGTCACAGTCTTTGACTATTCGCCGAACCTCTCTTTCGACAGAAATCTTGAGTTCCTCAAAGACTATTGCGGCATTGTGCAGGCTGATGCCGCCGGAGGGCACGATGCGTTGTTCAAAGACGGACGGAGAATCGAGGCGGGATGCAGTGCGCATTCCAGGCGGCGTTACTTTGAGTCCCAATTCTCGGAACCCGACATTTGCAACGCAGTTCTCAATATCTACAGGGACTTGTATGCCATTGAACGGGAGATAAAGAACAAGCCCCCTCAGTATCGATTGGCCATCCGGCGCAGACGGTCTAAGCCCCTGGTCAAAAGGTTGCGGCAAATTATTCAGCAGGCAAAGGATACTCTTCATCCTACTCACGACCTGATGAAGGCTGTCAATTACACTCTGAATCATTGGATCGCCCTTACGAAATTCCTCAAGAATCCGCACATCGCCATTGATAACAACGAAACGGAAAGGGCCATCAAGACATGGGTTTTGATCCGTAAGAACAGCCTTTTCCGCGGCTCGGACGAAGGTGCCAAGGCCACGGCCATCCACCTTTCCTTCATCGCTTCTGCCAAACGCAACGGCATCAATCCGGTGGACTGGTATGCCGATGTCCTGTCTAAGATCAACTCGATGAAAACCAGTGAACTGCACCAACTGCTCCCCGATCGATGGTCCCCTCCACTGCCAGAGTGCGTCACCGGCTGAGCCGGTACGCCTGGCGTAGAACCATCTTAGGAAATCATCTTGGCGTGCTGCAATCTACCCGTGGTAGATCGGACGGACACTCTGGAAGGGCTATTATAATTTCCATCGTGACTTGTTTGATGGTATACCAGGGCGAACTCTTGCAACACCGGACGAAGAGCGATTCTGTACAGTACATGAAAGACTGTCCGACGGATTCCTAGTATTGGAGCTGGCAACCGCTCACTATAAC
>JAKFUT010000239.1 GCA_021732565.1 Candidatus Obscuribacterales bacterium
CGCCACGAGCGCTCCTTTGGAGCCGCAAGAAATCGCACACCAGTTAACATAATCGCGGGTAGACCCAACCCTTACGAAATCACCTTCGAATCATCATGAAGAAGTTTTCGAAATGATTGGTCGTTATCAACCCGTGAACTCTGTTTCAAAAGCACAGCTGCATAAAGCTTTCCCGCAGGAGTCGGGTCGTCGGAAGATATCGTCTTGCCCAAACCATGAATGACAGCTAATAGTTGCCGCTAACCTGCCATAACCACAAAGAACCGGCGCCGGGGCGGAAGAACCAAGCGAGGCGTTCGAATTGCGGTTAACCTGGCACGCGAAATGCCGCGCCAGGTCCCGGGTCCAACAAAATTAACACTTTTCAACCAATACGATTGTTGAAAAGTGCAGATTGTTTCTGAAACGGTAAGCCATCTCCCTTGCTCTCAAAGTTCTCAGGTTCCCGCTCCCTAAGCCTCGTTTTCTCTACGCTTTTGCATCGATCTTCTCCCGGGAATCCGGAGCAGATACTGCACGTAGATATACAGAACCTGAGAGTAATGACGGGATGAGTATGGTCCGCACTAGCGAACCTCTCCTCTACAACAAACCTTCAGTGCCATAACCCGATTCCTTGAGCAAGGACTTCGAGTTACAGCACTACCCATGGAGTCTAGTACTGATGCGACTCTTCAACATCGCGGTTTTCGGGCTAGTCCTGGCGATCGGCTCCTTCACTGCGTCTTCGGCTCAAGCCGCGCCCACGCGCCTGCCGACGTCGTTCAATCCGCAGAAGCACGTGTACCAGACCGGTACCAAGGTCAACGATAAGGATCTCGACCAGAAGATTGTGCAAGAGACCCTCGCTGGCCAGTCGGTCTATGTGGTTTTCACCGTGCAGGGCGATGAGGCCTTCACCAATGACCTCAGCAGCGACATGGCTGCCAAGCTCCTGCAAACGTGGCAGGTGCAGCAGGGTTTCCCCGCTGACAACTATGTAATCCTGGTCCTTGTGCAGAACAAACTGCACCCGGAGACCTGGCAGCCATGGGCGATCGTCGGTCGCAAGTTCGCGCGGCTCGGTCTGTCCACCGGCGATTTGCTGTCGGCCTTGAACAAGAACAAGGGTTCGCTCAACGACCCGGCCGCCTTCGCGGTTACCAGCGTTCGCGACATCAACGCGCGCATCAGCTTTCTCACGGGCGGCTCGGGCAATGGCAACGGCAACGGCTCGGGCAACAACGGCGGCAATAACGGCGGGTCTCACGGCGGCGGCGGCATGTCCGGCACCACGTGGGTCATCGTCGGCGCTTCGGTGATCGCCGTGATCCTGCTTATCGTGGTGATCGTCGTCATCGTTCGCAAGAAGCAGAAGGAAGCGGCTCGCAAGGCTGCCGAAGAGAAGCTTGCCGGCATCGAGACGCTGAAGGGCGCGGTGGACCAGGCCAAGGGTCCCCTCAGCGCCTGCGGTCTCTCGTTCAGTCCCTTCCAGAGCCGTTACGACGGCGCGCTGGAGCTGGCTTCTCAGGCTCGCGCCAACCTGGAGAAGGACCCCGAGAAGGCCGAGAAGCTCGTTAACCAGGCGCAAGGCCAGTTGAACCAGCTGATCGCCGACCTGAAGCGTGCCGTCGAGCTGAAGAACGACACCGTTCTCGATGGCGAGATCAAGACCGCCGAGCAGTCCGTGAGCACCACGCGTAACCGCGAGGTGGTCTGGAATTTCCCCGGCGTCTCCACTCAGCCTGGCCAGACTTTCCTGCTCAATGAGCAAGGTTGCAACCCGGACCAGTACCTGGTTTCGGCTCGCAGCGAACTAGCGGCCATCACCGGCTCTCTGGCTTCGGGAAATGTCAGCGAAGCCGAGCAGCACTGGAATACCGGTCGTCGCGCTTGCGCCAGCGTCGCCGATTGCATCAGCCGCACTCTGGCCGCCAAGGAGCGAGTCGAGCAAGACATCGCCACGGTTCTGCGGGAAACCGAGCAGTCGGACAAGAGCCTGGTGGAGGGCATCAAGCGTGCCTACCTGGCTCAGCAGTTCCTCGCCGCCAACAATCACCTCACCGCGCTTCAGAAACTGATCGGCGACCGCCGAGAGGCACGTAGCACCGTTCAGCACTGCGCGCAGGAGATGCTGGCCGTTCAGGACGAACTGGCCCGGAATGACCAGTTCGTCACCCGCGACACGAACGTCAAGTTCGACGGGCTCTTCAGTGAGCTGCTCCTGCTGCAACAGGAAGTGACGAATCCGGTCTCCGACTGGTCGAAGCTGCGCGCTCGCGCCGAGGCCGTTCAGAGCGGTTTCCGTCAGGTCCGCCAAGAGATTGCCGATGCTCGCAGCGCCTTCGAGGCTTCCCGCGAAGCCCTGCAGACGCTCCATCGCGAGTTCGGCAACGCGCGCTTCCCCGACCCGCGCTTCACGACCATGACCGAAGCCTCGCGTGACCAGCTGCAGCGCCTGGTGGGCGAACTCGACCAGGTCGACCGCGAAAGCCGCGGCACCAAGAAGGACTGGGTCGCTCTCAAGAACCGGATCAATGAGACCACGCGATCGGTGCAGACCGTGCGCACCATGATCGACGAAGACAACACCAAGTGGGACCTGATCGCTACCCGCGAGCAGGATCTGGCCAAGCTCACCGACCTGCGTCACTACACCCGCAACATCGGCGGGCGCACGTACAATGGCGGCGAGGCGCTGGCCGCGCATGACCAGGACTTCAGCAACGCTCGCGACAACGCCAAGCGCCATGCCGACATGGCTCGTCACTACTGGGCCAAGCGCGAGTGGACCGGCCTGGATCAGGAGCTGACCTACCTGACGGGCGAGTACAACAAGTTGAACCTGATTGGCTGGTGGTCGGTCGGTCAGATGACGCGTGATAGCGACGACTTCGTCGCCCAGCACTACGCCTTCAGCGCTGTCGGCTTCCGCGACAACGTGGTGTGGACGCAGTGGCGCGACAAGTACGTCAGCAAGCAGCGCACGAACCAGAACGGGTTCTGGGAGCCGGCTTCCTACGATGAATGGAAGCGTGGTGGCGCTGGCGGTGGCGACCTGACTCGCTCGCCGGACTTCAACGGCTACGGCGGGGAAGATCCGTGGACCGCGCCGGTGCCCGTCACTCCGACGACTCCGACCGACGCCGTGTAAGGGCGAATCAATCGTCAATGCTAGCTGCACGTGCAGGCTAGCAGAAGAGGGGACCGACGGGTCCCCTCTTCTATCTTTTTCAGGGCCTCAAACGATCAAAGGAGACCCCATGTCTTTCCCTCTGTCTGCTGAGCAATCCGCCGGGCTGAAGAAGCAAATGCGCACGGTTCCTGATTTTCCCAAGAAGGGAATCAAGTTCAAGGACCTGGCCACTCTCCTCATCGACCCGGACGCGATGGAGTTGATCTACAAGTCGCTTGCAGCACGGTGTGCGGAGCTGAAGCCCGACTACTTCGTACTGCTGGAGGCTCGCGGCTTTCTGGTCGGTACTCCGCTCGGGTTGCTTCTCCACAAGGGCGTGGTCATGCTTCGTAAGCCTGGCAAGCTGCCCGGCAAGCTGGTGGCCTTCAAGTACGACCTCGAGTACGGGTCGGATACACTCACCATCCAGGTGGACCTCGTGAAGCCGGGCAGCCGGGTCATCATCATCGACGACCTGCTTGCCACTGGTGGCACCGCGGCTGCCGCTGCCCATCTTCTGGCGAACGTGGGGGCCAACGTGGTGGGGGCCGGTTTCATCTCCGAACTGACCTCCTTGCCCGGTCGTAGCAAGCTGGCATCGACTAACGCAGCCATGGAAGTGTTCTCGCTGCTCCAGTTCGACAGCAACATGGAGTGAACAGAACGGTCGACCGGAACTCTTGCAGGTCGACCGTTCTCACGATTCTTGCCGGCATAACCAGGAATTCCCAATGGCACGGCAGAAACGATGCGTTTACGTGGACCGGATTCTGGCTCAGGGCTGAGTCGAACAAAAACTTGCCGAACGAGGCGCACAACCGTGTGCCTCGTTCGTGGATCTCACCATCTGACCCGAAGCCCGGAAACACTCGTTTCCGGCACGTTGAAGGAGTTCGCAATGAAGAATCGTCCGTCCTTTGATGACATTGTGACGTCCAAGGCTCCCAACCAGGCGGCAGTACAAGCTCTCGCCGACGCCTGGGAAGCCAGCCTTCAGGCTGCGATCGATGAGAAGACCACCTCCCTCAGCATTCCTCTGAACGGAAACTGCGATCGAATCGTCGATGCCGCCATCGCCGAGTTCCAGCAACACTGGACAGCGGTGCGGGCTGGCGACACGGTTTCGTTCACCGCCAAAGCGTCTAAGGAAAAGGCATCCGTTTCCTCGCGTACCGGCTACGAACAGATGCTGGACGCAAAGGCTCCGAAGGAGCGGGTCAACGAGGCGGCGGACACAATCGAAGCCCGCCTTCGCGATACCATCGACGATACCGTGAAGGTCTGCAAGGTGACGTTCCCCCGGGAGCTGAAACTGGTCTTTGCCCTGGCCGCACGTCAGTTCCAGGACCACTGGATCAGCGTGGCTGGTGATGATGAGGATCAGTGCAGTCTGGAGTTCGTTGCACGCATTGCGCCGCCTTCGATTCCGGCTCCAGTGGAGGACATTTACACTCCACCACCGATGATGAGCATGTTCATTCCCCTGGCAGACCAATACGCACTCGAAGCCGCGCTCTTGCGCCGCGTTTTGCCGGAGTCTGCCACCACCTGGTACCCGAATCTCGATCGTCTACGAATGTTCGGTCAAAGGCACAAGCTGTACTATCCCGGCGGAGTGGAGGTGGAAGCCGTGCTCTACGTGGAAGTGGTGATGAGTCCATCGGATTGGTCTTACATCACGAAGAACCACTCCGTGGACGGACCCGACAGCTGGAAGGGAACCACTCTCACCAAGCAAGGCGTGAAGCAACTGATGCAGCGCTGCCGTATTCGTGGCGGTGCGTGGGAGAGTTGACCACCCGCGAAAGCCTCTGCGCCGAACTGGCGCAGAGGCTCGGGCATGCTTACAGGTGAAGCGAGCTTGAGCGCGTCTGGCGCGAAACGAGCGGCTAGCGCGGACGAGGCGAGGGTACCGAGCCACAGGGAGCGCTTACAGGTGATACCGCCTATTGTTTTTCAACTCAGTCATCGCGTCCTACTGTTGATAGTATAGAAGCCAAACCGCAGCAATTAGAATACAATCCGCCCACATCTCATTATATTTACGGGGAAGCAATGCTACAAACAATAGTAATTCCTGCAAGAAAATTCAGTGAGGATTATTGCGGCTTCTCGCCCTGGAAGGTCCCGATTGCGTCGCCGTCGAAGGGGGCGTATCGGTGTCAGCACGTTAAACATCGACTTGCAGCAGTCCATCGCGAGGATGGAACTACTGCAAGTCGACGGGAACTTCCAATCATCGCTCGAGTTGAGCGCTCTGCACCAAAGGAGCACATCGGCACTGAGTTAGTTCACGGGTTTGCCCGAGAGACGGGCAAGAATGCTCGCCGAGGCAGCGTTCTCCGGCTCTTTCATCTGATCGAACGACACCGGTGTGATGGCAGTGAAGCTATTCATGGCAGCCTCATCCCAGCAAGACATGAAGCTGCCCGCGACCCAGGTTTCCTCACCGCGATCCCACGTGACGATGATGGTCTCGTTCAGGAGGATGTAAGCGCAGGGCTTTCCGGGTTTGCGCGTAGAGCGGGCAGCGCCATTGGCAAGCACACTCGGGTCGTAGTCGAAGTTCTCACCCACTTTGGCCAGCCCCGAAGCCCAGCAATCAGGCACCTTGCGGCCGGCCTCCGTGTTGATCAGCACCGGATTCCAGTCCTTATCCGCCCGAGTGATCACCACCTGCGTGGGCTTGACACGACTGGGCTTCGACGCCTCCTGCGTCTCCAGGCCACTGGTAAGGTCTTCGATGGTGGGTAACCGCAACAGGGCGTTGTACTGGCGATTCACCACGTAGAAAACTCGTCCAGCCGCCTTTTCGCCCGTGAACAAGCCGCGACACAACTGCAGAGATTCATCCCGATTCATGGAAACTCCTGAAGGTTGGGTCTGGAGACCGGGGTGGAAAACTTCACGCGGGTTCCTCACGGGCGACCACCGGAAGATATCCGGTAGTCGCCCGATAATGCAGGTGAGGAATCACCCCGAATTACGCGACTTCCAGGAACTTCTCCTGGTAGTCCTGGCCGAGGAAGGCGCCGGGCGGCATCTTGCGACGGACCTTCAGGGTGCCCGTTTCCTTGAGATGATCGAGCTGCACGGCGAAATCGCCGTTGTCGGCCGTCAGCTCGCGAGCGTCGAAACCGCGCACGCAGGTGGGGATGAAGCCGTTGGCGGCGACGGCATCGAACTGCTCGTAGCTGATCTCGGTGCCGCCGACCATGTCCGGCGCGTAGACGGTGATGATGTGGTCCAGCTTCACCGGCTCACCAGCCATGGGGAGCTTGTTACCGGTGTGCTCGTCGAACCCCGGGAGGAAGAGCTCGGTCTCGTCCTGTGGCTCGTACCAGAGGAAGAAGGTGGCAGTGTCCCCGATCTCCTCGTTGAAGCAGGCCAGGACGAAAGACCAGTCTGCACCACCGTACATCTGTTGCATGTGACCGAGGAACGGGGCCGGAACGACGGGACGACGGTCTTCGCGCACCAGGCTGAGAGCGCCGTGAATCTTGCGAGCGTTGTCCGCCGTGACCACGGTGAACTTGCCGCACTCGGAGACCGTGACACCCTTCTCCATGGGAGACCACGACATCGGCGCGTCGGCATTGCGGCTGGCCGGCTCGGGAAAGAGCTGCTCGCCCTGATTGCGGATGAACTTCTCGATGCCGGTGGTATCGATCATGTTGTCCGGGGTGAGGGTCTCCTTCTTGGCCGGAACCGCGATGAAGAGGGCGCGAGCACTGCTGGCCGGCTTCGACTTACCGGTGATCCAGCTGTAGTCGGGAACGCTGGCATCGACGGTGTAGCCGAGCGTGTGGACCAAGCGGCCGGTGTTGGGATGCTTGATACGAGCAGCGTGGACGCCAGTGCCCGTGAAGTGCGCGTTACCGCCAACGGAGATGCACATAGTCATGTCCTTCTCATTAAGAGTCGCGTCAGGTTTGGTGGAAGTTCAACCCGGCGACTCGGTCTTTGGGGGTGATACACGTGGAGCCGAGGGACAGAGCCGCCCAAGTTCCATCGAACACTCAGTTCGGTCTCGGGAAGGCTAAATACAGTGAAGAAAACAATGAGCTTGCGGATCGACTCGATTACAGGGGGGAAGGTGAACGTTGATCCTAACTTATCCAGAACCTTCGTCTTAATCCTGCAAATCTCCCAAATGTTTACCCCGCTTCGGGGGAATTTTCCCATTCGAAACTCAATTGTTGCTCGCAAGAGGTGACGCCGTTCTCATCGGCTTGGTCGTTTCTACCAGGAACAGCTTGAAATAGACATTCGGTGTTTTCCAAAGCTGCAAGTCAATAGCATAGGGATTGAAGGAGGTTGGTCCTATTTGGCTCTTGGTACATCGATGGTAAGCCTCACCGGACTGGTTTTTGGAAAGAAAACATCTATGTCCGTCACACGCTCAGGAATTTTGAACCAGGCATATCCATCGCCGGTTTGACCAACCTTCCAATTACTTGTGTCAACACCCCCGGAATACGTCGACTCTTCATGACCAGCCCCGCCAATAGGTTCGAAGCCGGAACCTAGTGATGCATCCTTGGCTTTTATTTTAATAGCGTCGAATCTCGCGTCATCGTAATATTTTACAGGACCAGTGTCTGGTCCAATCTTCTTGATTCGATATTGCAGTACTACAACGTTGTTGGTCCCAAATTCGGGTACATTTGCCCGCACACACCTTAAAACGTGAACTGTTAAGTTAGTCGGAAGGCCCGTCAAAACAGTCGGCAATTCTGGCTGTTTAGCGGCACCCACTGCTTGCGCTGGCTTCTTAGGTGCTGCGTCTGCTGCCGAGGACAAAAACGCTGCAGCAGAAATACTAACCAAACCTGCAATCAAAATCGTTCGTTTCATGGTGTGCATCCTTTTACCCTCTCTTCTTTTTTGTTCTACCCCATTCACTTCACATAAACTTACCAGCCAGATGTATTAGGAAGATTAGACCCTTTTTGCTTGAAAGGTCACTGCTAGTGGTGACTCGGGCTTGGTCGCTGTTGACCGCCCGTTACAGCATTGTCATTACCAGTAACCTCGTTTTCTCTTCCCGGGGCGAAATCTTCAAGGCTCCCATGACCACAAAGGCGACGATTGACGCTTGGTACACCACGGTACTTCTGGAACTCGTAGAGGTCGACGGGGACACTGTTCGGGGAAGGCAAGCAAAGAGCAGAAAGATCCCAGCAGCTCCTCCGTCCCTCAAAATTAACGGCTAGAGCCACATACACAGATTTGATTACTCGACCAAGGCGTCAAACCATGATCGGACATACGGCATCAAGACTTCGCGTTTTCTCGCCCCCTGCATCGAGATGCGGCCGAATTGGAAGATCGGGCGCTGGGTTGGTCAAGGCGGTTTTGCAGGCAGCAATGTCATTCCCGAGACTTTGATCCGGACCGCTTCATGAGCGTACTTCTGCCTCACTAGCTCTTTCCAGCGGAATATTTTTTCGTACAGGATCATCCGTGATTTCGTAACGGAGTTTGCTTGACCGTGACCCGCATTTCGGTCATCAATCAAAGAAGTGTGCCTCGGGCTTCCTAACAAATTGTTTTAGCTTATGCTGTAACAGAAGACCGCTGAGGCACTATCAGGCTTATACCCGATGCCAAACCATAATCTCCCGTGACACGGAATTTTTTATTTGCACTGATCAACCAAAATTTCGCTCAAAGCTCACTAAAATGATTACCTTTGATCCATAATGGAAAATGCCCCTACCTGCGGCAATAAAAAATATGGATGAGAGCAAACGTAGATTTCTTCAATCAGCAGCAATGTTTGGAGCATCATTATTGCTGCCGGCCTCTGCTGTGGCTACCGAAGCGAGCGGCGACAAAAGGGAATCCGAGCAGCTGATAGAAGAGCAAGAAAACCGTCTAAACAAACTGGCAACTGCGCCACCGGTGCAATTGACGGCAACTGAAGATAACATCCTCGGTCCCTATTATAGACAAGGCTCTCCCTATCGTGCGAAAGTGACATCAATCGGGGAACCCGGCACACCACTGCTAGTGAAGGGCAAAGTATGGTCGTTGAATACTCGTAAACCGCTTCCCGGAGCGATCATTGAGATCTGGCAAGCTGACGATAAAGGAAGATACGACAACGACGATCCCGAACATCCCCCCACAGCAGATTCCTTTACCAACCGCACACGAATGACTACAGACGAAACTGGTCGATATGAATTCGAGAGCATTCATCCAGGAAAGTATCGCATCGGCGAATCACTCTGGCGTCCATCCCATGTGCATTACATGGTGTCGGCACCGGGTCATAAGACCCTGGTGACACAGCTCTATTTTCACGGCGATCCTCATAACGAGAAAGATCAGTTCGTAAAACAATCATTGATAAGAACACCGAAGAAAGAATCGTCTAACGGCGTGTCTTACGAGTTGATTGCATTTGATATTGTCCTGGCCGGCACGGCTAATCGCTAGCTAACCGTCGTTTCGGAGGGACGCTTCTTGGCCGCTCAAATCACCGAAGCCGCTCAGCAATTGCAAAAGCTCATTCTTTCACTCGACTGCTTTCAAACCGATGTTTATTTTTATGTATCGGGCCGCTATGCTCCTCAACCATTAGAACTCGACACGAAGAAGGATCAAGCCTACATTCACGTATACCTGCGGAAAGATCCGATAAGTTACGAAGGGCAGCACCACCAGATACCATCGCTAATCGAAGCCTTCAAGAAAATTGCAGAATTGACACTCAACCATGAGGTTCTCTGGGACACGCTGTCGGTGTCAGCAAATTACAAAATAATCAGCAATACAGATCCACTGTTTGCTGCAACAAAAAGTGCCTGGCTTGAGGCCATCCAGCCAAGGATGGAACCTCGAACTGTTAGTGATCCCCTTCTGGTCAGAAGCGAAATAATCGACCGATGGAAGTGCACACTGGCCGATGAACTCCTGAAGGAATTGAGGGCGGAAGAAGTGGCACGGTGGAATAGTAGTTCCACTTGGGCGCGGGAATTGGTAAACCTGAAAGCACAAGACTTCTCGGGGCTGAGCCTGGCAGGAGTGGTATTCGACAATCTAGATCTGCAGCGGGCAAACTTTGCCGGGTGCAATTTGGAGGCAAGCTCTTTCCACAATTCCACAATCAAGAACGTAAACTTTCAGAATACCAATCTGTCCGGTGCAAACCTCTCGCGCAGTGATGCCACCAATGGCAATTTCGTCCAATCATCTTTGCGGAATGCAGATTTAGCAAGTGCTTGCCTGACCGGTGCCGAAATGGCTCAAGCAGATCTAAGTGGTGCACATTGCAGAAATCTTGACGTACGCGGTACAGATCTCTCTACACTGGAGCAGCCAATTGAAGGAATCGGTTTGGATTTTCTGGTCTATGACCACCGCACGAAATTGCCGGCAGACTTATGCGTTAAAAAGTGGTCCACCTTTAATTGGCACGGGCCACAAGCAAACCCGCATAAAGAGGCTTTCCGCTGCAGCATTAAAAATGTAGCTGTTGCCGACTTCGACGACTTTATAGAAGAGTTGCGTGAAAACTTCGACACCGCTCGCATGAACAAAGCCCTGAAAATGTTGCAGAAAGAAAGGTTTCAGCTTTACTCGGAAGTTAACTCCGATTCCATTACGGGAGTTGTAAAAAGTCAAACAGATCCGGATCTTGTGTATGCTTGTCTTCTTACTTCAGAGGGGCAGTTCGCCTGTTGCACCCAAAACCTCAGAGCTTGTGGTGGATTGAAGGGAGCGCTTTGCAAGCACTTGCTAGTGCTTCTGATTGGTACAACGAAAGCAGAGGAAATTCCACTCAATGAATCTGTGCGCTGGATTTTGTATAGCTTGTTAGAAAATGCTGCATTGAAGAAGGAAATTATGAGCGATATTTTCCTTAAGTACCATGGAACCCAGACCGGAATGGTCGATTGGCGACCCACGGAAACGATTCCTGAAGACTATTACTCCTATTAGTCGATATGTTCGCCGCAAGAATACAGATCGCCGCGCAAACAAATTAGCGGTATCGAATATGGTGCATTCGCAACTTCTGGTTTCGCGCCATATCCTTTTCGCGCATGCTCGCAGATCAGACCCTTCCTGACTCTACCCGTAGCTGCTCGGAGGGCAAAATCGCAATACTCAGGGTCTCCCGATTTCGCCCTACACTTTTCGCATCAATCGATCCACGAGATCTGTATCACCAAGTATCGCAGGATGATAATTGGTGACACGATTTACCCCCGCCCGCCTTTCGAAAATCTGCTCCCGTTGTTTGTATACATCACAACATTCTGATCTGGTACAAAGACTCGATCAGCCTGCAATGAAAAGCAGGACGGAACCGGCTTCACCAAAAGGTAGACAGCGGCATATGGGCAACACTCTTCCAACAGGTATCGCAGTCTTCTAGTGACTACGCCTGAACTTCAAAACCTTGAAAAATCCCGAGTCCAAAAGGAGAACAACAGGCATTAACTCTCAGATCTCCAACAGCTGTCTTCTGCGCATTGACACAGATTGTCCGCACTGCGACCGGTTTCCCTTGCTGCATCAATTGTTCCGGTTACAGGAAGTTTACGTGAAGCCCGGGTGAGCCTGTGCAAACAGTAAATAAAACGGCTCTACCAGCGTCGCCCGTAGCCCCACAGGGAAGATATAGATGGGGGACTGAAATCAATGAAAAAACGGCTGCTCTGTGATCTCCTCTTGCTGGTGACCCTGGTATCTCCCTTACGGTGCCTGGCCCAAAATACTCCTCCTCCTACCGACGGTGGCACCTCCGGGGCTTTGAACCTCGACTTGAGTTCCACTAGCAGCGCCATCTCAGCCAATTCCCTTTTTCACGGCGCCGCCACACAGATAATTACCATCGATCAGGGCGGATCAAAAGTCAGCATCAGCCCCGGGTCCTCTCTAACTGCAGCCCAATACGTAGCCGCTACACAAGTTCTGGCCGGCACTCAGTCTATCCAGCTGAATGGCTCGGGAAGCGCAATCGGGGGCTCTGTTCAGATCGGGCAATTCGGAAACCTTTCAAACGTTGTTATTCCAAGCGGCGTCACTGCGTTCAGAGACTTCGGCCTGAACAGCGCACTGAATCTCGCGGGAAATTTCACCAATGCCGGACAGTTTTTCGCCATCAGCAGCAGCCAGCAACCTGTCGCTGCCATTATAAGCGCTCAAAACATTGTGAACCAATCCGGAGCTTTATTGAGTTCCGTTCTACCAACAAGCATCAGCGGATTGATGCTGAGCAACTACGCTGCCTCCCTCGATCTCAGCTTGATCGCCCGACAGTCGGTGGTGAACCTCGGTTCAATAATCAGTTCCGGCAACTTGAGCATCACCGCCGGCTCCACCATTACCAATGCCATGTCTGGCAGCGCAGGCTTAACGTCTATCATGCAGGCTGTCGGCAATATAAGTCTCACGTGTCAAACTCTCGCCAACCAAGGGCTGATTAGTTCGTCCACAGCCAACATCAATGCAATTACAGCCAACATTCTCAATTCCGGCACAATCAACTCCCTGCTCGGTAATGTATCTCTGACATCACCGGGAAGCACACTAAACGTGTTAAACACCGGTGGAGTGATCAAGGCTTCCAACGAATTGTTGTTGCAGACAATTTTCGAAGATGGCGTAAAGGGTCAGCTCACTGTTGAAGGTGGAAGTCTAAGCGCTCGCTCAATCAATTTTGTGGCGCCGGCGGCACTTGTTGCTGCCAATCTCGATAGTGCCACCGGCGGAGTCTCGGTTAGCGCTGGTCTGGCATCCATCGGGGTGAACAGTGGCGACCTGTATATTGCCCATATGGACTTGACCGGCGACCCCATCTACTATAGCAACGGTGGCAGCCTCGATCTCAGTGGCTTATTCAGCGGTTCTTCAACCTTCTCCACCGCCGGGGGCGACTTTGTCGCACTGGCTACCGGAAACATTACAGCCAACACAGCGCCAGCAGGAGCCACCATTAATGCCACCAATCCCGGGGGCGCCGGCGGCAAAGTGACCATCGCTTCCGGCGTCACGTTTACCGTGACCGGAGGAGCCTCACCAATTGCCTGCAGCAATTGCGCAGGACTATACAATATCACCGGGACCAGCGGCACTGGCGGTAACGTATCACTGGGAGCGGTTAGTCTAACCACCAACTCAAGCGCTGTTTCAATTCAAGCCCGCTCCGGCGGAGCAGCCACCGGTTCAGTTTCACTGGGCTCCATTACTGCAAACGGCAATCTTGCTGCTCGCAACGGCGGTTCAGTAACCATAAATGCAGCCAGCAATATTCAGACGGGATCAATTCGCACTTTCGGAGCCGGGGGCGCCGGGGGCGCGGGATCAGGCGGAGCGGCAGGAGCCGGCGGCGCAATTGCCATCACATCCACTACTGGTGCTGTCACTATAGCAGGCGATCTCAATGCTTCAGGCGGTGGTGGCGGCGGAGGGAACAACGGTAGCGGGGGAGCTGGTGGCGATTCGGGTTCCATCACTGTTTCCGCTCTAAATGCGCTATCAATCGCCGGCCCCGTGCTGGCTGCCGGTGGCGGCGGCGGTGGCAGCTCTGCAGGGGC
>JAKFUT010000422.1 GCA_021732565.1 Candidatus Obscuribacterales bacterium
CGTGAACTCTCATTGAGCACCATCGGACTGAGCAAGTTAGAAAATACTCGGAGTACTTATGGGCTGAGTTCGAGCTATTAGAGAGCATTGCTCGGCAGTCCTGGACCAATGAGCGTTACGGGCGCATGTAACACAAGATCATGAATTCTTGGCAGATGTCTCTTGCTGGCTGCCAACTCCGGTTGTCACATAACCTTTGATCGGCCGTCCATGTGTCCGTTTCATTGCTTCAGTGCACAACTACTTGCAATTTGTACCATACAAAGATATGCTTTAATTGTTGTGCAGCGAATTTTACACAGAAACAATTAGGCAGTGATATACAGGAAACAGGGCTCGAGAAGAATATATCTACGCCCAGGCGTCCGATATGCCCTGGCATGCCAGGGCATAGACAGCCGGAACTTTGACATCTTAACAAAGCCCTGTATATTGAGGGGGTTTAAAGATTTACCAAGCTCATCCATCGAAGTGTTTGTTGTCCCTAATCGGAGGTTTGCGGAATGAAAGACGTTCAACTGAAGTGTTCCGTTTCACAGGGGATGTTTCCGAACGAAGCTGGCGCGTCCTTCATTGCTTCCAACGGCGAAGAGCTATCACTTTTCTGTGCCGAAAAATACGTTGACAAGAAAAACAACTTCCTCACAGTCAAATTGCTAAATACGGAAGGTGGTGTAGCATCCGTTCGTCTTCCGGCAGAATCTTTGGATGGATCTCGAGTGGTCAAGGTTGATATCGATCAGGTGAAGGAGATGCAGACAGCCTGATGCTCCTAAGCAACACGAAAATTAAAGAGGCCCTCGAAGACGGACGATTGGTAATTGATCACCTGGAGGTGTCAGTTCGATTCAACATCCGTGAATTTCACGCTGTCTCCGATCATTCAAGTTCCGGTCCAGAAATTTCCGACTGCCATCAGATTTGGCGCCGGTAAACTAAACGAATTTCTAGAACAAAGCTCCTCGAATGGTTGTGCCTCTGTAATTGTGTGAGTCGAAGGTAAGAGTTCTTTTGCACGACTCGGCTTGCTCGTTCACTTTACAGCACCCACAATACACAATACATTCGATGGTGCAATTACGCTCGAAATCATGAACTTCGGAGTCTATCCTATTGTCCTCACACTAGATCGTCCCATTTGCCAATTGCTTGTAGAGGAAGTGCTGGGCGATCCAGATGAATACATGAGTCAATTTCAGGGGCAACAGCGTCCGGCTGGAACACGATAGACGAAATCTCAACCACCTTCGGATTGCGTGCAGGGAAACTGTGGTCATCGCGTCAGGAAATGTTCGATCATCGGTCAATAGCAGTAAACATGCCCGGCGCCTGAGCAACTGGCTGCACAAGTACAAGCTCGGCACCGGATGCGCGAGCGATAGGCCCAGCAACAGCAATGGGCTGGCACTCGTCAAAATCCTCGTCAACGCATAATACATGCAGTGACGACACGTATGGTGCTGCATCGGCCGCGAATCGTAGCTTCACCACTTCTTCAGGATGTCGGATCTCTGTTTGCAATGTCGAAGCGAGCCACTTCTCCAGGTCAGCGCTGTTCTGCTTCTGAAATGGTGTTCGCAGCACTTTGAATTCTCGAACACGATGAAGTGCAAACTGCCTGAAGTCCTTTCGCAACTCACACCAGGCTAGCACATACAAACTTCCCATCGACTCGTAGATAACGTGCGGGTTAATGCGACGACGTTCACGCTGATTGGTACAAGCGGGATAATAATCAATTTCCAGAACGAAACACTTTTCAATACACTCCTGTAGCGCTTCAACCAATTTACGGGATAACGGTCGAGTGAGCGATCCTTTGAACTTTAGAGGAATACTTGAAGCTTCTTCCTGCTTCTCCTTGCAACGCAAACTAATTTTATCGAGAGCTGAAGTGATCGGCGCCGTTAGGGCGCCACCTGAGTAGCGAGCGATAATATCTTTACCAACCGCAAGCGCAAGCAATTCCTCGTCCGTTAAATCCACTGCGGGCAAGGGCTTATTCGGTTCGTCAGTGTAGTAGCCGCCACGATTGCGATCGTACTTTATAGGCTGATTCATAAAGTCTTTGAGGAAAGAGATATCGCCGTGTATCGTTCGCTCCGACACCTCCCAGTGATCGCACAAACGTTCGGTGGATGGATACTGCGAAGTATTTATCAGATGAAGAATGTGATAGCGATCCATTTTGGTCGACATATTGGCCGCCTTAGAAACTTTCTGTATCGACGTTATACCACCGCATACATACAATCGACCATATTCATGTATGGCAGAACCGCCTGCGTCAAGGAAATGTTCAACATGCCGATATGTTTTTTGTTGCCGCGGGCGAGACACGACAGGTTTGGGTCCGAACCGATGATGAGCGAGCCTCTCTTGTAACCCGATTCCCATGCAATCCACAGCCTACCTCTTAAGAGCTCGGACAGGAATCGATGGAATTGACCACTCGTTCAATCGCAGCACGGTGTGTATGGCGATTCTTGTGGCAAAAGATCTTTTGCAAATCTAAGGCTTCAATTTGCCCCTCGATGTCATGGCTTTGCCTTGCGGACCCAGAGATAATCTCCTTTAAACGTCTTATCTGCTTCCAGCGACAGTCCGTCTCCTGGCTTCCCATCCCTGTGCATTGAACCAATCACCTTGTACTGGATGCTGTGTCCAATGACTCCTAAATCCACATCAGTGAAGTTAACCGACTGCGTGCCTTCGATATTGCCTGGCATGTCCCACTTATTTTCATTAACTGTTAGATCCGCACCAGTTCTGGGGCTGCCATGCACGAATTTGGAAAGGCGAAGTGGGATGTCCTTTGAGGACACAAAGATGCGAGTCTTTTCGCCGTTTGCTGCAACCTTATAAAAGTAGTTCTTGAAAGTCGCTCGATCGATATCCGGCGAAGTAAGCACGACCTCACTGAAACACATTACGATCCTTTCGGCTTCTTGCGCAGCACCCGTATCGATCGATGCCAGATCCGGTGCCCTCCTAAGCTCTACTCTCAAAGTGCCCGCGACCAATTATCGTGGTTCCCCTAACGTTCCCATAGAAGCCTTCACGCAGGATCATAAGTCTATTGTCTTGAGTAGCCTCGAAAGAAGCCAGATACCCATTGTTTCCAAAGTACAGTTCGGTTTGCAGAACCTCTGTTGTTTTTCTTCCGAAGTGTAATAGCGCATCAGGACCACCTTGCCTGGCTACAAAGAGTTGCAGATTCCCCTCAAGTAACTGCTGAATCATTCGGAAGAATGAGATCAGATTTGATTTGCCAGCTCCATTCGCGCCAATGAGGACATTAAGAGAGCCCAGCCTAAGATCACACTCCGCGATAGACTTAAGCCCTTTGAGAACAAGCTTGTCTAATTGACCAGAACTCGTAGTTGGCTTCATACAGCTGCCTCGGCTCGAGTCGTCATTCTCGCGGCGTCTTTCTCACGGGGACAAGTGGTGATCGTTGAGCCGTCCTCTTAACATCGAGGTAATAATCACTGGTAGCAACCAAAAATTCATCCTTCCGGGTCCCTATGAAATTGGGGTCGTTAGTATACCAACATTCGCATTGTCAGGCACGACGCAAGCGGCGCCCCCGAATCCTACATTCTTCAAAATACATCGGAAATCGCTGATGCCGTCACAAGTTATGCAAGTGTACGAGGAACGCAGAGAGCAACAGCGATTGGAAAGTATACAGCCACACCAATTATTTCAGAACATCCAAGTTATCAGATCCGTTTCAGCCGTCGTAGAGTAGTTCCTGACGCAGTAACGATAACGACGTTGCAGCGTTAGCCATTGAGCATCTCACCCCCAAGCCGCAGTTGACCATGAAAGAATTCAATCGCCGTTTAGTGGGATTACATGGCTCGACGAAATTCGGAAGAAGCTGGCGATTCCGGCATAACAACATCGGCCACTCACCGAGTCCGTCTCGAGAAACCGCGGGAGAATACTGTTGCTCAAACTACTAAGAGGATTTTCGAAGCAGCCAGTTGACAATGTTGTTTTTCTGGCGGACAATCGAATCAGAACTCTTCTTTGGCTTTGATTCCGGAGGTTCCACCATGCTCAATACATATAAGCTCGGTGGGTTTATCCTGGCGAAATTACATGCTTACCCTCTCAGTAGAATACGGGCATAGCGGCCAGAGTTCATTCTGTTGATTTTGAATCTCATATGGTCCTGTGCTGTCTCCATGCCGACTTGTTCTGCAAAGGAGGGACGACCTATGGTCAACTTTTACATGTTCAAAATGGCAAATTCGAAGCCAGACCAAGCCCCTGGACACCCAAATATCCAGGATTCAATACGTATCGCGGGCCGTCAACGCAAAAACGTGGTTCCTGCTCTAGCATGGGAATGCGGGTTGGACATCCTCCGCACTGTTGTTGGGCTACACTGCCTTTGGACCGGCGAACTGCTTTCCCTGTTGGGCGTTGTACTCATAATCGGTGCGATCTTTCGATTCACTCAATCCGTCCGTTGTTTCATTGCGGTGAAACAACAGTACGGTTTCATCACTAGTGCGTGCATAGTCCAAACGTATGGTGGTATTTGCAATCTACTCATTGGAGACAGAAGTTACAGTGGCTATGCGCTGGCGAGCTTTAGCCGCATCTGGCCGGTTGCTGGAAAAGCAAGCCCGATGTCGGTTATTTATTGCGATGTAATTACAGACCAGCCGATTGCAGCCTGCATCGATAATGTCTTTTGTACACTGGACGCAACACCTGCCACCAATGCGATGCAACTAGTTGTAGAACCAAAAACGATTGCTGAATACAACTGGCTCATTGATCTGTATCTTTCCCGTGGAAAACTCCATGGGGCAGATGAATTATCACGTCGCATGTTGATTGCTGTTGAAGAAAGTGACGAATGGGAATGAACGGACCTCCGGCACCGCCCGGCGGGAGTAACTCTAATCTAAATCACCTGCTCGTCCTTCGATGGCTCAGCGGCAAGCTGGTCATTTAGCTCAGTGAGCTCCTCTAATGAAAGTGCAAACAAGTCGCTAAGTGGTGTCGTCGCTTTCGAAACAAGCTTGGTTTCGGCCGAATGAATCGATTCTACCAGCCTTATCTTTTTCTCCGCTTCCGCTCGTCCTTTCTCTATTCCTTCCTCTATCCCTTCGTTTCGGGCATAGGCTAGACGTGCCCTTTCATCGCGCTGCACGCGAAGTCTTGCAAGATACCGCTCGCGCTCCATATCATCTTGGCTCAACATTGCTAGCTCCTCCAGTGCAAACCTTATCTGTGGCGTGTTTAACGTTGGCGGTACATCCTGCGTATCCAGTAGCTCTCCATTGCGTAGAAGGTAAAGCCACTGATCCAAGGCGGTAGAAACCTCCTCCACGTAGAGCGTGAACTTCGGAAGCTCCAATGTAATTATAGCGATGTCTGAGCTGAAAACCAGATCCTGTGTTCGTTCACGAAGCTCAAAGCACAAGCGATATTCCGTTGTCTCCGGGAAGAGCGTAAAATTCGTAAAGCACACGCAGTACGTCGGACGAAGGTTATCATAATCGTCGCCACGCACCAGTTGCTGCTGGTGCAAACCGGACCAATAATACAAAATGCGATTGCGAAAAAACTGCTCATTCACCATTTGCATCTCAACGTCGAACAAGCGACCTCGCTTATCACGAGCCTTAATGTCCACTATCCAGAGCTTGTCGGTACCCCTGTCCTGATCGCTAAAGGGATTGAGCAACTCCAGCTCGACAATTGAGCTATCTTGCGGAAGCTCAAGCACAGCGTTCAGTAAGTGCGCCAGAATTGGCAAGCTCTTCTCCCGACCGAAAAGCCATTTAAATGCGAAGTCAACCTTGGGATCGATTCCTGTTTGCATGCGTCGCCCTCGTTCCAGAACTGAAAACAGAGCAAACAGGCTAATGGGCTGGTTTGAAAATCCTTTGAAATGAACGTCCGTGGCGCGGTTCCTACGAAACTGCCGGTGTATTCTGGCTCCCGATCTTGCCGCCTCGCCTGCATTGGATTCAGCTATGAATTGGACCGAGTAGCAAATTCAAATCATCTTCCGTACCCGTAAACTTCCGAGCAGAGAGAATTAAACTTACTGCCGTCTTGCAATTCCTTATCCGCATTGAAAAACACTGATGCGGTATCTCCCTTTACGTGGACAAACGGATCACGAATAGTCAGTTTCTTAACCGGGCTTTTGGCCTCCAAGGATGTTGTTCTTCGCTCTGTCTAGAACTGATTGTTTGCCGTAGATTAGCTCATTGTTCTTCTCGATCATTATCACGTCAGGGCTGAGACAGTCCGCCACTTGATCAAAATCTCGCTTTTCCACGCCAGACAGGAGTTTGTGCAGCGCTTGCATGACGTCCTTTGAAGTTTGATCTATGGCGGTTTCACCAACGACTTGCACGTCGACAACCGGTATGGCATCCTCAGCTCGAGTGTCTTGCTGAAAGGAAGACAAAAACACCAGCAACAACAGGCAGCAATTCGGTGTAGAGAATGCATAATTCTTTCGCTGATACTTTTGCATTATCGCACTCCTCTATATGCAGAATCCTGCGCCGATAAACTTCGGCCGATCTCACGGAGAGTCCTGTCACAATCGATGAGATATCTGTCAATCCCCCCCCTTTTTGCCTTTGCAAATCAGAAATTTTCCCTATCGATTTCGTTGGAAGCTTTTTCCAATTGAAATCTTTGATCTGCCACCTGATCTCGTGACTTAAGCAAGCTGTCTCTGGCTCCTGAACTGTATGACCAAGCAGCAGCACCCAGCAGCAAAAATATGATGGACCCGGGTCGAAATCTCACCGAGTTAAGTCACTTCTGGCGTGGTATCAAATTGATGAGTACTGCGGAGGAGCAATCGTGGATACGTCATTAGCCGATGTTGGCACAAACACAGCCAAGTTGCAGGAGATTGCGAAAGTATGTGTTCAGCTGGAAATCGGCTGTGCAGCTCAATGGGGAAACGACGACGTCACATTGATGGTTCTAAGTGAAGACAGCATGCGATGGGTTCGTTTCAAGGAAGCATTCGACACGTGGGCCTCAGTATCTGCCTCCTCCGTAATTGAAGCAATGACAAAATTACGTGCGCGGTGCGAACAGATGAATGAGGGCGGAAAGACCGTTCTGCCAAAGTTGGATGCAGTAGCAGTCAAAATAAAGTACGGACCTGACGCACCCAACCAACTGAGTGCAGCCGAACTCAAATATCTGGTCACATGTGCCTGGTGCGAAACATTCAAAATGAACGTTCCGTCAAAAGACGAACTCAAGACAAAACTTCATGAGCTCAAACAGGAAGCATTGCAGTTTAAGTTGAAGATCGAGCAGGAATTGAAATCAGGAGCTAAAGGAAAAGACATTCTAAATCGTTTGACAGCGCAAGATCGACACATAATCAAAGATTGGAAGGACAGTAATTTCTCCGGGTGCGATTTGTCCAATTCAAAGTTTTTCAAACTTGCCTACGACAAGGCAAACTTTGACAATGCGCAAATGACAAAAAGCGACCTTCACCAATGTTCGCTGAAGAAAGCAAGTTTCAAAGATGCAAATCTCGAAGAAGCCGATCTAACCTACGCTTCATGCGCAGAGGCAGACTTCAGCGGGGCTTCTCTGCGGCATGCAAAATTGGCAAACTCAAAGTTGAATAAGGCCAAGTTCGACGGCGCAAAGTTACAAGGAGCAAATCTATCAAATGCAGATTTAAAAGGTGCCGATTTTTCAAAGTGCGATGTAAGTGAGCTTGTCTTTGTCGCGTCGTATCCGGCGGTGTTCGACGAGACGACAATTTTCGCCGAGGGATACAGTCCCTCTGATAATTTCAAATGGACTGGAAAAGGACCGGATCCTCGTCTGGTAATGCAGCTAATGTCAACCAGCTTGGCACGCGTAGATGATTTCGGAGGGTTCTTGAAGGGGCTATCGGAACACTTCGATGCGGACAGGATAAAGAAAGCGCTCAAGATGCTAAAAGCTGAGCGATTTGAACTTTTCAGCGACGTAACATCTGCTCACGTTGTTGGCGTCGTGAGAAGCCAGACTGATCCGCAGCTGGTCTATTCTTGCCACTTAGCCAATGACGGGAGCTTCTGGTGTTGCACACAGAACCTCAATTACTGCGGAGGATTGAGAGGTTCCTTATGTAAGCACCTGCTCGTATTGATCATTGGTTTGAGTAAGGCCGGGGAGCTTGACCTTGCATCGGCCAGCAGCTGGGTGCTCGCCAGCCGGCTGCAAAAGAAACCGTTGCTCGACAAAGATCTGTCAAGCGAAACATTCCTGCGATACAAGGGCGCCGAGGCCGGCGAGATCGACTGGCGCCCCACCGAAACGCTGCCGGAAGACTATTACGCATTTTAGGAATCCCGGTAGGTGCTTTGACTCTTAGCGTGATTGCCGGGTTTTAAAAATTTGCCGTCGGCGTTTGGCATGAGCGTTGTGTGTTTCGCGAACGTTTGCGTTCCGCTAGCATTTCTTGCATCCACTCAGGCAAGCTATGCACAACGCAGTCAAGGTTTTTTTCTATTGTAGTTGTAGTCATTGTTGCTTCCACGCCTAACTCCCGGGTTGGTTTAGTTTTTCGGCTACGCTCTCGCTAGCTGTCAGGCGCATGTTCCATCCTCGAGCAGCTCTACTCCAACGCCCGTCAAACAACTGGGAATTGTCTTCCATGAGGTTGGCAGTTCCATAGAGAGAGAGCCAGTCCTTTAAGCGCTCTGATGCTAGCTCAGGGTTGTTTTGCGGAAAACGCAATATTCCGAGAACTGTCGGCGACTTGCATCCGGTCGTCTCCGGCAAACTAAATGCCTCGCCTCTAATACGGCATACGGCAGCGTCTGCAAAGAGCCTTGCTTCCATAAATTGACCGCTGAAACCAAATTCGTCGGCCATCGCAACTTCGATGTTTTTTTTCGTCACTCGCAGACGTTCTGAAATGGCGTTAAACAGTTCTCTGTGCTCCGGCAATACAGGTGAATCTTCAAAATCGCCATTCAGTAACTGTTCGAAATGCCTTCGAGAAACCGGGTTGTTCCACCCTCCACCACACAGTGCGAAACACGTTGGAATCAGCATTTTACTCGGAATCCAATGCAGAGAATAGAAGTAGACATAAGCTGCGAAATACTCTGCGGTTCTTAGCCTGTCTTCGAAGGACAGTATATTCTCTCCCACAGGTGCTTCGCCCATCAACTCAGGCAGCAAGCGGTACCACTGCGGGTCTGAAGATTTCGGCGGCGGCTGCAGCAGGTAGTTCTCGCCGTGATCAGTGACGGCTCCCCTCTCAAAAAGCAGGCGAAGAAGGTCAAGATTTACATGCCCTTTGTTTCCTATTACACCGTCGAGATCGCACATTTGTGATCGTTCAATCTGCATAAGTTTGTCCGGGTAATCGTTGAACGGGCCGGCATCCCATCCGAGGAGAACAACACCTTTCTCCGGGTGATCGGTTATGACGCTAATGTTGCCTGTGTTGCCAGCGTTGCAGAAGGCGATGGGAAACTTATCGCGCTCCTTCAGGTGATTGGCGAGATGCTGATGATGCATTGGTGCTAACGGTGCGGCTTCGCCACCATTCATCAGATCATCGGATCTGAAATCGTAAACCACGAGTAGCCCGGTTTCGTCAGCCAACTGTTGTCCGTTACCAATCTGCAGCGTATAAGCAGTGCCCGCTTCTCTGGCGATTGAAGGCGGTTGGTGCGCACAGGTTTGTCCGTGGAATCCGATCAAATCCACCTGGCATTCCGTGGTTCCATTCTTAGTTGCCCGCTGCACCAACTCATTGATGGCTCCGGACACATAATGCGTGTAATCGTAGACCAGCTTATCGAATGTTTCCAATGAAAGTTTCGCTTCAACGGCTCGTTCTGCATAACATCGAATTGCTTCATTCATGTCTCCAAGAGAGTCTACAACTGCGGCTCTGAAAAGACGCAGTCTATTGCCTAGCTCGGCAGGCATTGGAACACTCAGTGCATCGAGATCGGTGATGGAGCTGTCTGTGCCGAATTTCGTCAAGACAACGTCAGCGGCATCCAGGGAGTTACCAGTATTCACGCCAATGGCAAGTAAGAACTTTGTTTCGTTCATGAGAAATCTCCTTGTATCGCGTACGAAAGTGTGGACCCAAATGATGGAACGACCGCCGCCCGTCAAGGGCGAAGGAAGTGGCGCTAGAGCGGACGCGGCGAAAGCCGAGGGAGCGATTACAATTTTCTATTTGTCGATTGCATTTAGAAACGAGCGCAGGCGCTTTGTGGTCTTGCGTGGATCACCCCCTGGTATGGCGAGTTCTCCGCCAGTCAGTGGAGCGGGAACTCCTGTGGTGCCAGGTAAACTAAGAGGCATCTTGCGTAAACTGCGCACTGCTAAATAGGCAAATATCTGCGCCTCCATGGCCTGTCCATTCCAGCCAACCCGATCAGCATGCTGCACGCGAACATCCGAACCCAGGCGAATTCTAAGCCTTTGCTCAAGCTCGTTTGTGATCTTTTTGTTTTGCCAGCCGCCGCCCGCCAGTACCCAAAGTTTCGGTATCGGCATAGGAAGTGATACCAGACTTTCAGCAATACAATCGGCCGTGAATGCCTCTAACGTGGCGCAGCCATCTTGGAGGGTCAGGACCTCAACCTCGGGGATAAGAGTGAGATCGTTTACATCGAGCGATTTAGGAGGTTTCCTCTCTAAATAAGGCGCATCGCCTCTCGTCTTTATCGCCTTCTTCTTCAGGCTTTTCAGCACCTCAATATTCACGGCTCCTTGGCTGCCGTATATGCCGTCTCTGTCCATATCTCTACCGACCTTGAAGTTGACGAATCTATCGATCAATGCACAGCCCGGTCCGCAATCATACGCATATAAATCTTCGTCTTGAGTCCCAATAACGGTAACGTTGGCTATTCCACCACAATTGGCGATTACCACTGGCGTCAACCCTATTTGATTTGCAAGAGCCTTGTGATACAAGGGTGCAAACGGTGCGCCTTGTCCGCCATGCCGAACATCATTAGAGCGAAACTGAGAAACGACGGCGATACCACATTGATCTGAAAGGCTCTGACCGTTTCCAACTTGCATGGTGATTCCTGCCGACGGGCGATGAAAGAGGGTCTGCCCGTGATACCCCAAGATATCTACACTTCGGGCGTTGTAGCCGGTTTGTTTAAGGAGCTGCGTAATTACTGCAGCATGTAAATCGGTTGACTTCTGCACAACATCGTCGAACAAAACGGGCTTGTCTTTTTTGCCATGAATGTAAAAGCATAAGTCGTGATACAGGCTGTTCAGCTCAGCCTCTGATATAGTTTCATTCTTGGACAACCTCTGCCTAAGAACACCGGGAAATCCGAGTCGAGCATTTTCAATGTTTCCGTCGTTTTGGAAGCAAGACTGTTCGCAGGTCTTCAGAAGAAACTTCATCTCGGAATCATAGTGAATGCCGTGATTTCCCAATTCTTTAACAAGCCCCTCGCCATCCGTTATTACCAACGAGCCGTCAATTCCGTCCATTGATGTACCGCTCATCAAACCCGCCGCCACGAATGTAGAGCCAGGGGAGTGCTTGCCGATATCTTCGGATAAGTTTTCCAAATCGAAGAAATCATTAGGCGTAACAAGTCCACCGCTGAGCTGATAAATCCTTAGCATGGCCTCTCTGGAAGGGATCGTGGTTCCACCCTCATATTTGATTACCGAGAGTTCTGAAATGCCTAAACGTTCTGCCAGCGCTTGCTGGGTCAGGTTGGCAAGGGCTCTGTAGGCTCGCAGTTTCATTAACTCTTACTTGAATGACTATACAGAAGATATAGTTATCCTATACTATCTGTATAGTCAGGTCAACTGCTGCGCACTCATCAATCCGTGGTAAGAACCTCATTAACTTCGCCAGCGAGGACAAATTTATGGACAATCGTGAGCAGCAAATCCTGCACAGCTGGAATGAAAACGCCTCTGCATGGACTGAGTCGGTGCGATCTCACCTTATAGAAAGTCGCCAGGTTGCTACAAACAAGGCTATTATCGATACGATCCTTAAATACAATCCAAACAACGTTCTTGATGTTGGCTGTGGAGAAGGTTGGTTAGTGCGAGAACTGTTCAATCGCGGCATAGACGCAACTGGCACGGACGGAGCTGCACCGCTAATCGACAAAGCAAAAGCTCTTGGCGATGGCAGTTTTCACGTTCTTACCTACGAGGAACTCGGCGCCAGCAATGTAATTAGCTCAATCAACTATGATGCAATTGTTTTCAATTTCGCATTGGTTGGTGAAAATGTAAGTGAGCTACTTAACTCTTTGCGCAAGCAACTTAGCAACAGAGGCAAGCTGATTATTCAAACTGTTCACCCCTTTGCGGTCTGCGGCGATGAGCCGTATCGAGACGGGTGGCGCGTAGAATCATTTGCGAACTTTGGTTCCGGCTACAAGGAATCCATGCCCTGGTACTTCCGTACTGTTGGATCGTGGCTCGCTTTAGTGCAGTCTGCCAGATTGCGTATTGATGAATGCCTCGAACCAATTCACCCGGTGACGGGTAGGCCTCTTTCTCTGCTGCTAACGTGCAGTGTGTGTCTCTAAACAGAGTGGATCGCATTGGCAAGATATGAAGGTGGAAAAATGCGGCCAACTTTTCTAGAAATGTTGTGCGGGAGCGGAAAACCGTGGCAAGTGACGGGATGTCGAATATCCGTAACGAGAATAATGTCATTGTTCCTCCACGGGTAACTCGCGGGTTGCTTTAGTTTTTCGGCTACGCTCTCGCTGAGCTGTCAGAAAGAGGTCTCGATAATCGATAATACATTTCCGTCACTGGACGCTCAAATTTCAAGGATAGAATTTCCAAAACCATGACGGTGAAGAACCACCTGTGATGTTCAACTTCGCATCTTCGCCAATTCCGAATCTAATCGCGATACAACCGAAGGTTGTTTCATTTACATTGATACCACGCCTGGTGAACCCGGCGAGTGGCTAGTCGTCCTTCTATGACTCCTCTACTGCAAGCTGCTCATTTAGGGCCGTGAGCTCCTCTAATGAAAGTGCAAACAAGTCGCTGAGTGGTGTCGTCGCTTCTGGAACAAGCTTGCTTTCGGCCGATTGAATCGATTCAATCAGCCTTATCTTTTTCTCCGCTTCCGTTCGTGCTTTCGCTATTCCCTCGGCCATCCCTTCCACCTTCCCTTCCACCTTCCCTTCCGCTTTTCCTTCGTTTCGGGCATAGGCTAGACGTGCCCTTTCATCGCGCTGCACACGAAGTCTTGCAAGATACCGCTCGCGCTCAATATCATCTTGGCTCAACATCGCTAGCTCCTCCAGTGCAAACCTTATCTGTGGGGTGTTTAAAGTTGGTGGTACATTTTGCGTATCCAGTAGCTCTCCATTGCGTAGGAGGTAAAGCCACTGATCCAAGGCTGTAGAAACCTCCTCCACGTAAAGCGTGAACTTCGGCAGCTCCAATGTAATTATAGCGATGTCTGAGCTGAAAACCAGATCCTGTATTCGTTCACGAAGCTCAAAGCACAAGCGATATTCCGCTGTCTCCGGAAAGAGCGTAAAATTCGTAAAGCACACGCAGTAAGTCGGACGAAGGTTATCATAATCGTCGCCACGCACCAGTTGCTGCTGGTGCAAACCGGACCAATAATACAAAATGCGATTGCGAAAAAACTGCTCATTCACCATTTGCATCTCAACGTCGAACAAGC
>JAKFUT010000172.1 GCA_021732565.1 Candidatus Obscuribacterales bacterium
ACGGTCGGGGTGGGCTCGAAATAGCCCTGTATCAGCTGCATTCCGCATATATTGACCCCAAATTTTTACTCACGCCGAAAATTTGGATGGGAACCGACTGAACCGAGGACTTTTTCAGTGCGAACTAGCTAGAGTTGTGGGATGTGTCTCGGCAACCAGGGCACACTTCCCTGCATGAAGCTTATAAATCTTCATCGACCTTCTATAGATGCCATCGGAAGTTACGGCGTTTTCAAGCTCATTAATATCGTCAGCCATGACGATCTCCATTCCATCTCTAACATCGAACGACCGTCCGGCAAAGTTTACGACCACCCCTTGTGCTTGAGCAGTCGAGAGCGCTCGTACCTTGCTGCAACTCTCGTTGGCAGATACCAATATCTGAGACGAACTCTTTAGACAAATCTGTGCTTGCTGTCTTCTGATGCGAATATTCATTGGCTGTTTCGCTGATGCTATCAGGTCTCCCGTTTCTACAACGGGCTCGGAGGTCGAGTGGAAAACCGTGTCTTTGTTCAAGACAATTCGATTCTCTCCAACCTTTACAGACCTTACATCCGACTGTCCGGAGACCGGCATTTGAGAAATCAATACACCCAGCAAAACGGGAATTCCAAACTTTTTCATTATCTCACCGACCATTAAGAGCAAGTCCTGTTTATATACCCGCAAGAGACCTCGCCTAACCCGAGTGTCATCGTCACGAAGAGGCTGAACCCTTGCTCAGTGATTGTTTATGAGACGTGCAATGCGCAAAGCAGTAGATAACACGCACGGTATTTCGATCGAGGTAGCAAGTTTATAATCCGAAGGAGAAGTTGGCATGCGGCGCGTTTATCGCGTTCGTGTACAACACCAGTTGGAAGCTCTGGCAGAAGAAAGGCCGCGGCACAGTGCATCAATAACCAAAAATACTGGTTGTCCATGCCCGACAGGACTATGATCCTGAAAAAGCCAAACGGAGCGCTCAAACGCTGGCAGATAATATTCTGGCGACACTCGGGATGTCGGCGACCACTTCCATCAGCGTGGAGCAAACCGGTGCCAGCCTTACTGATGCAGAGTTTACAACCGTTAGATTGGGCGTAGACAAAATTCCCCTGTGCGGTGGCTTCGCCCCAGTTCCAATTTCAGCGTGCAGTGCAGCATACGCACAACATGCACGCGCCTTTCGTACAGTTCAATTTGCATTCATAGATTCTAATTCCGGTGCAATAAGCCGTATCGCTCTCCCCTGTTATTGGACCGGTTGTAATAACAATTACACCAGTGGATTTCAACCGGAACCCGCCAGATTGCATGTAGAGAGAGGGTTGCGCAATGTCAAAGAATACTAATTCGCCAAGAGCGTGCGATTTGGCGGTAGGAGTTGTTACTGGTTTCGTCAATTCAGATGTACCGGGTGGCAATTGGATGTTTCAAGATGAACTCGAACATCGCGACTATACGTGCCAGGTTGGCGAGATTGATGGGCCTCTATGCTGGGCTCTGACCGCGCTACTAGTGAAGTCCAATCAATCAATTGAGAACTCCAGCAATTGGGGCATTGAGTAAACGTCCGTCGAACTGAACAGCTTTCCGATAACATTGACTGCAACATTGGTGCAGTTGTGCGTATGCCGTGCCGGCAGCTTCATTGCAGCCTGACGCCGACGGCTGCGAAGAATGATGCAGCAAGCAAAACATCGACAGATCATGAGAACAAAACATCATTGTCTACGCCATCAATTACTGAGGAAAGTGCGGTCAGCGAAACGCGACACTACTGATTACGAACTACTCTCACCGCGGGCCGTCTGGTTGGCCAATTGTTTGAATTTACGCAGAGATTGGAGCAGTCTGTCCTTGTCTCGTGCACTTTCCATCGCGTCGTAACTCTTCGAAAGAATTGAAACAAGCTCTTCCCATTCTGGCCTACTTAGCTTAGTTCCGAGGGAATGTTCGATGATGTAATCCATTTTGGTCTGCCGATTATTCTGAATGGCAAGAATGAGAGCTTGTCGTAGTTCTTTGGTCAAAGTAGAACCTTGAGCGACTTTGTGAAGTTCAATCATTCCGCTGATTGCCTGGTCTGTTTTGCCAAGTTTATCAAGCACGACAACTCGCATTGTCATCGCCGATAAGAGCGTAACGGTTTGCCTGGGATCTGAGGCGGAAGCAATGATGTCATCTAAAGTGCTCAGTGCCAGTTGGAAGTCTCCTTTTACTCTCAAGGCCCAGACATAGTAAAACTGTCCTTCCAGTTGTTTCGATGATTCATCGACTTCCTTCAACACATTTAGCCCTTCGGCCAATGCCTTATTTCCATCATCTTGTTTGTGACAAAGAAAACAGTTTTGAGCCAGGCGGAAGGTCCACATTATTCTGTAAGAGGTGCTCGATCGAATACTTTCGTATTCCAGCATTTTCTTAGCATAGACAAGCGCTAGATCAAATCGATGAATCACCTCAGTTATCACCTTGTAGCGACCGTCAACGATATCGCCTGGCTGGATATTCACTAAGATAGAGGTCCTCTGGTAGACTTCCCTTACCTTATTCCCTGATTCGTTGAAGACGGACGAATTGCGAAGTGGCTTCAGTCGCTTACAAAGTTCGCCGATTACTTCTCACGGCTACCTTTAGCATTATCCCATGGCAGAAAAGACGATTTGCGATCCACTGTCTGGTGGAGGAACTGGTTGAGCGGGGGCTTCTTGTGGAGCTGCGACTTATTTCCTCGGAAGAGTATCGCCAGTGTTCGCGAAATAGATTCCCCATTCACTGCGAGGTAGTATGCGACGATCGTAGGCTTTACCGAAAAAGTCTTCCGTCACCAGATGTTCGACTATCCCTTTGCCGGCATCTGCGTCTACGATGTCTTTAATGATCATGATGTGCGTGTTGTCGCAGTCTTCCATCGCTTCTTCGAAGTCTTCCTTCTCTTTGCCTTTACGATCTCGAGATGAGGCTGACATGGCATAGTCGCGGCTTGCGATGATGAGAGGCAAGTTGCCTGTTCTCTTAGCTTCGCGAACCAATGCCGCCAGCTGGTTTGCCGTCTCAAAGCGTACTAGCCCCCGTTCGCCCGTGTACTTCTCCATCCCTTTGTATGCGAGCACGCAGTTCTTGTGATTGCCTTCGGGGTCCATCATGTCGAGCAAAATTTGCGATGCGTTGGCTCTCATGAGGAGGTGATGTGCGCCATCTTTCCGGGAAGCGCCCCTGTCGTCAGCGGTCAATGCGCTACCGGCAGGACCGTTTCCTTGACCGTGCACCATAATGCTCATCCCGTTATTCACCAGGAATGGATGAGGGTCTCCAGCACGACGATTGCCGCTGTAGTTCTTGTCGTACTTTGCTTTCGTATGTTCGTTTTTGAGATCACCAGCGCGTATGTCCGACTGTTCTTTTCTTTGAATGAATTCGAGCCTCGTGATGCCGCCTTCCGGCTGGCGAATCTTGGGGAGGTCTTTTCCCCACTCATTTGTGTACCTGATGTGGCCAGCGATGATTTCCTGGTTTGTACCGAGAAGATTCATTGATGCCACCTGGAACAGTTGAGAGGCAAACGATCGTTCATCCGAAGGTCGGGGGAACGTCATAGCCTGCGGCGAAGAAGGCTCTCTGTTGTCGGCATGCAACGGCAGGTATTTGTCGTTTCCGAGTTTTACTTTACTGTCGAGCAATGCCTCAACCGTAACACGTGCCACCACAGACGGTCTCATTGTCGCCAGCCTGTACTGTACCGTCACCATGCGGCAAGCGTCGCTAGACGGTCCCTGATCGATATCAGAAGGGTCACCTAGCTCTCTGGCCAATTGCCGGGCAACTGCAATTCTGTAATCGGCGCGCACGCCGCTTTTTGTATCAGTGAGCAACCGGGCAATCTGTTCGTATGTTTGCGCGAGTTCCGCGCGGGCTCCGCCTTTGTGTCCTCTCATGTCACCCGCTCGGGCGCGGGCTTCCATCTGGGTTAAATCGCGCAACATTTCTTGCTGGGCTTCGGTAGGCATGGTCGAGCGGAGGACGGCTGTGAATAGTTCTGCTCGATGTTTTGTTAGAGCATCACCTGCAACTTTCGGATCAGGCCCTTCAAGTCCGGATACTTTCAGCATTTTGTCAGCGGCAGTTCCTTCTATACTCCAACTCTCAACTCGTTGTCCGTTTCGGGTAACGGTGAAAACGGACGTATTGCCTGCCAGATCACGAACTAGTTGCCCCTGCCAAACTTCCAACGGTCGCTTGTCTTCCATTGATTCTCGGGGAGATACTGCCCCTCTATGGCGTTCTTTGTAATACCAGCTCTTCGAATCACTTTCTGCAAAATCTGCTCGGGTCCGAAAACCTTGTCCTAAAACACCTGATGTGTCGAGGGCGCACGCTCTCGGGTTGAGATCCCTCTTCAATTCGGTAGCGATGGTCTCAGCTGAACGCCCCAACAGTACCAGCGCCAATACATGAGAATAACGGGCAGAGACTGCCGATTCAGTCACTGTTTTCAGATGATCCGCCGTAGGTTTGCGAGCCTCTCCGGTGTGTGCTGCGTCTGCGTCTTTCTTCAGCTGTTCCTGCCAGCGCTTCATTTCCGGTCCAAGGCGTCCGATAGCACCCAATACCGCAGCCAGTGCGACAGGATCGTTCCCGAACTTCTTTTCCAGTTCTTGTACTACTCGGTCGTGTATCGGTTTTACTGCTGTGAACGGAGCCTCGGGCTTTACGACGGGTTGCACTTCTGCATTAATATTCGCCAACTCAAGTGCGGGAAGAAGTTCTTTACCAGCGAGCGTCTTTACCTTTGCCGTCAGCACGTCTTCCAGGGTCTCGACTAGTTCGGACGGTTCAAGGGAAATCTCTTCTTCGTCCTCGTCGTCTTCTTCCGGCCTGGAAATAGAGTCAAATTCGTCGTTCATTCCGCCAGCCTCCAACCCTACTCTTTGCGTTTAACAATGAGCCGACCGTCCTCTTCCTTTGAAGACTGTCGTTCGGGACCACTATTTAATTATTGCCGAAAACTGTTGCGTTTGTGTTACCCCTGACTCGGTTAAATCCAAATTGCCAGCCAGCCCCCGGGGATCGTCTGAAGGGTAGGACCAACCGGCGATTGGGCTGAGATTGGAATCAATTGTAAGCGCTTCAGGCGCCTCTCCCGCGTTAGCCCCTCGTTTCGCGCTAGAGCGCGCTCAACTCGCTTCAACATAATGTGTCATAAGCACCAAAACCGTAATGTGGTTTCATGCAAACACAACACAATGGGCTATCTTAAAAATCGGAACCCGGTTCATGCCCAACCTGGTTCCTCTTCTCGGAGTTTTTCGATTCTCAAAGTCTAGCGGATAGTCCGCTTCTACTGTCGCGACGGGCTTTCGCTTTGACACTATTGCGGTTCGGTCGTTACCTTGGAGGGAACAGAAGACACGGGGCGATCGAGCAGGCAATCACAGCGGTGAAGCCTATGGGTACCAATTTCAATAAACGGATACTTGCAGGTGCGATGCTGGTGGTATTCCTGGTCGGCATCGTAGTCATAACGAAGCCTAAGCGGGAGCCACCAAAACTCGACACTTGCAAAGCACCACTGACGTCACATGAACTTTCTGTACAAGAAGTCGAGTTCATTTGCAAACGCGATAAGTGGGTCTCTTGTATTACGTTGCATGATTATATACGGTCAAGAAAAATTGCCGAAGATTTGCTGAAGCAGTCGGCGAAAAACCGAATAGGTGATCCCCTCCGTATTCATGCTCTAGGCCTTGCGGCTCAACAGTGCGAGCTAGATGACGATCGGCCTCGCGAGGAGACGTTACGACGTGAGATGATCGCCATTCGAGAACAGTTACCGTCGGCGCAATCACTCCAGCTAGATTTGGCGTATGACAAATGCCTACTTGCTATCTGCCTTTCCCGGGAAAGTAAATATGCGGACGCAAAACGCTATGCTTCTGAATCGCTGGAAATTCAGGAGCAATACTTGCCCGCATACCATCCCTCTCTGTTGCCGAATTTACGATTGCTCGCCGACATAGCCGCGCGTGAACGCAGTCTGGTCTGTGCCGAAAAGCTCTTCCAGAAGATTGCACGCATTGAACTAAACATAAACGGAGCTCAGTCCCGTGAATATCGAGTTGCTCGAGTTAACGAAGCAGCCATGGTTTTTGAACAAGGGAGGAAAGATGAATGCAATTCGATTCTGCATAAGCTAAGAGAGTTGTTCTTCACGCCAAACTCCAATGATTATGAATCCCTTCTATTGTTGGCTGAATTCTACGACAACGTAAATAACCGTTCGCGTGCCCTGTCGACTCGATTTCGTATATTGAAAATTGCGCGCGCGGCTTATGGAGAAAACAGCAGTCAGGTTGTCTCAGCGTTAGGAGGAATTTTTGTGGGTTTCGTGCAGCTGCACCGATTTGGGGAGGGGCAGCAGTTCCTGAAGCAAACATTGTCTTCTCGAGTTAAGTCTGCTCTTGAGGTTCAGCGCTATATCTGTCGAGTTGCTATTGACGTATCCAATCAGTTAATCGCAGAGAGGAAGTACCAGTTAGCCGAACAGATAATTCGGGTTGTCGTGCCAGCAGCATTACAAAAATGCGGTATCCAGAGTTCCGAGTACGCAAATTCCTGCAAATCCGAGATACTTTGCCTACATTCTGAAGGAAAATACAGCGAATCTGACGGGTTGATGCGCAAGGTCCTGCAATCGGATGGCGCGTGTTTATCTGCTACCGCCTCGGCTCTCGAGTCTATTGCGGGAATCGAAGAACAAAATGGCAATATTGAGAAGAGCATATCGATTCGGCGCAAGTTGATCGATGTTTTTGAGAAACAGAAAGATGAGAATGGGGCGTATCGTAACGCCGAGCTGTTAACAGCAGATCTTATGACCTTGCATCGATACAAGCAGGCTTTATCATACGCACAAAAGGCTCTTTCGCGCTCAGTGAAAGTAGCCGACGAAAGGTCGAATGGCAACAACTGTTCGGCTATCGGCCAGTGTTATAATCAGCTTCAACAGTGGAGGCTGGCTAGTCAGTGCTTTTACAAAGCCAGTGTTGCATTTAGGAAGTGTGGTGACCGATATCTTTGCGGCACTCATGAGCAGGCGGCGGGAATGGCTTTCGAGAAGCTTGGCGATCCGTCCCACGCTTTCGAACATTTCTCGACAGCGATTAAGGAACTTGAAAAAATTGATACTGCATCAGCTCGTGCTGCCTTAGATTTCTGTCAACAACGTCTCCATTCCATAAACCTGGCGTCTCCTGATCCCGGCCCCTGATGATTTTCCACAAAGTGAAAGTCATTGGTCGCCTCTTGTATCCAGTGCTCAGGCTCTCAAGCCTTCGGGCGCTTGGGGTTTTTCTTCTGCTCGGGGAAGATGTCCTTTTGGAGGCAGTGATCCAATTCCTTTTGCATTTTATCCATTTCCTGTTTAGTCATTTTTTCGAGGCAGGCAAAAACCGTTTTGCTGAAAGGGTCTCCTCCTCCTCCTCCTGCTCCTCCTCCGTTCGCCCGACCTTTACTGTTATTGTTAGCGGAGCTGTCACCAAACCAGGCCTTCTTATAACAATCGAATACCGCCGACCACGCCGTACCGTATAGTTCGGCAGTCAGAGCGAGTTCCTTGTGTTCGGGCGTGTCTCCATCTTTTCTTACTGCATCAGCAATTTTATTGAATGGCTCGCTTGCATCAAATGTCATAATGTCAGTCCTCCTATCGCCAATTCCCGGAAAGACAATACGCTATTGAATGTTTCGGAACTATCGAGGTGTTTTTGTCAGTCTTCACCAGCATCGAGGAACCGATAACCCTGGCCTCGGATATTTTGTATTCGGTTAGCTCTTCCAGCAGTTGCGATCTTTTCTCGCAGGCGCATTACATGAATGCGCACCGTCTGCGGAGACGCTTGTGAATCAGCGGGCCATACTTGCTGAAGAATACTCTGGCATTCGAATGTTTGGTTCGGATGACGCATGAAGAATTCAAGCAAGCAAAATTCGCGGGGGAGAAGCTGCACGAGCTGCCCCTCAAGGAAAAACTGGCGGCTTGCCGTGTCTAATTCCAGATTGCCTGATTGAAGGGCTACCTGCTTGAGTTGGGGGCGACGTAACATTGCACGAATTCGCGCCGACAACTCCTTTAGATTGAATGGCTTGGTCAAATAATCATCGGCACCTGAAGTAAACCCCTGTTCTTTATCTGCTAATTGGTTCCTTCCCGTTAGTATGAGCACCGGAATACTATCCCTTTGATCACGAAGGCTCCGGCAGATGGAAATTCCGCTACAGACAGGCAGTTCCCAGTCTAAAATGGCCAGATCGTACTTGCAGAGCCTCAGCCGTTCGGCGGCACTTTGACCGTCATGGGTTATCTCAACAACATGTCCTTCTCCACACAGCCAATCCTCAAGAATACTGCATAATTCAAGGTCATCCTCAGCGATTAACAGCTTTGCCATCACGCCTGGCTCTGATGCGGGTGCAGGCAGTAACCGACACGATGAACTGTTCGAATTTCGGGGGCACCATGTTTGCCGTCAAGGGCGGCTCTGATTCGCATAATGTGCGTACGAACATTTTCCGGAGATGACTCATCTTCGGAATGCCAGACGCGATCCATCAGTTCTACAACGCTGAAAGTTTGTCCGGCATGAGTCATCAAAAACTCCAGTAAGGCAAATTCCTTTGGGGAAAGAGCTAGTGTCTCCTCACCGCATAACACCAGTCGCTTTGTTCGTTCAATCACAACTGAACCGATTTGCAATACTGTTTGCTGAACGAGTTTGGGACGGCGAAGAAGAGCTTCTATGCGCAGAATCAGCTCGCGCATTCGAAAAGGTTTGGTTAGATAGTCGTCTGCACCGGTATCCAAGCCTCTTTCCTTGTCCTCGATTTCTCCTTTTCCGGTTAGGAATAAAATGGCGGAGTGTCCGCCCGATTCTCGAAAGGCTTGGCACACCTCAATGCCGTTCAGTCCCGGCAGCTCCCAGTCCAGAATGACGGCATCATAGGGTGCCGCGCGCAAGAGCTCCAGACCCTTGTCTCCGGAATGTGCCTTATCAATTTCATATCCAGATGGAGCGAAAGCGTCTACCATTAGTTCGACGAGTTCAACATCATCTTCAATAATGCAAATTCTTGCCATGTCGATGCCCTTAACCGCTGATCTTATTCCACAAAATGTGCAAGCATGTACTCAATTGTTCATCGTCTGTTTCAACTGGTTAGCGATATTATCCGTTTGCTCTAATGGTATAGTGAACCAGAATATACTGCCGGTCGGCAGTTGCACGGTTACTCCGATTTTGCCGCCATGTTGGTCTACGATTGCTTTGCAAATCGCGAGTCCGAGCCCGGTTCCGGTCTGAGAGTCCTGCTTTCGAACCTGACTGTACTTATCGAAAATTGCCAGTGACTGATCTGCTGGAATGCCCGGACCCTGGTCGGACACTTGCAAATGCAATTCATTTGTGTCATTGAGATCTGCTCGCATTTCGATGATACCGTTTTGAGGCGAATATTTAATGGCGTTTCCCAGTAAATTCACCAGAACCTGAACAATTCGATTGCCATCAACGGAGAACTCTAGACTCTCAGAAACCCTGGTATTGAGCGTTAGCCCTTTCTGAACCAATAAATAACCAACAGCCTCACCAGCTCTGTCTGTAATTTCGCTGATTCGTGTTTGTTGCCTGTCAATTGAAAGTTTCCCCGCATCCATTTTTGATAGGTCTAGTAAGCCGTTTATTAAGCTTAGCAGCCGATTAACACCAAGTTGATTATTGCGAATGCGGACTTTTCCCCTGTCCGATATTGGACCATACGTGTCACGTTCCAATAGGTCTAGTAATCCCAGCATGGCTGTCATTGGCGTGCGAAGGTCATGGCTGATCATTGCCACGAAGTCTTGCTTGAGTTGTTCGATGTGCTTTTGGTCAGTGACATCGTGAGCAACAGCGAAAAAGCTTTGTTCATAGTCAGACCAACGCACGGTCCACACGCAATATACTATTCGACCTGTAGCGGTTGTCACGCGGGTTTCGATGTTCGTTCCAGTAGATTCACGAACCGTTTGAAGGTGCTTGCGGAAGTTTTCCACGTCATCTGCCATTATCAAAGACAGACATGATGTTCCGATCAGTTCTTCAGACCGAAATTCCCAGGCAGAGACCGTAGCCTGATTTATTCTAGATATAATGTAGTCTTTGGATATTGAGCAGATCACATCAATTGCATTTTCCAGAATAGCACTCTCTTTTCGTGCCGCTTCTGTCAGCGCATCGGCCATGGTATGAAAGACACCGTCTAGTTCCGCTATCTCGTCGGCACCGCCAACCTCAGGATTTAACGGGCGGTTCTCTGTCAGGCATAAAGTGTTCTCCATTACTATAGACAAACGGGCGGCCGTGGTTCGGTAGAAATATAGAGATAAGCCAGATCCCAGAAGCATTACACAAAGGACACCAAATGCGATGCATGAGGCAATAACGATGCGCGACTCAACTGGCAAAGACTGAGAATTCGAATACAATTTTTTTTCCGACCTTACAAAGGCGCTCAGCTCTTCAGCGAATTGCAGGCTGACGGCGTGAAGTTCGGGTACCAGATTGCCATAACTCATAAATGACAGGGCTTTGGGTTGTGCGATATGTTGTGTCCATGCACGCAGCAATTCAATTCCTCGCAATGCAGTCGTTTCAATTTTTCCGATCTCCGCCGGTTTGTGCTTGTGGCGGACAGCTAGTTCTCTCAGGACCTTCAGTTCTTCTGTAAGTTCATTGAGAATGCTCTGGCAGCGTTCAAGCACTTCAGGCGCTTTGGTTTGTTTATAAGCGTACATCTGGCCGCATGCATCGTAAAATTGAACGCCGATATGGTTTGATGCAGCCACAATCTTGTTTGACACCAGAGCGTCATCGTATTGTCGCTGCGTCTGCTCCAGCAGTAGGGAAAGGACCACGACGAAAATCAGCATAACGGCGATTGGCGCACACACAAGCACTAACCCTTGCTGCCAAAGTTTCATCTGCATTTTCGACAAATTCTCCGAAGATCGCCGTTGCGATTCACTCCGCCTTGTTACAGAGAACGATCTGCATGCTTGCACCGGCATAACAGAATCAGTATACAAGGTCAGGCGACCTTACTGTGACTGGGCGGCGATTGCAAGTGGCTACAACGCCAGATTGGCGGTTAGAGGTTTTGATTTCAGAATAGTACTCAGTCTGAATACGAATAGAAGAGACTGGACTTTGAACGCGGGTTCCAAGTCCAGTCTGATTATCACGCTTTAGGTTTTCAGTCAGTGTGCGTGCTCGCGGCATTGATTCATGGGGCTTCGGTTTTCAATTCCCTTGTATGTATTGCGACCGAGGCTCCAAACGCAGCCGATTATTGTCGTTTCATCACAGTCCTTCCATTCTTATGGCGATAAACCACCCCATTCTCGTTTTGCTGTCGGCGTGTGCCATCAGGATAGCGAGTAACTTTGACTGAATCTCCATTGATGCTTCCATTAACAGTTTGAGGCCCGTCTACAATGGAAAGCGCTCCGGTTGATGGATCGATTGAGGCATCCACGTGAGTTTGCAGTGGTTTTGCAAAACCGAATGAAACCGGACCAAGGCTCACGGCTACGCCGACCTGCGTACTCGACTGTGCTTCCTGACCTTCATCAGTGTAGACCTTGTATCTGGCAAAACCGGGCGCCTCCGCATTCGGAAGCCCGAATGTCGTCGCGCGGCCGGTGCGCGCCAGGACTAATGTCTGGCCTGAAGGGTTCTCAAATGTAATTTTTGAAGGTGTTTTGATAGAACGTGAAGGATCACTGGAATCGTATGTCCATTCATAACGATACCGATTACCATTGGCGTCTTGCATGAATATTGGCTTGCGATGATAATGGTCTCCGATCTTCACCTCATGGTACTCCATCTTGCTTCCATCTGAATTCAAATGGATCGTTCGGCCGTCTGTGGCATCAAGGCTAATTGAACCGTCGCTAAAAATTCTCGTCGGTTCTTGCACTGCAATTTTCTCCACAACGCCGCCAGCATTTTTGTAACTATAAACCAGGACTCCATCGGTGTCTCGTTGTAGGCTTGCCACTTCCTTGCCGTCCTTTTTGAAGTGAGCTTCAAGAGCGGTACGATTGCCATTGACCGAGCCAAGCTTCACCGTCGCTTCCATATGATTACCGTAGTGGATCTCGGCTCGTTTTTGATCAGGAGTGAACATGGCGGACCATCGAGTTTCGTTTTCTAGATTTCGATGTCTAGCGCTGTGGCCCTCAGTGGTCTTAGTGCCGTCAGGTCGGGTAATTCGTCGAATTCCACCTTCTTCCAACTCCACAAGATTATTATTGGCGTCGACGGTGACGAGCTGCCTGCATTTTTCAGGCACCCCGCCGACAGAATGCCACCAAACCTTTCCATCGTTACTTCTCCACTCTTCCTGATGCTTGAGCTTTAGAAGATTTGGTGTCTTCCCGTCTGCACCATACTCAACTCTATAGGTTTCTTCGCCAGCAGCATTTTTTGCGGTGATGCTACTCTTATCCCCGTTCGAACGCGTCTCAGTAATAACAGTTGTCTTGTCCGATTTCTGTTCGACGATCCTGCGACCGAAACAATCAGTTGTGGACTTATCCGCCCCGGATTCCGAGGTTCGCACAAGCCTGTACATAGAATCAATCTCGATCTTTCCATTCCATGATTTTGCTGGTTTTTCGTTACTCGTCCAATGAATTCCATCTTTACTTGTCCACTCACACCCATTACGCTCGTTTATGCAAACGGGCGTCTTTCCGTCCTTGTCGTAACGAACGCTATAGGACTCTTTCTCGTCGTCACTGGTGGCTCGAACCTCTTTTACTCCTTCAGGTGTTGTTCGTTCAATAACTCTGGCGTTTAAAGGCAAACAGAGTTTGGCTGTAGGAGTTGTCTCACTAATCTCTGCAATTTTTGTGCCGTCTGCGGTTTGCCGGTGTTTGATATCGCGCTGCACGATTGTCGGCTTGCCATCCGCATCCTTGAAACTTGTCTGCATTTTTCCGTCTGGGGTAGTGGTTTTGGTAATGACTTGCGTCTCCGTTCTTTGCTCAGCGACTCGGGTACCGTCAGTATTGCGAGTATATTTGTATGCTCCCGATTCTGAAGTCTGAACCAGATTGTACTCCGCAGTCAGCTCCACTTTACCGCTCCAGGACTCAGGCGTGGCATTGTTCTTCCAATGCTTGCCGTCTTCGCTGGACCACTCATAGCCGTTCTTCTCTTTTGCGAACACGGGGGTCTTCCCATCGGCACCATAGCGGACGACGTACGACTCCTTACCATTTTTGTCCTTCGCTACAATCTCTTTACCGCCATTGGCCAGTGGGGTTTCAATCACTGAGGTCGTTTCAAAGTTACCCAGTTTGTAGTTCAATGTTTCACATATTTTGCTGACCTTTGTCCCATCGGGTTGGTGGCAAATTTCAAACTGGCGGGCGCCGTTTAATTGGGACTCAGCATTGATGGTTTGCACCACGCTTTTGTTTTCATCAAGAGCCAATTGACCCGACCAGGTTTTGGCGGGTTTTCCACCGTCCTTCCAGCTTTTTCCATCTGTGCTGGTCCATTCGTTTCCATCTTTGTCCTTGAAGTACACTGGTGTCTTTCCGTCA
>JAKFUT010000390.1 GCA_021732565.1 Candidatus Obscuribacterales bacterium
TAGCTACCCTCAGCGAAAATACCATTTCGAAATAGAAATTCACTGGCGATCCGTTGAAACCCGGCCTAGCCACAGGTTCTCTTGTAATCTCCGTCGGGTAGCTGTAACGCTGTACAACGGTGACCGATGACATCCAGAGGCATTCAGTGATAGAGTGATTACTTAAGTCTGCGCAGCGGACTAACCTGTAGCGCCTGGAGCACAAGAATATGAGCGCCACCGAAAATGACAACCGAACGCAACAGCTCGAAGCGATAGTCGAATGCTCGCTGGCTACGGCCAGGAAGCATCAGCCCGCGCCTAAAACGAAAACTCGAGTTGCTGTTTGCATGAGTGGCGGCGTTGATAGCAGCGCCACTGCGTACCTGTTGCAACAGGAAGGTTACGACGTGGTGGGCATCACCGGGTGGTTAATTAAGTCTGGCAGTCGCTGTTGTGATACCGGCATGATCGACGCTGCTCGAGTCTGCGAACAACTAGAAGTTGAACATCATGCAGTTGACCTGCGTGAACTCTTTCGCACTCAAATCATCGATAATTTCGCCGAATCTTATCGCCGTGCTCGTACTCCTTTGCCCTGCAGCATGTGCAACACGGTAATTAAGTGGGGAGCATTGCTCAACTACGCGGATAAGCATCTCGACGCGGACTATATTGCCACCGGTCACTACGCTCGCGTTGACCGTAGCACCGGTATTGCTCGATTGGCTCGCTCCAAGGATGATCGCAAAGATCAATCATATGTATTATGGGGACTTACGATGCAGCAGCTGAGTAAGACCTTGCTGCCGTTGGGCGATTACACCAAAGATCGCATCAGAGAAATCGCAGAAGAAGCCAATCTCATCACTGCCAAGCGCAAAGAAAGTCAGGATTTGTGCTTCATTCCCATAGGCACCACTACGCAAGAATATTTAGGACGGTTCCTGGAAGAACGTCCAGGCCCGCTTATTCACGTGGAAACCGGTGAGCTGCTGGGTACCCACCAGGGCACGCATAACTTCACTATCGGACAACGACGGGGCATCGGCGTAGCTCACTTTGAGCCGCTCTATGTGACCTCCATCGATCCTGATATGTGCATCGTGTATGTCGGACCGAAATCTGCATTGCTGCGAAGTGACCTGACGGCTTCTGAAGTAAACTGGTTGATTCCAGATCCGCCCGCTGAGCCGTTCGAAGCGCTGGCGAAGATTCGCTACAACAGTCCTGTAGACAAGGCTATGGTTTATCCATTGCCGGGAGCCAGGGTGCGCGTTGAATTCTCCAATCCTCAACCGGCAATCACCTCAGGGCAAGTACTCGGGCTGTACGATCTCACCGATACCTATGTACTGGGTGGCGGCTGGATCGACTGATAGAGCGCACGGCTACTTGGCGTCGGGCAGCATGTCTTGCAATTGTAGAAGTGAAATTGCAGGTTCGTTATGGACCTGCTTGATCATCACTGCGAACTTTCTCGTTTCGATGCCGTGGAGTGCTTTCTAAGCCTAAAACCGACTACAGGGCTGGTTGACCATCCTAAAACCTGAGTTTCTTTCGGGTTAAACATTTAGCCTGGAAGGCTCTATTGCTTCGTGTTGCCACCAGTGACAGCTTCGGTATCCCGCTGTCTACTACCCGTGAGCCGGTGCGATGAAATAGAATTCCGGGTAGAGATAGTAATGGGGATAAAGTCATTGTCCTGCGACTCCTAAGAATCATGGAAATTCACAGTGCCGGCGTCAAGAAAGAACCTTCAACTGGCCATAGACGCCGTTCTAGGCGGTGAGTTTGAAAAGGCTTATGCACCACTGACCAGTGCCGCCAGGGAACTTCGTACTCCCGATTTCAAACGGTTACTGAGAATTTGCACGGCGCAGGAAGTTGACAGTCAATTTATTCATCGTCTGGCTGAAAAGGGCGCCGATTACTGCAGAGAAGGTGACTATGATGCGGCCATTCGCGCTTGTATCCTTGTTTATCAACTTTTGATCACCCAGCGCAAAGCAGGAGATCTTTTGTTCTGGACCGCCTCGTTACTGGGCCAATGCCTGTCTTATACCGGCAAGAATCGAGAAGCTTTCGACTACCTGGAACAGGCTCTTTCCCTGGCGACGGAAGAATCTCTTAGTAGTCCTTATTTGCAGGAATGTTGTTTTAGAGCGTCTCAAGTTGCTTTAGCGAATGAAGACATCGCATTGGCAGCAAAGTACTTCGCTCAGATAAACGCAGATACGGATCTCAAATCTCTTGGCAATGATTACGAGCGCTTTATGATGGATTTTCCCATTCACTGGCGAGCTGCCGATTCAGTAGTTGAGGCGGTGATTGAGAAATTCGTTCATCGGCTCGATGATATTGAGGGTGATTATCGGTTGCGAGCCGCAGTGAGGATAAAGACTTATCTCTCCACCGTGTCGCCCGAGCAAGTGAAGAACCTTCTCAATAAACTGAGAGAATCTGTTGATTCCGGTTCAGCCGCGCTTGATTTAACAGCCAGGCTGAGAATTCCTGACACTGCGCCGCGGGCTCAAGTTAGAGAATACACCGAAGAATTGCACGGTGTTCAGGTTCAAGACAGTTATCGCTGGATGGAACAAGCAGACGACGAACGAGAGGCCTGGTGCCAGGGGCAGAATGCTTATGCCGTCGCAAGATTAATTTCCATGGAAAGGGATTTCTCTAAGATTGAACGACCCCGTGAGAGCCGCTCTGTACCATGGATACATCATGATCGCTGGTTCTATTTGCTTGAGCCGCCCGATGAACCAGGGCAGTCATTGTGCTTCAGCCGGACACTCGCCGGTCATGGAACAAGAATTATCGATCACAAGATATTGGTCAAGAATAACGAAGAACTGCAGGACTATGCTCTGTCCGCAGACGGAAAACTTGTGGCCTTCGCCGTATCGCAGGGTGGTTCCGACTGGTGGACTCTGAGAATCAAGCTATCCGAAGCCGATGCGGATTTGATGGAAGACACTCTGAGTAATATTCGACATTCCAGCCCCTGCTGGAGTTCTGATGGTAGCGGATTGTTCTATGTCTATGTCGAGGGACCTGATTTTCTGGTGCAATCCATTCGTTTTCATTTGTTGGGCACCAATCAGTCTGAAGACACTGTGGTGTTTCGGGGAAAGAAAGGCGAAGGCTTGTCTGTTCAACTGTTCGGCGACTACCTAGTCGTGCTGGTATTGAAGACGGACTACAACAGCCGAATCTTCTTGCGAAAAGAGCAAGATTCAACTTGTAAGTTCAGAGAAGTTCTTCGTGGTGTCAGTGCCTATTCCTGGATCGTGAGAATCAGCGAAGGCAAAGCTTACGTCCTGACCAATCTGAACGCACCCAACTTCCGGTTCATAAGTATTGATTTGAAAACTGGACGAAAACGAGATGTCATTGCGGAATCTGGCGAGATTCTGTCGCGCGTGGCTATAACCACAGACTGTGGCATGGTGGCGGCTTACCAATGGTCTGGAAGAGATCGGTTGGTGCAAATAGTTGGTGACAGTCAGGTGGAAATTCCCTCGGGAATTGGTGACGCATCATACTTGACGGTCACGGAGTTGACCGAACTGACGCCTCCCGAAATAGCATGGCGCGCAGAAGGCTACACGTCTCCTGCCAAGATATATTCATTCAATTTGATCAGCAGAAAGATTGCCACCGTATTTGAGGACAACAAATCTCAAGAAAATGTCGATGAATTTGTTACCCGGCAAATAGAAGGGGTGTGTACAGATGGTTCGCGTTTGCCCGTATTCGTTTGTCACAAGAAAAACATCGTGCTTGATGGCAGTAACCCGACCTGGGTCACCGGATATGGCGGGTTCCGAATTTCGGCATCACCGAGGTACGACTGGTCGATCTCTTCGTGGCTTAGCGCTGGGGGCATCTATGCGCAGGTGATCCTTCGAGGTGGTCTTGAGTTTGGAACGGACTGGTATCAGCGCGGGCGTCTTGAAGGCAGACCTCAAACGATTAAAGATTTCATTACTGCGGCTGAGTTATTGATCGAGCATGGATACACCAGTTCCACACACATGGCTGCTGCAGGCGGGAGCAATGGCGGTCTGCTGGTAGGAGCAGCAATGCTCCAGCGCCCTGAACTTTTTTCAGCAATAGTAGTTCGTGACGGGCTCTTTGATATGCTTCGATATCACAAATTTGGCCTCGCGTGGCAATGGAAAGAGTTTTACGGGAGCGCGGAGGATCCAGAGCAATTCCGAATGCTGATGTCATATTCTCCTCTGCACAATGTCAAACCAGCGGTCTATCCTGCAACGTTAATTCAAGCCGCAATCAATGATGATCGAGTTTATCCCTGTCATTCAATGAAATTTGCCGCTGCTCTTCAAAATGCACAGCTTGGAGATGCTCCCGTTTTGCTTCGCTCTTATGTTAATGAGGGACACTCGGCCACTGGTGGCAACTTCAGCTATGCGGGCACTGATAAACTCGCGTTCATGGCATGTTTTACAGGGCTCAAGAATTAACAGTGCACCGGCACTGTATTCAGTGAATCGTTACGGAACCCCACGTGTACCTAATGAATCAACATCGCAGTTGGTACCGCTCGTGCCCTTCAACAATCAATTGAAGCGGGAAATCAATTTGCGTTTGTCAATGAACTAAGTGCAAAGCAGATTTCATTGCGTCCTCACATCTTGCCTCCAGCAAAATGGCTCTCCTTTCGGAGAGCCATGGGGTGCGATGCAAGAAATGAGAACTATCCGCGATGGCTCCATTGTCCACCACCATGATGGCTGCCGCCGCGACCGCCATGATGGCCGCCGAATGCTCCTTCGCGTTGAAGCATGCGGTGATGAAGCTCCTTCCGCTGTTCGGGGGTGAATACCTCAGCTTTTTCGATCATCGAGCTCAATCGTGCATTAGCAAGGTCGGCTTTCAGGTTGTTGATTTTTGATTGTACGGAAGCTGCTCCTTGTTTATCAATTTTTTCCGCAGAAAGTATTTCACGCAGTTGGATTCCCAGTACCTTTAGTTCAGCTTGCTTTATTGCTGTGTCTGTTTGGAACTTCGTTCTGATGGCGTGAAACCTTTCGAGCTGGTCGTCGGACAGGTTCAATTGCGCCATGAAGCCTCCCCTCGGACCACGAGATTCGCATTGCCCGGGAGCGCATTTTAGCCCTCCGGCGGTTGGACTGAGCGCTACCGTGCCACCAGGGCCTTCTGCAGCAAGGGCCGGTGCAAATGTGCTCATCGTAATGATTGCTGCCAGTGTTCCCATAAGCGAAATTGGACGCATGTTGTGTGTCTCCTCAATGTTGTTGACGTTTTTTCTGGAATGACTGTAGTCAATCCGAATTGTTTTCTCGTCGGTAGTATTGTTTGCAGACCAGGGCAACGCCGAACGTTCATCGACAACGAGGAAGCAGCGCCGAAGATTCGCTGCTTTCGATGATACTGTCCGTACGTTGGCCTTAGTCTGCACTTGTTGTTTCTCCCGATGCTATCTCTAGAACGTTGGAAAGGGGCAAAAAGTTCAATGAATTCAGATTAACTGTAGTTAATTAATCTGCTGTAGTGTCTAGTCTGCCTCTATTCTCATCTGAAATCGTTGGTTCATCTAACTATTTCTTAGCCGAACCACTATTGGTTCACCACTTTTCTTACGTTTTATGAAACGCTCAAGAAAGAAATCGTCGATCATGGCAGGGAGTCAGACGACTGATCAGAAGAAACTCGTCGATGGATCCCCGATTTAGTCGTGAATCGATCGGTGAGTAATCCGGGGCTCCGGAACTGATCCGCTACGAAGGCACCGCTCCTATTACCCCGCACGTTCTGTACGGTATTCAGGTACACGAGTACAGGCGCATCCTCACCGATAGAGCCGCCACGCCGGAGCTATGCTGCCGAACGAGCCTGAGCCAGCCTGTTTCACCGGTTTCGACGGGGCCATTTTCAGTTCAGAGGTGAGTTGCCGATGCGGAATTGCGCGGTACCGCAACGGCGTAACTCCATTTGAGACGCATTTTCCAGTTCACTAAACAAAAGATGTATCGCCGGTGGTGCTATGGCGATCAGCGTAGCCATGGACTAATGTACGGCCAGTCATCTAAACTTCAAACCAGTGCTTGACTTCGGAATTGACCAACGATTGTCGTCGAGCAGTTGTCGAATCAAGCTGCTCTGTTGGTTGTAACCGCTTTGCCACCTTCTTTTGGTGGAACCTTCCGCTTTGGAACTAAAGCTGAAAAACTTATTCTTAGCAACTTGTTTGCGCTGATATCAACTGGAACGGTCCGGACGACGCAGGATCTGCGATGCTTTGCAACACTTGGTATATGCACTGGTGAGATTTGCATCATCTAAGTCCAAAGAATATAATCAGCGGTCTGTGGTGTGGTGCCGGGATACCAGGCTACAGGCGGTGGGCGGTCAGGGCATACGGGGTAGGGGCATGGGCTGCAGCATTCATTTGTCGTCCGCGCTGCTTGTAGCTGCGGCTCTGTGGTTGTCAGGTGTTGCCGATCCTGATGGTTGGTTTGCCGGTTCCAATTGCGTGGCAGAGGCGCGGGTTTCCAGACGGTCAGCTGGCGGTCACAGGTCGGCTCCAACATCGGCCGGTCATCGCTCTCGAAAATCAAAAGGTAGTCCTGTTGCAAGCGCGCCGGAACCCAAGAGTGGACATAAGCACCACCACGGTGGAACTCCGCACGCCAAGCCTTCAACGCGGTATGCCTATCCTATGGATTTCTTTATGATGAGTGCACCGGAGTTTGATCGCACACCTCTTGATGAACAGAAAGCTCACAAGCTAAAAAATGCTTTTGACTGTGGTATCGCAGAGAATGCATCTCCTACACAGTTGGTTCGGGCTGGCGTTTTCAAACATTATCCACTTTCAGGAGGAATATTTCGGCGGCGTGAGCCCGTGAAATATATCATTCTGCACTCTACGGAGACAGGCATTCCTGTTCCGGCAAAGAACGTAATTAACGGTTGGAATTCTGGTGGACGGCGCCATGCTGGCGCACAGTTTGTCGTTGATCGAGACGGAACGATCTATCAAGCTGTCGATCCGGAGCTTGCGACTGTTCACGTGAATATTTTTAAGACGCTTCCAGGCATTAACAACGACAACACCGTCGGAATCGAAATGAATCATACCGGCCGGCAGGACTACCCCGCTGAGCTGCGCGCGGCGGTAATTCGGTTGGTCTGTTATCTGCAGGATCGTTTTAGTGTATCCGCGGATAACGTCATTACGCATAAGTACGCGCAGCAAGGTGATCACACAGATCCGGTTAACATGGATGTCGAGGCTTTTCTTGCAACAAAAGAAAGCTTCCGGCAAAAGGCAATTGCGATGAAGCGCGTGACCACACCTGTCCTCTCTGATGAGGAAACGGAGGATGATGCACCTCTAGCTTCTGTCTACGTTCAAATACACGGTCAGATAAAGTTGGAACCAGAAGGTCCTGTTGTGACGAAACCATCAGGAGCCGGTGTGCAACCTTCTCAGCCTGGCTCTCGTTCCGGGGAGAGTGTTCCTCACTCGGTCTTGGGAAGCGGCCAGTCTTCATCGAGCAATACAAGGGTAGAGTCACCGCTTCCTACGCCAGGTGGTGCCTCTTCCAGGATTTCCCCCCCATCTCCCGGAGCCGCAACAACTATAAATTCCGCCATTTCAGGAAAGTCTTCGACCTCAGAAAATGCTGTGCCAGGAAATTCTGCGGGAGCAGGCAAGTCTCCGACTGCAGGAAATTCTGTACCAGGGAGCTCTCTGACAGCCGGATCTCCGACACCAGGCAATTCTGTGGTACCGGGAAGATCTCCGAACGCAGGAAATTCTCCGGTGCCGGGTAATTCTTCCATACCAGTTAACTCTTTGGCACCGACTCCAGGTAATGCGCCTGGTAATTCAGTACCGGCTAATTCTGGAAAACCGTTAACTCAATCTGGTGCGCCCGTCCCTGGCACCGTCAATAGTGGCGCTGTGCCGCCGACCGCTCGAGTGAGGAGCAGTCTGGAACCTTCCCTTATTGAAGCGCCAGCTAGTGGCTCGGGCACACCAATTTCTAAGTAATCATGCCTCTCGCCATTCGACGATGGTGAGTTGGAAGCCCCATCCGGTTAACCACATAACCTGACTTAGCGTTGCGTTATTCGGCCAGCCTCATTCCCTCAGGCTCCCGGGCTAAGGCGATGTGGCTACCTGAGATGTCGGCACAGGGTGCTTTGTCATGGGCAATCTGATCCAGAATACATTGCCTGTCTCGCCCCGAGGCATGACACCAACTGTGCCACCATGGCTCTCTACAATTTTTCTGGCAATCGGCATTCCCAGTCCGGAGCCGCCTAGCTGCTCTGCTTCAGAAGATGGTGGAGCGGCTCCCGGCTCCAGGTGCTTGAACCGATCGAACAAAGATTCCCGAACCGGCTCAGGCACGGGAGTGGCTGTATCTGTCACCATTATTTCAGTGAAGTCTGGCAAATTGTTCACCGTTATTTCGACCGCCGTTTCTTCCGGTGAATGTCCCAATGCATGGTTGAGAATATTAGCGATCGCTTGAATGATACGGTCTCTGTCGGCCATGATTTCGAATCCGTCGCGATCCTCGAGATTCATAGCAATTCGTTTGGCGTTGTGCGTTGACGCTACCGAGCGTTCGATTATCTCTCGTACTTTGACGTTCTCGAGCATGAGCTGCATTTTTCCAGCTTCTAGTTTTTCGATGTCGAGCAGGTCGTTAATGAGTTCCAGTAACTGATCGCCGTTTCGGGTAATTCCCTTGAGTACTTCCATCGGTCGCTCTGTAATCTTGCCGAAAGCACCGGCAATGATCAACTTGGCGATACCCAGAATTGATGTAAGAGGTGTTCGTAGATCGTGGCTTACCATTGCCAGGAACTCTTGCTTCAGTTGTTCCAGTTCCTTTCTATTGGTAATGTCATGCGCGATGCAGAACACATCGCCAAAATCAGAAGATCGTGAACACGACCACAGTACCCACAGCTCAGTGCCGTCCGCTTTCTTCATCCTGGCTTCAAATTCAAGCCGGCGCTGTTCTCCGTAGTCGGCAAACATCTGACTGCCGGCCTCAGTGCGGTCTTCAGGAACAATAATGTCGAGCAACGGAGTACCGACAAGTAGTTCTTTACTATAGCCCCATAGCTTCTCTGCAGCCGGGTTTACACTGACAAACTTGCCATGAGAATCTATTGCGCAGATTACGTCTTGCGAGTTGTCGAATACGGCTCGCTCCTTCTGCCTTGCTTCACTAACGGCCAGTGCGGTCATGTGAAACACTCTGTCTAGCTCGGCTATTTCGTCTGAGCCGCTGAGTGGTGGATTCAATTCCTTCTCTTTGGCGAGCTTGTCGGCGTTATCCGCGAGAATTTTTAATCGTGAGGTGATATTTCTGCTGAAGAACATTGCCATGCCCAGGCAGATCGCAATGTTGGCGATTAGTCCGCCGATTAAGATCACGATAAGAGAGTTCTTGAGGGCGGCTTGCCTCTCGGGACTTACAGATTCCTTCTTTTGGATTTCGACGCACAATTTCTGCAATTTATGGCACAAACCGATGAGAGACGGTGCAAGTTTATCTTTCCCTCCGAAGGCGTCCTTGACACGTTCTAGAGTGTAGCCAGGCGCCATGATAGCTTCGGCGCGGTAGAAGAATTGTCCAATTTTTTCTGTCTGAGCCATCACCTTGGAGAAATGCTCGCGATCGTCTCCTTTAGCGATTTTATTCATATCTTCAATTGTGGCTCTAGTCTGTGCAACGCAGTTTTCAAAATTCACCCAGTCCTGTTCGCTTCGACCATCAATCATAATTATGGTGGCGCGAAAGTACGAATTGATCAGTTTGCTTGTACTAAAAGCCAGATTTCGCTGATAAAGTTCCTCGGCTCTTTCGTGGTCGATTCGAGCCAGCACGGCCGACATTGAGCCGACAAAGATAAACTCGAAAAGTACCGGAATACCGATTAGCACTGCGCCCTGCCAGGCAAGCCTTAATTTTCCGGATATCCCTTTCTGCTGTGGCGCTTCAGCTAGCTTACGGATCGGTTCTACAGGTTTGTGCTCAGCTGCCCGTGCCTGCATCTTCTCACGCTCTGCTGCTAGAGCCTGCGCCTTGATTCGCATGCTGACAGTTTCGTCTACGGGCAGGCTGAACCAGAATGTACTTCCCTGTCCCTCGATGCTCTCGACGTCGATTACACCACAATGTTCTTCCACAATTTGTTTGCATATTGGAAGTCCAAGCCCGGTTCCCGATTTTCTTTTGCCGTCTGCAGCTTCTACTTGCTTGAATTTCTCAAATATTGCAGCCTTGTGTGATTGCGGTACTCCTCTTCCTTGATCGATTACTTTGACTGTAAAAAGGTCTCCGCTAGGTTCTGCGGAGAGAGTGACTATCCCGCCTTTGGGCGAAAACTTGATCGCATTCGACAATAGGTTGACCAGTACTTGCATGATTCGATTTGGATCTATAAACCATTTACCGGGGCAAGACTTGATCGTGAGTATGACGCCGCTTTTTTCCGCAATCGCTTCCACGTCTTGTACCGCGCGTATCAAAAGTTCTTCAATATCGCAGGTTTCCTTCTTGATTTCCAAGTTGCCTGAATCCATTTCTGTCAGTGCCAGCAAATCGTTTACCAGACCGAGGAGGCGCTTCAGATTTTTCTTCGCCATGTCGAGCTTGTCGACGGCCATCTTGGGCATTGATTCGGCAAGGTTTCCGACTAAAAGCGTTACCGCCGCCGAAATGGAACTGAGTGGGCGCTTAAGATCGAAGCTGATCATCGCCAGGAAGTGTTTCTTCACACGTTCTGCATTCTTTCGATCGGTAATGTCGTGAACAACACAAAACAATGCGTTGTCCGTTTCCGACCAATACGCCGACCAGAGTGTTTCCAGGATCTTTCCGCCTCGTGAAACCAGTTTACTTTCGAATTCCACTGGTTCGCCTGTGACTTTGGCGCCGTCAATAGCTTCCAGCGTAGCCCGCAACCCTTCTGGCGACACGACATTGCCAAGTCCCATCATCATCAGCAACTTCGGTTCATAGCCCCAGATGCGTGAGCTGGCCTGGTTCACCTTGATAAACTTGTAGTCGAAGTCCAGTACGCAGATAACATCGCTGGCATTGTCGAAAAGATCCTTTTCCCTGGAAGCTGCTTCCTTCAGCTCGTTGTTCATCTGATGGAAAGCCTTGTCTAGTGCGGCGATTTCGTCATCGCCTCGCAACTGGGAACCCAGTTCGGTGCCTTTCGAGAGCTTTTCGGTATTGTCTTTAATTACGCCCAGTCTGGTCATTATACTTCGGCGAAAGAAGACGAACAGAAACCCGCCTGCCAGCACGTTTCCCATCAGACCGGTTGTCAAAATACCGGTCTGAAAATTGCGAATACGGGCCTGATTATTCTCAATCTCTTTTGTGCGTTCTTCCCCACGCGCCACGAGAGAATTAAGCTGATCGACCAGGACTACCTTTGCGCGATCAAACTCTGCTCTAATGCGTGGAAAGACACCAATTAGATCGAGCAAATGACCCTTCTGTTTCGCTTCTGCAAGACCGTCGGCCACTTCCATGAGGCGTGCCTCGCTGTCGATCAGTCCAGCGGAACCGTCAAACAGGTCGGGCTCCTTTCGGCGCATCTCAACGGCTTCTTCTGTCAGCTTTTTGATTTCAGCTCGATCTTTCTCGAAAATCTTGTAGAAGCCTTCATTCTGAAATTGGATGGAAAGAACGACCATATACGGAGCTTCGGATACAAGCGCCAGCAATTTTCCACCAACGCCTGTAATCTTTCGGTATTGGGATTCCCGAACCTGCTCCTGGGTCGATTGGTTGATCAAGAGCCACAGGCTGCCAATTAACAGCAATTCAAGGATGAAAGGTATCCCTACGAGGATTAGCCCTCTATGGAAAACTTTCATCGACCGCCCCCATGACTTGAGCCTGCATAACGGGGATACCGGATCTGTTACCAATCCGAAGAATCAATTTATGTATACCCGGCTAGAGGCTTAATTCAATGGAATTGTTGGACAGAACTCCAGATATGTAACAGTCGGGTCCTGTGAACGTCCGAAAATGTAATTACGCGTCGTACTTCTGCTGGCAATGTCCGGCGGATAATCTGGCACGCGGGGCCGCCGGGACAGTGGACGATTTACGGACCAGCGATAATCGGCAGACTTGCTCGACCTCTTACTATGCCGACCGATGCTCATGGTCGGGATTTCGGTCAGATAGAGAAAGTTCAGGAAGCTTGGGCGAGGGGAGTCTTGCGACTCTCGATATTGGCCGCTGCCAGGTCTGACGAAGGTTTGATGCAGATGGCAGTGCTTACATGTTGATTGGGTTGGCTCGAACGAGGGGTAGCGGACGGGGAACGCAAACGATCCAGATGTAGCGATTACAATTAGAATTGAGCTGCTTACAGTCGACCCATGGAATCGCTTGATGGATACGCTCTCAAAGAAAGCTCGTTCGGACCTGATGAGCCGCATCGGATCCACTGACACCCGCCCTGAAAAAATTGTGCGCAGTTTGTTGTTTTCTCTGGGTTTTCGCTACAGACTCCATCCAAAGGAGTTGCCAGGCAAACCTGACATTGCGGTATCAAAATATAGGACAGCTATATTCGTTCATGGTTGTTTTTGGCACGGGTGCACTCGGTGCGACCGAGGAACGCGGGTACCCAAGACAAACACGGAGAAGTGGCTGGCTAAAATCAATCAGAATCGAGCCCGTGACGCCCGTGTGCAAGCTGAGTTAGTTGAGCAAGGTTGGAAAGTTCTGGTTGTTTGGGCCTGTGATCTTGGTAATCTCGCCGTGCTTGAGCAAGAATTTTTAGAGAGACTCCAATAGACCGTGACAGCGAGCCCATGCCCCGCCGTTGCGCCCAGCCGCAGAAACGTTCCCGGACCTTTCTCGGATTGGAAGAACTTAGCCGGAAAACTAGAGCAATCTGCAAGAGCCGCCTCGAGAAAAGAGTGGCTTCGTCGCGCGCCATTACTATTTGCTGCTGAGCTGGCGGAATTCACGCCGTGATGCCGGCTCCAATTGTCAGATCAGTTCAATTCAGGGCCGCCGGTACAGCCCGCAACTTGGCTTCAAAAAAACGGAGGGCACCAGGAGCGGTATCAGGTTAGGGATAGACCTGCACTTCATCGGTGCGGTTGTAGATGTGACGGGCTTTGGCGGCGAAGCTACAAATTTCGGTGGATTTGAACATTCGCATTCGGATTCGCAGCTTTCTTGGAAAAAGAAAGTGGCTGAGCGATTAATAAACTGTTGGTGAAAGGGCGGGACTGCATTGAAAGATCCTGGTCTTGTGGATTCGCTATCGTGGTGTACACTTAGTATTCACTGCGGATGAGTCAATATGAATGTAATCCAAGCCTTGTGGAAGAACCTGGATTTAATTTGGTATTCACTTATGCCTGTGCTCGTTCTTTTTCCTATCATGTTGATCTTATTCGCCATTGCGGGTGTCACTTCGCCGCTATCTCTCAAGCTGTGGCGTTCGAGGTGGCGTTCGAGGTACTTGAGGAAAAACGTCTCACCTGAAAAGTGTACTGCCAGGTTTACGGGCGATCGTATTCCCTACTTCGTTACGGTGGAGATAGGGAAAGGCGACGGAGT
>JAKFUT010000013.1 GCA_021732565.1 Candidatus Obscuribacterales bacterium
GTATAACAGAAATGAGTTTCTCTTTCAGTGGTTCCTTGCGGTCGATAACGCCTTGAAGGCGGACCTTCTGCTCGCTGAGTAATTCTTGATAGAAACCCAAAATCAGGTGTTCTTTTGAGGGGAAATAGTAGTAGGCGTTTCCCACGGATACACCCGCGGTGGAAGCGATGCTCCGCATGGTTGTCTCTTCGAAACCTTTCTCTCGGAACTGTGAAACCGCCGCCGTCATTATGCGGTCTTGCGTGTCCGTCAATCCTGCCTTTCGTCCGCGAGTCGCCACTTGCTGTCTCCTGCTATCAATCGGTGGGCGTAATTCATTGAACGTGTTCAAATTAATAATATGCCTGACAAATGGCAATGTCAAGGTAATATTTGAACATGTTCAATGAATTTTTTGTGCTTAGGGGGAAACAAACTTCACTTCGCCCGCTCGTTCTAGAAATTAAGCAACGAGAGAAAGCGGCGGAACTGTCGCAGAGAGCTATGCTGCCATTCGGAAATTGAATCGCTCGCGGCGGTAGTTGCACGATCTGATGTCTACGGGCGCCGGTGTACTGTTCCTTCGTCTCACCAACATCACGCGATCGGTACGTAATATCCGTTTCCGGGAATATTCCACGGAGCGTCGTGTCTGTGAGGCGGCGCCTTGTCGTGCAACCGTTTCGGGAGGTCCGTCGCTGAGCTTGGAAGCAGGTGGAATCTTCGGCTGGGAAGACTGCCCATTCCAATGATCGCAGCCCATATCCCATAGACCTGAACCCGTCGCCTGAATGAAGAGCTAACAGCTGTGTGTGACAGGAGCTGTTGAACCACTAATCGGAGAGCTCCGCCGCTACGGCAGGTGTTCCTGTATTTGCGGAATTTCGAGCGTGAGATGCTTGGCGAGCTGGAAGAGCTAGAATAACTCAATCGAGGGAAGAGGTGACAACACGGACGTCCGCAAACAGCAAAAAAATAAGGGCAAGAATCAAACGGCCCTTTGTACAAGGTTTGAAGAATGCCGGAATAACCAGCCAGTTGATAATAGACGGACATCTGTAATCAGAGTTTTGACGAACGGAAAGGAGGAGGCGATGACGGAATTTCTCATCGGCATCATGTATCACGAACCTGAATCGTACGCTCACTGGAATAGTGGCTTGGTTGAGGACTACGAAAGCAGTGTCGGAATCCTCATCGAGGCGAATTCTTCCGAAGAGGCAATCGCTTGGGCGGGGCACATTGGCCAGTCATTGCTCAGTCATGTAAATGACGATGATACCCTCGACTGGAACGCATTGGGCTATTTTTGCTGGTGGGAAGAAGCAACTTCCGACAATGGCTGGACTCATTGGCTCAATTTTTTTCAGCATGTAAAAGTCGGAGAAATGCCAGATCTGGATAAATTCACCACCGCATGGAGCACATCCAGCTTCATAGAGTTCGCTAAACGATTGCATCGTGAATTATATATTGACTCCGATGTTTTCTCTTATCGACTAGCATTGTGAGTAAGACATACGAATGCAGAGGTTCCTGTGAACTACCCATACGGTTCCTCTCAGTATCTTCATGTTTGCGCCAAGCGTTTATTACATGAGCGGCGGTTTACTTGTAGCGCGCCATAGCAGCCTCCTAATGCTGCCGCAGCCGTCGTTCCGGCTAGCACTATCAGCATTGAAGCAACCGCTTCTGCGCAACGAGACGGGTCGAGCACCGACACCGCCAAGACACCAATTATACTGATCGTGTTGACAATTACTAGCGGCAATGACGCGAAGAAAGCGGCACTACAACCTGCACTAGCATTCTTCGCGCCGCAGCTTCTGGCTGCCAGCGAACATGCAACGAAAACTAGAGATAGGAACACTCCAACTTCTTCTTTGAAGCCGAAATTACCATCGTCTAAATGAAAGAAAAGAAGAAGACCTGCAGGAATTAGATAAACTAACGCAGGGAGAAACGTTCGCTGTACGATGCTTCTCCCGCTGGTTTGCTCTGCGACTATTTGACCCAATTTATTGCCGGCAATTGATGAAACTATTCCGATACCTGCTGTGGCAAGGGCGTACCAGGGCAGAACTCCAAAGAGTGCAACAAAGGAAAGTAGGCCTGTTGCCGTGACTGCCAGAGACCTGCTTGTTCTATTGGTACGATCTTTGCACAGATAACCGCTATACAGCCCGAAAGTTGCTGGCAAGACTGTGCATAGGTTGAGTGCCGCGGCAATATTCATCTCTGCAGAGAACTGAACATCTCTTCCAATAATTTCTTCAAGTATTTCTCTTCCCCAGTCAAATCCGAACATCGCAAATGCACTGGTGCAACAAGCCAAGGCGATACTCGCACTTAGAGCGGCTGCCGGTCCCTGATCTCGTCGTTTTGCCGGTAGCGTGTTTCCAGCCAATGTGTTCGCTGCCATCCAGCGAGATTCCGTGGCGAATGGATCGGCCAGTATTTGCTGTATTGACTTCTTATTCATCATTATCTCTGGAAGATTTGGTAGAAAACGTTCAGAGCACAAAGGCATAAATCTCAGAGGAGAAAGGCATAAATCAAGGATGCCGAATTTGAGGGACTTATAGTTCATACCCGTGACACGCTCATACTCAACCTGTGAATTCGGACGGAATTGTCGCATTCTTGCTGCGAAGATTGTTTGGTGATCTAATGGTCTGTAACGTGGGCGAGCTCGACAGCCGAGATGCTGGTGGATCATCGATTGATCCATCAGCGCATCTCGCCATGTAATTGTTGTATTGGAAGCTTTGTCTATCGTCGAAGGGGAAACTCCGCCGTATCGGACAATTCACCGGTTTTGATATGAGTTAGTGTATAGACGCGATAGTCCGCATTGTTTGCTTGAGCTGCGGGAATCGCACCGGGTCTGATTCGGAAGTTCGAATTACCTGAGGCAAGTTTGTTATTCATTAGTTGAATGAATACTGCTTCGCCGGCCGGGCCATAAGTTTTGATAGCATCGTTAAGACCAGTTTCGAATGAATCTGGAATTCCCGTGCCGTTCTGAAGTTTGGCTAGGCACCGTGCAACAAGATCCGGAATATTGGATTGATGTACGTTGTCCATCGTTACGGCTATGGGGCGAACTACTTCTGGAGCCGGAGCCTCATTGCGGCCAAGTGCAAATTGAGCCGTATCCGCAGAGTTGCCGTTGCGAGCGTCGGTAAGAGTAAACACTCGATAATTGGGGTTATTGGCATGTTCCGCTGGAATAGCTCCTGGTCTTACTCTGAAGTGCGACTTACGGTCTGCCAATTCTCTGTTTAAAAATTGAATGAAGACGTCCTCGCCAACAGCACCGTATTTTTTGCGAGCTGCGTTTAGACCGTCCTCGAAGGAATCTGGAATGCCTCGTCCAGTCGCCAAACTTTCAAGGCATTTTTTTGTAAGAATCGGAATCAGAGACGACTTTACGTTGTCCATATTGAGTTGAAAGCGAGCCGCTTCCCGTGCCCGCTCCTGAGCGTCGGTGTTCTGTTGCGCTTTCGCCTGTTGTACTTCATCCCGCGATGGCGCGTTGCAAACATCAAGTCCATCATCATCTTCATCTGAGTCGTCAAATGAGGAATCAAGCAGGTCATGCTGTTCCTCGTAATCAATATCGTGCATCTCTAATTCCCCCACTGCCTCTGTTGGCCATCATAACGTAATCCCTCAGCTCAGGTAACTCCAGGTTGGAATAGACATAGCGAACTGAAGGAGCCCGCATTTATCGTTGCACAATTACGCAACCACTTGGACGCAGTAGTCTTCACCTGTGGGTCTTGGAACCCCCTGTGCGGTGAGCTTGTGTCCGCTGATTTACTGCATATTTCTAGCAGTGCCTGAGGGGTTATAGTTCGGAATTTGTATTTTGCATTCGAGGCAAAACGTAATTTAGCCAGATCTCTTCCGAAGTGTGCAAAAGGAAAGAGACGTTCGAAATTATGCCCGCCTCTGGATCCGATTTGAAGTGTGACGGTAGGAACTCATACAAGCTTATGGTTTCCTGGTACGGTTTGGCGACGGACAAGCTGTATTGTATTCCGTGGATCGCGGCAATTGGTCCGAGCGACTTTCTCACTACTGTAATTTTGCAGTTGCTGTTAGCTTCCAGTGTTGCATTTAATGTGCCTGGATCGTATAACGGTTTATCCGCCACATCTACGAGCAGAACGCCGGGAGCGACAAGTTTTGCTGCTCGTGCTAAATCCCGTGCTACTTCTACGGCCTGCTCGTATTCGAGCGTCTTTCCTTCGAGCCGTTTGCGCGCGGCCTCATTGCCGCTCACTGCTTTGAGCCAATCGGCAAACAGTTTTTGATGTGCGATCTCTCTGTCATGTGGTCTGGACGCATCGTACGAAGGTATTACTGCGATTCCTTTGGCGAGCAATTGGCTCAACGGCGTACCCGAGACTTGGAATTGAGGCTCGCCATCAAGCTTAGCTGCATCTTCATCCAACTCTGCATAGGAAATTCCTGCCGCTTTCATCGCAGCCGTCAAACCATCTGCATCCGGATCTGCAATTATGGCAACTGCATCAGCAAATTCCCCCACCGACACGAGGGTGCTACATGCAGGATGCAGGCGCCGCACAGTGATATGACAGTCATCACCGAGCAATTGTTGAAGCTTCGCTGTAGAAGCGAGAACCTGCTTTTCACGGTCGTTTGATGGTTGTCCGTCAATGCCATGATGGTCTCGAAAGATGACCCGAAATCGCTCCAGTTGCAGCTTGCCTACGGCTTCCACCGTGGCTGGCGTTATCGGAGTGTCGATAAAAAGTACCTGGTTAGTGGTGCCGGAATAAAAGGCTGAGGCATCGCGAACAAATTCCATAATGACACGCACATCCGCGGAAGTGAAGGCCTTGATGAAAAGCGTGGGCACCTTATTGATCTTCAAGGTAATCATTTACGCCTGCCCCGCAGTCCGGTGGAAGAGATTAAGCGATAACTAGCAGACATTGTGTCCGGTCCTTTCTCCATCAAAATTGAGTATGCCCCATATTAGAAGCCCTTCAAGATTACGCAGACAGCCTACCTCCATAGTCTCAATGTCTTCCTTGGACGTCAGAATTGCCCCGACGAAGAGAAATTCCTGAATATACACGGCTGTAGTATATCCTCTGTATATTCCCTGTTGATCGATGATACTCACTCACAGAGTTCATTTCTGTTACGCGTACTTGCTTGATGCACTATATCTGGTGCAGGTATGTATCCAAGTAGTCATGCGAAATACTTAACTACAAATAGTTGTTGGTTCATCTTATCTTAGTAAGCGGCTAGCTGGAGTACGGATATGTTCGTTCCAAAAGTACACAAGCCAATCAAAGTTGCCTCCAACGTGAAGCGAACTGATCGCGATGAGGCGTTGGAAGTTCTGTATCCCGCCTCCCGAGACCCCGGGCTGGGTATTACCGGGGCAGCCTACCAACTAGCTCAAAAATTCATAAGCAATCTCAGGAAAGATACAATCAATCACGATGTGTTTGATTTAATCAGTCGTGATGGAGATGCTTTCCTTGATCAGTATCGAAAGAAGACTGAATCAAAGAGTGTTGAACAAAGTTCGCGGCAGACCTCTATGCAAGCAATTGTAGACAAAGCATTTGGTGTGATCGAGCCCTACATCGGCGAGCTTAATCACTCATTGGCGAGCACGGAATTGCGTGTTGCTTGCACTTCGCCGGAATGGGTGACGGAGAATCTTCGCAACTCGAGCACCAGTGATCGAAAGTCTTTTTATCGAGCACGAATATCCACGTCGAGGTTGAGCATCGTCATCCGAGGATCTGAAGGCAGGATTGAGTTTTTTGTTTTGCCGGCCTCAATGGTCATGGGGCTTAGCAAGGTGGAAGATCGGCACAGTCCGCTGATGTGTTTTGAAGTAGTGAACCCTGGTATTTCACCGGAATGGGAGGTAGAGGGAAAACCTCTGACGAACGAACGGATGGAACGATACTGTTTGCTGATGTTCAACTACCTTTTGGAAGAGACGAAGTTCGAACTGGGTTCTTAGCGTGGAATCACAATCAGACAAGGTTTGCGCATTGTTCTGATGCGAAGATTGGGCAAGATAGACCCATTGTTCATATGTTTTTTTCACACTCGGACTTCGGGTCATAAAGGGAGCATTCGCAGCGTTGCTGGAGAAATAGTTCGTACCAAATCTTTCATGAAAATTCTGGAAGGGTCGGAAATCTGACGCCCGAGGTATCAGTGACGGAGTATCAAGAAGTTCTAAGATGACTGACAGCCGCTAATGAAATCGCGAGGGTTCCGGAAAAGTAATAAGCTCGCTGGTCCATTTTAATAATTTCCGTCATCCGTCTAGCTCTGCCTTAAGTCTTCTCAAGTTCGGCGCACTTTTAATGTCTCAGAATCATTTTTTTTGACAGAGCGGGTATAAAAAAAATTGGCATTAGTAGATAGATGGGGAAATCAGAACTGCTTCGTTGCAGGAAACGAGTCCACACCATATCTGCAGGCAGAGGAGTCCAACGACGTTTGACAATTAATGTGAGCGAAGGGTGTTCCGGTGGCTTAAGTCGTTTTGCACGGAGAAGTGCTGACAAAAATTATCATTACCGCAGGGTTCTTGCAGCTCGGTCATTCCGGGTAATGGCAATGACCAGGGATTCTGATTGACGATTCTGCCTCTCATAATGTTGTGATACTAAGGTAATAAGTGGGCTGTCGGCTGATGCCGGGTGTAGACTCGGGACATCGTGAGGGCACTCGTTCCGTAACAGGTCGCATGTTTGGTCGAAAGAGGTAACAGGAAACCGCGTGTCAAATGCATCTTCGCTGATTGGGAGTTTTCCACCAAAAAAACGAGACTTTGCTCGTATGGTTCGTGATAGAGCCGGTGACTTATTCTTTGGTGGACTGACAACGGGTTTGGCCACTGTCATCCTAGGGCTTGATATCGGAGTTACGGTAGGTGCCGCGATTGCGGACTTGGCGACAGGTGGTGTGGAACCGGGAAGGTCCACTGTATTCGTTCCGGAACCGAACGTGGCGAGAAGAGGCGTCGTGGTCACCGCTCATGGTACCACTCAGCATGCAGGAAGCTTCAAGAAGCTGGCCGAACACCTTAACTCTCGTGGCTATGTGGTGGTTTCCATGGACCTGCGGGGGCATGGGCGGAATTATCACGGTGTCCGAGGGAAAAAGTCGGAACGGGAAGTTAACTACGAGAAGAGCGTAAAAGATCTAATAAGAACTTGCCGCATGGTAAGGGCGGATTTTCCTGGCTTGCCGATCTATTGCGTTGGTGAAAGCGTCGGTGCCAGCGTTGCCACTAAGGCAGTTGCTAGCAAGCCGGGACTTGTCGATGGAATTGTTCTATGCAGCACCGGTGCCCGTCCCTACATATTCAATCCCTTGCTGGTGGTCCCCGACTTCGTAAAGGGAATCTTTCAGCTGGATGAACCAATCGATGTTTCGCGATACATCGATCGTTATTCGTCTGACGATAGGCGTGTTAGTAACGAAATGATTGCAGATCCGCTATCTCGAATTTCATTGACGCCTCGGGAGTTACTTCGTACGGCGTGGTTCCTTGGCAGTACTCCTTCTTCTGCTCGCAAAATTGATCCGGCAATTCCGGTGTTGCTTGTGCAAGGAAGCATCGATAATCTTGTGGCGAAACATGGAATGGGTGAAATTTTGCGCAACCTGAAGTCCTCAAAGAAGGAAATGGTAGTGCTTCATGGAGCTGGTCATGTGCTACTGGGAACGTCTTATTTAAAACCGGCGTTGGTCGAAGCCTTGATCACGTGGTTAGACACACACTCCGCAAGAACAGGTGTGCCGTTTGAAGGCTTGCGGTAAGTTTGCAAAGTCATTCACTCGATTGCTTGCTCAGGGGTAAATACTTGGCCAGCATGGGTTCGTTTGCTTGCGTGCTGTGAATTCTTTACTCGTGGAATTCGCGATGGAGCTGTTTAGCCCGAAGAGAATTCTGGCTCAGTTGCCTAGTTCATTATTCATTATTCATTATTCATTGGAGGAACACGTCACTTCTTTTCGTCATTGTGCAACTCACCTGATTAACTGATTAACTTGAACAGTGCCCGGACGATTTATTTTGAAAAGGCGTTTTGCTGCTCTATCCAGCTGAGCTATGACGGCTAGTACCGCCAGGTGGATTCGAACCACCGACCTGCTCGTTGAAAGCGATAACCGTTTCATTTCGGTCCGGACACTGTTGGAGTTAAAATGCAGCGGAGAGTCCTGTCAGATTAAAGACGTAGGTTTTGTCAGTTGCGGGAGACGCCGGGCGAGATAACCATTACGGTTCGGCCCGTGGCGATTGCTAGCGTGAGTTTAAAGTTAAGTTAGTACAGCAGCCGGACGATTTGGATATCGATGCCTTTTTGGCAAAAGTTCGATTAACTGATTAATTTGAATAGTGCCCGGACGATTTATTTTGAAAAGGCGTTTTGCTGCTCTATCCAGCTGAGCTATGACGGCTAGTGGTACCGCCAGGTGGATTCGAACCACCGACCTGCTCGTTGAAAGCGATAACCGTTTCATTTCGGTCCGGACACTGTTGGAGTTAAAATGCAGGTGGAGTTCTGTCAGATTAAAGATGTAGGTTCTGTCAGTTGCGGGAGACTCCGGGCGAGGATAACCATTACTGTTAGCCCGTGGCGGTTACACCGGGACGTTTTCAGATATCAACGCGTCTTTGCAAATTCGATAAGCGTTGAGTTCGGTCCACCTGCGAGAGTCTGGCTGTTTTCATGTGACTCGGGAATCATAAATAGGAAGCACAGGCGATCTAAATAGAAAAGGCGTGAAGATCACTTCTATTTAACAGATAGACGATAACCTTTTCGGTTCGGCCCGTGCGGTTATTAGTACAGATGCGTTGACGACACCGTTTTTTCAAGCATATCCAGTCGTCACAATTGCAAATTCGATAAGCGTTGAGACGGTCCACCTGCGATAGTCTTGATGTTTTCTGGTCTCCGCAGGAACCGGAAGGAAGAAGCACAGGCGATCTAAATAGAAAAGGGGTGAAAAATCAGTTCTAATTATGAGTTAGGCGATAAACCTTTTCGTTTCGGCCCGTGCAGGTAGTGTGTTGGCGGATGATTGAAGTCATCGCATCATTGTGGAATTCGATATGCGTTGAGTGTGGTGCACCTGCGAGAATCTGGACGTTTCTTGTTAGCGGAAGGAAGAGCATAAATAAGAGGCACGGGAGATCTAAATAGAAAAGGCGTGAGATTCACTTCTACTTTCGAGATAGACGATAACCTTTTCGGTTCAGTCCGTGCCAGTTATTGTGTAGGCGGACGATTGAAATGTCAACGCATCTTCTTCTTTGGTTTCGATAAGCGTTGAGTTCGGTCCGCCTACAACAATCTGGTGTTACGTTATCCAACGTTTGCACTATCCAGAAACGAACAAACTGATCACACTTGGAATAGTGGTGTCGAATCCGACACACTCAAGCGTGTTTGGATCGTTTGGCGGTAGCGTAGAGAAACCGTTCGCGACCATTGCTACGTTTATCGCCTTGGTTTCGGGAAGCTTCATGTGCCTACGGTAGGACTTGAGTGCATTGATTGCGTGTTGGTTGCCTGCCCATGTTTCGCTGTCAGTAAAACAGACGAATGCATCCAAGTGCAGTTTATTGTCCAGCGCATATTGGAATGGAAGTGCGCAATCCGTTCCTCCGCCACCGAACGATTTAAACCGTTTCACAACGTCATCCAGTCTTTGCTTGGCAGAGACGTCTGGAAGATTGTACACCCCCTTAGATGACCCATGGCTGTAGTCAAAGGCAATCAGTTCGAAGTTCTTTTCGACCAGACTGGCAGCCATGGCAAGCACGGCGGCTGCTTCGAATACGGCAATGTCTGTCATTCCCGACGCGGTTGCATTTGTCATCGATCCGGATACGTCGACTGCGAATAGCAACCGTTTACCGGTAGGTTGGACGTACTTGAAAGAGGCGTAGAAGGCTGCATCGAGTGCATCGACGATGCGCCGGTTTGGCTTCCACGTGTTGGAGCCTTTCACGCCCTTTCCGCTGGCATAAGTGCGCATTGCTTGAAGAATAGCGAGCGGATGTACTCGCGCCTTTTGCAGTTGTTGCGCATTGGTCAGTCGGTTCACCACGAAGTCGAGGTTGTTTTCAACATCGAGTACTTCGTGAAGAGTGAGGTTGCCGAGATTTCTGAGAATCCAGGTTAGTCCAGCACTGGGCAAAACAGCTTCATAAGTGTCCTTGTCGCGAAGAGTAGTCGGTACTACTTCCATTGGCAAGTTCCATTCACGAATGAGATTTGCAGCATCAAGGGACTTCTTTGTCCCTTGCAGGTTCTTCGGTGGGTCATCTGCCACAGGATTGTCGAGTTGCGCCAGGCTTCGAGCGGCGGCCAGCCGACGCAGCGGCTTGAATTCGTCTCCTCTGTCAGCCCAATCGGCTGATAACGTTCCTTTTGCGATGAAATCATACAAGGCGCGACGAGGACCATCCGCGTCCATTTTTATAAATCGGACGGGATGAGACAGGCGATAAACGTCTTGTTGGCTGAATCCGTCGCGGGATTGATACTTGATTGCCTGGTATGCGAGGTTGTCCACGGACTGTTCGTTGTACCACCGGGCAATCGCTCTCATTAATCCTCTGCCGAAACCGCGCATCTTTCCTTCTTTGATGAAAGCGATAAAGTGAGACAGGTGCGTAAATGTGCGACATACATCCGGCACTGCGGCGAAGGCTTGTTGCCTGGTGATTTCGTTGTTTGCCGAGCACGCCAGCGCGAGTGCAAAAATCGCCGGATCGTTTTTGGGCGCCTTGCCGGCAATCGACACGTTGCGAATTAGTTCTACTGCACGTGGTCCGTCTTGTTCAAGACAGTCGACTACGGCATCGAGATTCTCTTGGGTGAGTTTGCGCTCTTTGATGTAATAGGTTCCTCCTGTGGTGCCAAGTATGAGAAACCGTTCAAAACGCTGCCAGTTGTCCACTGCATATGAGTATCCGCCAGCAGAGTTTGCCACAGTGCCAGGAATTGCGTCTCTTTGGGTTGCGCGGCCATTTATATAATTTCTCAAAGTGTCAAACATTCGCCTTGCCCCCTTCTAAAATCGAGTAGATACCACGATGATCGAGAATAATTGGATTGCTCCGGAGTAATTACCGTGTTGAATTTCCTGCTGCCCGCCATGGCGAAAACGCTTTCTACAACTATGTTTACCGTAGGCATTCTTCTTGTGATCAATTCAACCATGAACTTCATTCTCAACACCTCCGTGGATTGATAACTTCGGCGAGAAACCGACCCGCACTTAACATCAGACGTGATATCCCAGAGATCACACGCAGTGCCAGGTTCGTTTACGGTTTCTCGCGATCGGACGCGGCTATTGTTCATTGCAGACTTTCGTTGTGCGAAAGTAGCGGGCCGCGATTTGATCGATAACTTCGTTTGAGCTGACTTACTGCTTAACTATGAGACCATCTTGCTGATGGATCGAATTGCGCCGGTATGTAGCTCACTAAACAACTTCGACCTGCGTTTGTTGCCTTACTGCGACCATTTGATAGTGCCCTGGTCGAGCTGCCGGTCGGCAATTGATGTTTATTCAATTGTTTTTCCTCCGACCGCATTTCAGTAACTCCACATGTCTTAGTTCACTGTAGATCACATTCGATTTTTCTGTCAAGGGCGATCTTTACGTGTCTTGTTCGTGGAAAGCAAGTTCTACCAATCTGTTACGCCCGGGTGGCATAGCCGTACTATAGGGTGCCACGTCGTACATCTCTGAAAGAAATTCCAGTTATTTAGAAATTCAAACCATGCAATGGATTGTGTGGCGTAATTTAACCAGGTTAAATGAAAGATATGTCAACTCTGCCCATTTTTCCGTGGATTGCGTACCATGAGGAGAAAGTGCGCGGTCTTTTTGTCGGGCGAGGAATAAGAGAGAAGTACTCAATCCTGTCGTCATGGCGAAATAACCTTCCTACGGGTGTCATCTGCGTGAAACTTTATACCAAAATTAGCCTAAGGGGTTTCTGGATAGCTGCGTCTTTAATTCCAGTGTTCATCGCAAGCGGTTTCTTTGAAAAGGTAATTGCCGGAGATGCGAAGACGGGGAAGTCCGGCGGGACTGCTACGGGCGATTTAGTTATCGAGCGTGATCCGAACGTTGGTCTTGCGAAGGCTGCAACGTCAAAGCGGTCTCTGTTGATTATCATTGTTCATCCAGAAATGCCGGGATGCAAGTTGTTTGAGCAGACCATTCTGTCACAGCCTTCCGTGCGTTCATTTCTTGCTGAGAATTTTGTTGTAGCGCGTATAGAGGCTAGTTCTCAATTGGCGGGAATGCTGCATCAACGGCTCTCGTTGGCCGGTTTGCCCGCGTTCGTGTTAATGGCTTCGGATAAATCTATTAAGGGGAGCACTGTTGGTATGCCCCCATCTCCGGCTGCCTTCATTGGTGCCATCAAAAACCTGGCAGCTGGAATTGCAACCAGCAAAAAACCGTAGTTCCTGAAAGGGTGCTTATAGTACCATAAGGACAGGCGAGGCTATCAGCGTGATCAAGTATTTTTCTGAGCGATTAAGACGATTCCACATTGGGGAAGCTTACCGAAACAGGTGAGTGGGTTACTACGGTTTTAAGAGGTATTCCAATGCGCTGGCAAATTTTGACGCGACATTGAAGTGGAATCGTCGTTATATTTATATCTGCCGTTTATGAACAATGGCAATGTCATCTGGCGAAACCAACAAAGCGTTGAGTATGAGCAAGCGATTAAGGTAGAACCTCAAGATTCCGAAGGCTATCACAATAGCGGAGTCACTCTTGTTAAGCTCGGATTGATCGCATCGAAAACGATTTTGCCAAAGCGGCCGATCTATCTGTCAAACATGATATTAAGCTGTCTGCGATGGAAGACAACTTCAGCTCTCTTACAAAGGGAATCAGGCGGAAACCTGTTGGTGCTGACTTGAACACGATGGGGATTGTAGCGCTTGATTGTTTTGCAGTAATGGATCGGCTCTATTGAAATTTGAGTGGGTCGACTTTGGATAAACCGATCAGGGAGAAAGGATATGTGGGTTGAGCTGTGAAAAGTCGAGCTTGCCGAGTTTGAGAAAGATCACTGTTCGAATGGTGGAGAAACTTCTGCTGCGGTAACAATTTGAGAAAGATCAATGCTGCCAAACGAGACACAGTCTACAACAAGCGCGGTAATCATGAACAAGCACGCTATCCAGACGATAGCAGTTATTGGAGGAGTAGTTCAATCGATCTCCTTTAATGGCCGTAGTTGCGGCGCCAATATGGAAGAAGTCGAGCGGGAATTCGATGGCATCTTGATCTTAAGTGATACCTATGAGAGTGATTTGTTAGACCGCTTACAGTGACGAAAAAGCTCCGCGAAGAATCGAGTTTTTTGTAATTACCAAAATACCGAATAGGCCACCGTGGCTATTTGAAAGCTGTCACGCAGTACTCATACTCTCGCGCTAGCTTCGCACCATTTAAAGTGTGGTGATCTTGCCGATGACAAGTTCTCTACTTCAGGTTAATATCAGCGGCATCACCTTTGTAGA
>JAKFUT010000335.1 GCA_021732565.1 Candidatus Obscuribacterales bacterium
ACGGCATCACTGGTTCGATCACGATTTAGAGCCGCAGTATCGCGTTCGGCTGCTGCCGGATTTCCGCTGCACATATAAGTGTCGATACGTAGCTCAATCGCTTCCACGAAGTCTGGTTCGAGTTCCAGAGCCTTGGTGCATTGTTCTATAACATCCGCGTAGCGTTCCTCGTGGGCGTAAACGCAAGCGCGAAAATAATATGCAGTGGCAGTGGGCACAACACTGATCGATTCGTCTAGATCACGTATGGCAGCGTCGTCTGAAGGCTGCCCCATGGCTCTGTAAAGCAAAACTGCGGCCTTCTCTTCCAGCGAAATGGAAGAAGCGGCCAGCTCCAGATACTTAGTGTGATCGATAATTGCCAGTGCTCCCTGGTTCAACTGCTCATGAGCGGTTGCTCTCACTGAATACAAATCAGCGTTATCGGGCGTAAGGGTGATGGCGGTATCAAGGTCTGCCAGGGCCAGGCGAAAATCTTCCATTTCCATGTAAGCGCTCGCGCGCGCCAGGTAACTTGCCGACAGATCTGCAACCCCGGCCAGCGAACGGGAACGCTCTTGCAGAACGGCTGTAAAATCATTAATTGCTCCGGCGACATCGTTCATGCGCTGTTTGCAATAGCCTCTCAACTCCAGAGCATCTACATATTTTGGATTTACTCTCAGGGCATTGTTCAAAGTCGCGATGGCAGCCTCATCTTGATTGTTACCGTAAAGGGAGTAAGCCTTCAGCAAGATTGCCGATGCTTCGTCGCTGCATTCGGCATCCCTACTTCCAAGCCAGAGTACTCCTTTGCTTGTCCGCACCAATAGCGGATCATCCGGGTCGAATCCATAAACCGCCGGTAGAATTAACGGGCGGCCGATCATAGCTTCGGTGATCAGTCTGTGCGAACTGCGATCGACAAAATAAATCTCACTCGGGTCTTCATCCGACACCGAGAAGTCCAGCGCCGAACGAACTCGGGCGATAAATCCCTTGGGCGAGCGTTCAAGTAGAATCTCCACATCTTCACTCTTGCCGGTTTCTAGCTGATGACTGGCCCTTGCAACACTCTTGCAGTGGAAAAGTATCTCCTTTCCCATAAAGAAAGTCAGGAGATAGGCCAGCATTGTGTGAATGAGGTCGGAGCGACCGGCGACTACTTCCATGGTCAAGAAAACGCTGCAAACCAGAGTCGTTCCGCCCAGCAAGACAAAAGCCCGAAGACGCCTGAGCAGAATGCCCCTGAGTTCGGGACGAATCCTGAAATCTCGGAGTGAACTCGGCTTCAGGCTAGATCTCGACTGCTGACTCATGCGTCTCTTGAAGCTGGAAATCGGCGGCCCGACAAATACAGGCTGGATCCGATCTACCCGAACCCCCCGACGCTGAAACCGATTCGAACCCTGTTCGTCCTGGCATACACTATTTTGTTTTAGGGACTACTCGAAACGTCTCAAGCTGGTTCCTGAATGTTGTCGGCACCCCTCCGCGGGGCGGGGGAAACATTGCACGTCGAAGAATGGTAAACCTTTGCCTGATTTGTGTCGAATCTCTAAATGTAGTGGATACGGTAGTCTTGGAGGAGCAATGCACTGAACGATATGTGACTGTCCCCCTGGTTTCCTGCCAGTTAGCAATGGAGGCGCCCGCTAGTGCTATCATTGGGGCGGTTCTTACCCTCTGGAGGTATCAACGTGCTGGCACCATTCTCGCGAAGCGCAACTCAGAGAGCGTTGCTGGCGGTTACTGTCACGTCGGCGGCAGCGGCACTGGTCAAATTGTGGACCGACAGTCTGACAGACCGTGCGGAGTCCCGATTCCCTCCAGGCGGAAGATTTCTGGAAGTACTTCGAGTGCGTTTGCACTATCTGTCTGCCGGAAATGGATTTCCGCTGGTGGTGTTGCATGGAAACGACGGGAGCGCCGCCGATTTTGAGATGTCTATGCTTGACACATTGGCGGCTGAGTTTCGCACTTATGTTTTTGACCGCCCTGGTCACGGCTACTCAGAGCCGGTGGCAGGGACTTCTCGCTATCTGGATAGGCAATCGGCGATACTCCATGGCGCATTTAAGCGTCTAGGCGTGAAGAGAGCTCTGGTTCTCGGACACTCCTGGGGGGCCCTCTTGGCTCTCAATCATGCTTTGCGCTATCCCAATGATGTGGCCGGGCTGCTTCTGGTGGCTCCTGTAGGGTTCTATACGCATGAACTTCAAACTGAAGCATTCTATCGAACACTGTCACTGCCGTTTCTTGGCGATGTGGTAGCCAGACTGCTGATGTTGTTCGGACGCACTCGAATCGACCGCGCCCTTGAGCGGGCATTCTATCCACAGAAACCGCCAAAAGATTATCTTGAAGCATTTGCTTCGATGTTGCTGCGACCGGGCCAGTTGATGTCTTTTGCCCGCGATGAGCTTTGCATCAATGCTTCTATTGAGCAGATATCCGATATGTACTGCAGCGTCGCTGCACCCGTGTCTATCTTATGCGGTGATAAAGATCGCTTGCTGTATGCAGACAATCAAGCCATGCGGTTGAAGAAAGCGATCCCGTCGGCTGAGATGAAGGTTATTGAGAACGCCGGTCACATGATACCGTTTACCCATCCAAATGAAGTCATGGAAGCGCTGCGGGAATTGCGCGGGCGAGTTCAGCCTGCTACGTAATTGTCTTGAGGCGACATCAGTACTGAATAATCCTAGTCAGGAACCGCCATAGTTGGAGCGAAGCGAATTGAGGCAGGAGCTTTCTCCCGTGATTGGGCGCAACGCGCAATCGCCTTCCTGAGTCTCGCGGATGCTTTCGCTCAGGTCAGCTTGCCGGGCCGTATTCGTTCGATAATTTCGGAAAGCTCCAAGTTGATTGGGCTCCTTCTTTCAAGTTGACTCCCAACATAATGGTGCGACGCCATCGCTAGCCAGGCTGGCACGTCCTTTGTGCAATGTGTCTGGTCTGCCGACAATGTGCATGGCACATGCAAGTCGACTCCCGCAAAAAATCAGGTGGTCTCCACTGATCAACAACAACGGGCTTATCTAGAGTCGCTATTGGAGCAACTTCGCGCAAAGAGAAAGGATTTTTGTTTGGCGGTTCTAATGCACTTGAGGAAAAGTCGATCAGTGAGTCCAGTTCTAAATCAGTTTGGGAAGCACATGGCGTGCCAGCAGTGCCATGGAGGACACTACGTTTTCGGCGGGCATGCCACCAAAATTCGTGATCGCGAGAAAGTCGGTCAGCCCGGCTGAAGAGTACAATCGTGCTACTCGCAGCACCTCTTCGGGATCTCCGCAAGCAATCAAGTTCTTTTCAATGAGAGTGTCAAAAGAGCGCTGTTTTGCATACAGACGAGTTTGCACATACCGATCCATCCACTGGCGACATTCGTGCCGAGCTTGTTCCGTGGTGGTAGCGCAATAAGTATGCAGTCCGAAATACGTTCGGGCAAGCTCCATTGTGCCACCGCTCTTTGCGAAAGCAGATCGAAAAGCCGTAACTGTTTCGCCCAGTTCGTCGAGCCGCTCGGTGGTCGCATACGGAATGGTCATCATGGGAAACTTTTTCGCGCCGACAAACGGGGCTGATTCGTTTCGCAAAACAGCGATTGCAATTTCAGGAGAAGGGTTCTGAAGCGGTACTACATTTAATGCCACATCATTTACTTGATAGTGCTTTCCGTGGAAGGAGAATTTCTTGCCTGTCCAGGCAAGCTGCAGTATCTGTAGTGATTCATCGAACAGCTCCCGCTTATGCGACGGGCTTAGATTGAATCCCTCGAACTCATGTTGGAGATAGCCGCTGCCCACTCCCACTATCAATCGTCCATTGGAGAGAATATCTACCATTGCCAGGTCTTCAGCGATTCGCAGTGGATGATCAAACGGCAGAACAATAACTGCCGACCCCAATTTAATTCGATGAGTCACGCCAGCCATTGCAGCTAGAAGTATCGCGGGGCGAGGTACTGCTCCGTACTCGTGAAAGTGATGTTCAGCGATCCAAAATGAATCGAAGCCAAGTTCTTCGGATTGTCGTGCTTGTTCGATCAGTTCAGTATAGAACTGCGGAATTGATCTACCGGATTGAGCCGGATAATGATCGACAACGGAGAAGATGCCTACACGCATGAGATATACCCGCTTCATGGTTCTTTCACCGAACCTTGGGACGATCGGCTAAGGAGTTACGGTAATTGATGCCCATTCTAGCCGAATACAGGCGGATTTTGTGGCATCTGTCCTCGTGGACATTGAAGATCGACTGATCCTTGCGAATTTCAGAATGATTTCTTGGCGTGAGCGTATAATTTGGTTCGAACCATGGGCTATGCGGTTAGACGTTTAGCGCTGATACTTGCAGTTGGAGGTTGTCCATGAAGTTTGCGCTACTGATTCCTCTTTTGTTTGCCACCGCCGGTGATGTGGCGATGCCCTCCACCGGTGGTAAATATCCGGCGTCGAGAAAAGAGAGCTTGATAGAAACATATCACGGCACAAACGTAGCTGATCCGTATCGATGGCTTGAAGACAACGAATCAGCTGAAACGCGTTCGTGGATTGAAGCCGAGAATCAGGTGACCCGAAACTATTTAGATAAGTTGCCTTCGCGAGGGGAGTTCAAGAAACGTCTTACAGAGTTGTGGAACTATGACAAACTTTCTCCGCCGGTTCATCGCGGACAGCGCTACTTCTACACGCGTCTTACAGGATTGCAAAATCAACGGGTATTGTATTGCGCTAAGAACCCGCAAGGTGAAGGTGCTACTGTCGTGGTGGATGTAAACACTATGGCGAAAGACGGAACTGTAACCCTGGCTGGCTATGAAGTTAGCGATGACGGCAAGCTGCTGGGCTACGGTTTGTCTAGCGCCGGTTCTGATTGGACGGATTGGCACTTTAAGAACATGGATACCGGCGAGGAACTCAAAGATCAGCTTCAGTGGATCAAATTCGGGGGCGTCAGTTTTACCAAAGACGGCACCGGGGTGTATTATGGTCGATTTCCGGAATCCACGAACAAACTAAAAGACACAAATTATTATCATGCTTTGTACTTTCACAAATTGGGGACCGAACAAAAAAATGACGTGCTGATTGCTGATAATCCTGCTGAAAAGGAATGGTCATTCTCCGGCGGGGTTACTGAAGATGGCAACTACTTGATTGTTCAGGTTTTTCGCAACACTAATCCCGAGAATCTAGTCTATTACAAGGATTTGCGGCGGGCGGATTCCCCTCTTGTACACTTGATTGATACGTGGGAAGGAAAGTTTTCGTTTATCTGCAATGACGGGCCGCTATTTTCGTTTGAGACTAATTTGAATGCACCGCGAGGCCGCGTGATCGCTATCGATATTCGAAAACCGCAGCGGGCGGACTGGCAAGAAGTCATTCCACAATCGGCCGATATCTTGAGCGAGGTAGCTGCCGCGGACCAGTCGCTGTTGGCGCATTATCTTGTGGATGCGCACTCCGTGGTAAGGCTGTTTTCGCTTCAAGGAAAACCGGCAGGTGAACTGCCACTGCCCGCGCTTGGTGCCATTAGCTCGTTTATTGGAAGGCAGACTGACACTGAGGTGTTTTATAGTTTCTCTGGTTTCACGACACCTCCAGCTGTTTATAAATTTGATGTTGTGTCTAAGAATAATCAGCTTGTTGCAAAACCCGCAGTGGCGTTTGAACCAACCAACTTTGTCACGTCACAAGTGTTCTACAAGAGCAAGGATGGAACTCAAATCCCGATGTTTCTCGTACGCAAGAAAGACCTGGAGTTGGCAGCGGGACCACATCCGACATTTCTCTATGGATATGGTGGTTTTGACGCCGCCATGTTGCCCCGATTTAGACCGGATATTATCGCATGGCTCGAAAGAGGTGGCATTTTTGCTTTGCCAAATCTTCGTGGCGGTGGCGAGTATGGTGAAGAGTGGCACAAGGCCGGAATGAAAGAGAAGAAACAAAATGTGTTTGATGATTTTATTTCTGCAGCACATTGGTTAATTGATCAAAAATACACCAGTTCCAAAATGCTGGCGATCAATGGTGCCAGCAACGGCGGACTGCTAATTGGTGCTGCACTCACGCAACAGCCTGAACTCTTCGGGGCTGCAGTGCCCGAGGTGGGCGTGCTGGATATGTTGCGCTATCATAAATTTACCATTGGTCATGCATGGACTGGCGAATACGGTTCTTCCGATGATGCTGCAGCCTTTGCCTATTTACATGCTTACTCGCCGCTTCATAATGTTCGACCTGCTCGTTATCCTGCGACTCTGGTAATCACAGGAGATCATGACGACCGGGTCTTTCCCGCGCACAGTTTCAAATTCATGGCTGCGCTTCAGTCTGCACAGACAGGAACTGCACCGGTGCTGATCAGAATTGAAACAAGCACCGGGCACGGATTTGGAAAACCGACCGGCAAACAAATTGAAGAGTCTGCCGATAAGTGGAGCTTTGTGATGGAAAACACCACTGCGACAAGATAATGCCGGTATTTGGAAAACCGACCAGCAAACAAATTGAAGAGTCTGCCGATAAGTGGGCTTTGTGATGGAAAACACCACTGCGACAAGATAATGCCGGTATTTGGAAAACCGACCGGCAAACAAATTAACGTCTATTGCTACTGCAAGACTATTTTCAATAGAATGATCAGTTTGCAATTTTGGCATGCGCCATTAGTAGTGTTCCACAGGGAAAATCATTGGTTCAATCTCTGAGCCGCACCGCCGGGAGGCTAATAGAATCAGATGTGCAGAGAAGGCGCGTTGGGTGAAACTTCTTTTGACAATCTATAAAACTTGTTACAGGGACATTTAGTTCTGGGGCAAATAGCTGTGGAGTTTACGTAATTGCACCCCTGAAGTCGGTGTAATTATTATGTGCTGAATAGCTGTTATTTCTTTAATGTGTGTCGGCGCGACATGCGGGAACTGCCGCTAGTGCCCCGTTGGCAGGTATGGTGACCCGCCGGGGTGTGCGGATTCTACGAATCGTGCTAATGATTATCCGCCAATAGAATGGTAGTGGAAATGTCAAATTGTTCGGTGGAGACGATGGGAGAACAGACGCTGGCAGGGGAGAGTTTTAAACTTTCCAACAATAAAGATTTGCTTGAACAAAAATCAGGGTGCGGCGAAGAACTCTTGCGCTCGTTCTGTTACTCCGCCTTGCAGTCGCCTCTTAGCGGTGCGGCTCAACTCATCGATCATGCCACTGCTGATGTTGGCTCACTTGTCGGTTTGGATGGAGGTACGAAACTTCTTCCAAACGTGCAGTTTATGTCGGCGCCCCGTGAAACTGTTTTTGGATCATCAGAATGGCACGCGCAGCAGTTGGGTTCGGCGGCGGGACTGGCCGCAGATCTGGTGGCTTTCTCATTACTTACTCGTCGTGCTCCCCGTGCAGGCGATACAGAACGTTTAACTCAGACCGAACTCACAGCCTTATCGCGAAAAGAAATTTATAAAACGGCATTGACCGGTGTTGTACTTGGAGGTGTGTTCACTCCGGTTAAGGAAGGCGACAATTTTTGGCAGGCGCGCGGTAATAACGCGGTGGTGCAGGGGCTCACCTTTGGTACGTTGGCGGCCGGCACGGTCGGCTTGCGATCCTTCGGTCAATCGTTGGACAAAGGGGGGAAATGGGGTGGTGCCTTATTGAAAAATGAAGTGGTAGGCAATGTTTTGTCTGGTATACCGGCCGGATTCGTGCATGCTCATTGCGAATCGCTGTTATCCGGAAAAGGATTCGCCAGTTTGCGTGATACAGGGAAGTCCATCTACACATTCTCGACGGTGGGAGGCCTGCTGGGAGCCGGCAATATTGCGGCCGCTCGTTTTGGTGACGCCGGGACGAGTCGCAGCGCAGTGGTCGACAGAATCGGCGAACAAACGCCTGAGCTTGTGGCGGGTCGCAACGTTTCAGTCAAGGCCCAAGATGGCGTCAAGCTTGTCGAGGCGGTAGCCAATCGTCCTTCACCGGAACCAGTGAAAGATAGTTCGGCGGGACGGTCTGAGGTTCCGGCTGAGTTCTTAGTTAATGAGCGTTCGAAGCGGGTTCTTGCGGATGGCACCACTGTTGTAGAGTTTCCGGCCGGAGGGTCTAACGGCACACGTCGCATTCTCACGAAAACGGATGGCACGAAAGTTTATGAACGTGTAGACGGAGTGAAGAAGACCATAAATACCGATGGCAGCAAGGTTACCGAGTACCCGCCGGGAAGAGGCGACTTGCGTCAGGTGACAGAACGACTGGATGGATCAAAAATAACGGAGTTCTGGAATGGAGAAAAAACCAGTAAGCTGAAGGACGGCACTGTGGTTACCGAGTATCCGGCAGAGGGTAGGACGATCACGGAGAAACCCGATGGAACGGTAATTACCGATGATCCTGTTCGAACGGTTTACGACATAGAGAAACTCGACATCGTTCACGAGAAGCTCTACCGAGAAGTTCGCACGGTACAAAAATCTACCAACAAGACAACTAGCGAGTTTCCCGATGTCTCTCGCAGTGGCGAGTATATGATGGTGGATGGTTATCTGGCGCGGCGCAAAGTCACTCACGACGCCCCCGGTAAAGGACCTGTCATTCAACACGAAACTATGCAATTCTCGCAAGGTCCCTTGTCGGTTTTCGAGAAAAGATCGGATGGAACCTGGTGTAAGCAGTACAGAGAGGGCCCGGTAAAAGCTGAGGGATATGATTTCGTCGATGGCGAAAAGGTGCGCTTCATTGAAGTCAACGAAGGGCAAGGAAGTGCAGCTGCGCAGCGCGCCAGACAACAAAATCCAAAAGACATCATTTATGTGCGAGGAGAAAATCCTGCCATCGTTGAACAGATTTATCGACCTGACGGGCGAATCGAAACAACATACAGTCAGCACTCATGGAAACAAGACGGACAATATGTGAATACGGAAACCATATACCCTGACGGCAGTGTCGTTAGAAACTACTCCGATTCTAGCGGAACTGCGGAGAATAGCATGTCTCTCTCCGGTGGCATCACTTTAACGGAACTTCGACTCAACTTCACCAGTGAATCCGCGCCGACATTTGAACTTAAAGGACCAGATGGCAGTGTTTTCAATTTGAAAGGCGGCAAGGTTGATCGGTCGGGCCAACATGCCGACATGACAGGCGATACTGGCCGAGCACCGTTCGAGCTTGACGGAGCTCCGGCTCGATATGGTGCCGGCGGAGAATACATTGCTCCCTTTGATGTATATGAAGGGAAAGGCGGAACTACGCGTTATCTCTATAAGGATGGAACAATCGCCACCGTCACGAGAGATGGTCGATCGATGGAAATAAAATTTGCAGATGGTCAGGAGCTACGTTTGGATCAGAACGGTAGCATGGAAGTGAAACAGAAGAGCGGTGCCACTCACACAACCGAATTTGGCAAGCTACTTCATTATCGCGACGCTCAAGGCAACCGTCATCGATTTGAGTAGTCGCCTGACTGCACAGGCTGAGAAGGGGGTTAGCTTAGCTCTTGTTCACTTTATAGAGTTGGTTCTGATGGCGGAGGAAGAGCTGGAGCCGGCCCCCCGAGCAAGCGAATCGGCTTCTCTTCCAGCGGCTTCCTTTCCTTCATTACCTTCGCCAATTTTTGCGCCAGGGAACCCGTTGATTCGTCTTGAGGATAGGAAAGCCTGAGCGAGTCGTCGCGTTTCCAAAAACCGTCGTCACCGCGGCCGGTGACATGAACTTCCACCGCTGAGCTGGAGCGATGCACCATGTAAAGCAGGGCATTCTGTTCCAGGTCTCGCCATTTCTTCAATTTAAGTGCTTCAACCACAACCGACTTGGGACCGCTTTGATCTGCCTCGTCCTGATCCTCTAATTCGGGGGTGTGCAATAGACAATCTTCGATCACGGAGGGAAGCGCCGGATCATCCACGTCACAAATTTGCACTGGAATGCTCTCGACCAGCAGACCTTCTGCGGTGGTAGCTATGGTCGGAATTACAATCAGATGTTTGTATCTGTACAGCTTGAGGATGCTCATTTCGTAACCCCTGTTTGCTGAACCGCTCCCCTGCTGATTATACGGCAATATCAAGCTTCGTTCTGTATTTGAACCGTCGTCGACCGGGGCTTCTTTTGGCTTCATGCCAATGCAATCATGTTGCGAAGCAGTCGCGAAAGAAGGTGGTCGTGCAAATCATTGTGGACTTCAGTTCGTGGTAACGCATTTTTGCCCGGAAAGAAAGGATATTCCAAGTTGGAATACTTTTGAGCGTCAAAGTATTCCAACTTGCAATTAAATTCCAAATTGGAATATTTTTGCACCAGATAATATGCCAACTTGGAATACTTGATGCGGATCCCCTCATTGTGAACTGCACCTCTTACGATGGTTCGCCTGTTTCATTCGAATTCGAAACCGAACTGGAACCAGAACTTGATGTCGAAACCGAAATCCGAAGCGGAGCCCGAACTGGAACCAACACTCAAGCACCTTCGGGCTCTTTCGGCTTCATCGTCGGGAACGCAATGACGTCGCGAATCGAAGGCGAATTGGTGAGCAGCATCGCCAATCGGTCGATACCGACACCGATGCCCATTGTTGGAGGCATGCCGTATTCCATCGCTTCGATGAAATCGAGGTCGAGAGGCTGAGCCTCTTCATTTCCTTCTGCTTTCCGCCGAGCCTGGTCTTCCAAGCGCTGCCGTTGATCGAGCGGATCTGAAAGTTCGCTGTAGCCGTTTGCATGTTCGCGGCCGTACATGAACAATTCAAAGCGTTCCACCAGAGCTTCATTGCTGCGATGGCGTTTGGTCAAGGGAGAAATTTCTACGGGGTAGTCAATCAAAAATGTAGGTTGGATCAAAGTCTTCTCGACTTTTTGTTCGAAGATGGCATTGATCACTTCGGCCGGTGTTTCCTGATGCTGTAACTCCACGCCGAGTTCGGCGGCACACTTTCGCGCTTCATCCATGGTGGTGATAGCGTTGGCATCAACGCCCGTTACTTCCAGTACTGCGTCGCGCATCGTCACGCGCCTCCACGGACGCGTGAAATCAATCATGGTGCCTTGATATTGAACCTGTGGTCCACCGCATACTTTTTCAACGATGTGCAGCAACATCTCTTCGGTGAAGTCCATCAGCTCAAGATAATCACCATATGATTGATAGAGCTCAAGCATCGTAAATTCGGGATTATGCCGGGTGCTGATCCCCTCATTTCGGAAGATGCGCCCGATCTCATACACTTTCTCAAACCCGCCGATAATGAGACGTTTGAGGTGAAGCTCGGTGGCGATGCGCATGTAGAGATCGATGTCTAGCGCGTAGTGATGAGTTGTGAATGGGCGAGCATCAGCGCCTCCCGCTTCGACCTGGAGCACCGGTGTTTCCATTTCAAAAAAACCGCGTGCATCGAGGAACTCGCGCATGGTTCGTATGGCGATACTTCTTTTCTTAAGAGTTTCGCGCACAGATGGATTAATAATCATATCCACGTGGCGATGTCGATAACGGGCTTCCACATCGGTGAAGCCGTCCCAGGTGAGCGGCAACGGGAGTAGAGACTTACCGAGGATTTCATATGACGTCACGCGTACAGACAGTTCACCGGATTTGGTGCGGCGAATTGTGCCTGTGGCTCCAATGAAATCACCTTTATCTAAAAGGCGAAGTCTTTCGATATCTGTTTGGGGCAGACTCTGTTTATGACAAAAGAGCTGAATCTTTCCCGACTCATCGAAAACATCGACAAACAGCCAGGTGTTGCGTTCATTTAGTATTCGCCCACAAACCTTTACGACATCTTCTGTCTCGGTATCGGGAGGTAGTTCCGCGTACTTGAGCTGCAGCTCCTGCGCAAGATGAGTTCGTCTAAAACTGTAAGGGTAGGGGTTAACGCCTTGTTCACGAAGCTCTTTGAGCTTTCGCAGCCTTTCGCTGCGTAGTCTGCCACCTTCAGGCGCTGTCACAGGCATTCCCTCTCCCCCAATATGTCGAGTGAACTGACAAGTGTGCCACAAAGAGAGCCTTCATTGAATAGCTGATCTGGCGCTGTAAATTTTCTTGTTGAGAAGGGGTGCCTTCTTTCTAGATGAGCTGTTTGTTATTCGCTTATGGTTTGAACAAAGTTGTCGCCGCGAGAGATGTTACATACCAGCTCGGCAGGCTCGGCCGCCCATGGATAACAACAGATCCCCAACATAGTAACGGCATGGCTTTTGCTGATTGAAGCAGCGTCAGCTCCAGGTAATATCATCTTGCACTTGGAAATCGTCGAACACACAACTGTAGTAGCAAAGACCCGCTGCCGTCGCGTGAAAATACTGACAAGCAAATAAGTGTCTACACGCCTGAACGCCGCTTCAGAAGTGCAATTCCACCGCATGTTATAATCCGATTTTGTATTCGGTTGCTAGTTTGCAGGTGGAGACGGCGTCTTGAGTAGCGGCGAGAGAATTGTCACGGTTGAATTGCGCGACGAAATGCGCAAGTCGTTTATCGATTATGCGATGTCTGTCATAGTCAGTCGGGCTATACCTGATGTGCGCGACGGGCTGAAGCCTGTACACAGGCGCATTATATACGGCATGTACGAATTAGGTTTGGCGCCGAATGAACGCTTTCGTAAAGCTGCCAATGCTGTCGGATATGTAATGGGTAATTATCACCCGCACGGTGACTCGTCGATCTATGAAGCACTGGTGCGGCTTGCCCAGCCGACCGCCAGCCGCTATTTGCTGGTAAATGGGCACGGTAACTTCGGAGATCTCGATAATCCCCCTGCGGCAATGCGTTACACAGAGTGTAAATTGACGCATCTGGCCATGGAAACACTGGCCGATATCGACAGCGAAACAGTGGATACTCGACCTAACTTCGACGAGAGAACTCGTGAGCCGGTGGTCTTGCCTTCCAGGGTGCCGATGCTCTTGCTCAACGGATCGTCTGGAATTGCCGTGGGTATGGCGACTAACATTCCTCCACACAACTTGCGTGAAGTTGTGGATGGGGTGATTGCTAAGATTGATAATCCAGGGCTGGATTCCATGGGTCTGATGGATTACATCAAAGGACCCGATTTCCCCTCCGGCGGCATCATTATGGGCCGCGATGGAATTCGCGAAGCCTACAACACGGGAAGAGGATCAATTCCCGTACGCGGTGTTGCAACTATCGAACAAATTCCAGGATCCGGCGGGCGCCAATCGCGCATGGGAATCATCGTTACGTCGTTGCCTTATATGGTTGGACCGGAGGCTTTCACCAAGCGAGTTGCCGACCTGGTGAAGGACGAAAAAATTGTCGGCATAAGTGATGTTAATGATGAAACAGATCGTACAGGTTTGCGGGTTGTCATCGAACTGAAGCGCGATGCACACCCGGAAGTAGTGTTGAACAATTTGTACAAGCACACTCAGTTGCAACAGTCGTTTGCCGTAAACACTCTGGCGCTGATTCCGGCTCGCCCCGTCGAGGGTGGCGAAGGCAAGAAGAGCCCGGCCAGTGGGCTGCCGGCAACACTTTCATTGTCTGGATTGATCGATGAGTTTATTCGCCACCGCGAAGAGGTGGTGATTCGTCGAACCAAGTACCTCTT